>JANJUF010000006.1 GCA_024710705.1 Gemmatimonadaceae bacterium | reverse complement strand
TCGAGCCCGCGCTCCTTGAGTGCTTTCACCGCCTCATTCACGTACTCGTTGAGCTCGAGCAGTCGCGCCGCGCGGGCACGGCGCTCCTCCAAGGCGGCGGGCAGCTTCGCGCCCATGAATTGGTCGCAGCGCCTGAGGATGGAATGGTAGGCACCGCCGGAGAAGCGCCCATTCTCCATGTAGCAGAGGCCGAGCGTGATGAGCGGGGCTTCCTCGAACACCTCGCTGTACGACTTCTCCGTGCCAGCGTCCAGGGCCGCCAACGCCTCGGCCAGCCGCGCCACTTCCATCGCCCGCTCGCGCAGGTTGTGTGCCTTCTCCGTGTTGAGCGCAAGGATCCGGTGCGCCACGTCCGGTTCCGGCACGACGATGGCGACGATCGCCTTGGCGCCGAGCTGGCGCATCGCGCCCAGGCGATGGTGGCCGTTGGGCGTCCAGTACTGCCCGTCCTCGGCTGGCACCGCGACCACGGGATCGAGGTAGCGGTCGAGCTTGTCAATGGCGTCGGCCAGCCGTGCGACGTGGGTGTCGGAGAGGTCGCGCTGGTAGGGCGTCGGCGCCACGATTTCGATGGGCAGCGAGGCCAGGATCTGCCAGCGCCCGCCGAGGGGGTCACGATAGGTGGCCAGCACCGCGCCGCCGTCATCGCGGATGCGCTTGTCGAGCGCGCTGACCGCGGTGGGCGGCGCCGTAGAATCGAGTTTGAGGGCGTCGAGGCCGCGGGTGCGAGCGGCGGCAGCCTTCTTGGACTTTTTCGGAGCGCGCTTCTTCTTGGCGGTGGCCATGGCTCAGCTCGGGAGAGAGGGCAGGGAGGGTGCCGTCACGTCTAAGAGGGGGAGCCGCCCGACGAGTCCTGCGCCGCGACCTCGCTCCACGGCGTGCAGCGCGGCCAGGTGGTTCCCTCGGCGCGCGGCAGGGTGTCGCGCACCGCCAGCAGCTCGATGTCGAAAATGAGCGTGGCGGCGGGAGGTATCACCGGCGGCCGGCCGCGCGGACCGTACGCGAACTGGTGCGGAATGATCAGGCGCCGCTTGCCGCCCACGCGCAGGCTGTCGAAGCCGACATCCCAGCCGGTGATGACGCGGCGGAAGCCGAGCGGCACCGCGATGGGTTCGCGTGGCGTGCCCTGCCGTGTCGTGTCGCGTGAGGAGTCGAACTTGGTGCCGTCCGCCAGCGTGCCCGTGTAGTGCGCGTACACGCAGCGATGCCACTCGGCCATCTCGCCGCTGCCTTCGACCAGCTCGATGGCCTGTAATGCGGCGATGGTGCGAACCGGCGGCGCGGGGTCGGTGGCTAGGCGTGCGGCCGGGAGACAGGCGACGGTGAAGAGCACGACGAAGACGCCGAGGCGTCGCGCACGAGCAGGCGTGTGGTGACCGACGAATGTTCGCATGCGTAGAAGCTACGGAGCCCGCTGGCGTGTCGCATCCCCGCGCCTTACACTAGTCACGCCTGTCCACCCCTGCGAGCGAGCCTGTGCTGTCACCCGATTCCTCGCGCGTCAGCGCTCCAGTGCCGCACGGTCGCGTCGAGTCCTCGCGGTGAGTTCCGCGCCCGTCTCCCCCGAATGCCGCCTCGTCTTCCGCTCGGCTGATCCCGCACTCGACGCCGCCGACTGGGAGTCCCTGGCGCGGGACGTGCAGGACTGGGATCGGGCCCTCGGCATCGCGACCAAGGAAGCGGCCATCAGCGTCCTCGGCCGCGGGTTGCTTTCCGCCACCACCGTACCACCGGCGATCAGCGATCAACTGAAGATGCCCGTGATGCTCCGCGAACTGCAGATGCAACAGCTCGCGGTGCGTGCGCAGCGGACGGTGACGCTGCTGGCCGAAGCCGGGATCCCGGTGTTGTTGCTCAAGGGCGCGGCGGTGGGTGCGTACGCGGACCCGACCTTCCGCGCGCGACCGATGACCGACGTTGACCTGCTCGTGCACCGCGCGGACGTGGGCCGCGCCCGCGACGTCATCATCGCATCGGGCTGGCCGGAGACCACCGATCCGGTGTATCTGGAGTTGCTGCAGGATGCGCACCATCGTCCGCCGTTCGTGGCGCCGGAGATTCCCGGCGTGCGGCTCGAGATGCACGTGACGGTGATGCCCGACGATCACTCCTTCGCGTGGGATGAGCGCGACCTCTGGCGGCACGCCCGGCCGGCGTCCGCGCCATTCACCGGCGCGCTCCTGCCCTCGCCGGAACATATGGTCCTGCACGCCTGCGTACACTTCGCGTGGCAGCACACGCTGCACTTCGGTGCCTGGCGCACCTTCCGGAGCGTCGCGCTCCTCACACGGTCGCCGGGACTCGACTGGGATGCGCTGGTGCGTCAAGCCATTGCCGCGAAGGCGCAGACGTCCTGCTACTGGACGCTGCGGTTGGGTCGGCGACTCGCCGGGCTGCAGGTGCCGGATCCCGTGCTCGCGCGTCTCGCGCCGCCCACGCCGGAGTGGGCGCGTGCGGCCGTCGAACGGCACGTCATCGCGGCGATCGCGCCCGGCGAGTCGCCGCGCAGCCCGTCCGAGCGTGCCACGCGGCTCCTCTGGCGCGTCGCGCTGCGCCCAAAGTGGAGTGGTCATCGCCAGGCCGGACGCCACGATCCGGACCAGCGATGGACCAAGGCCTACGGCACCGCCAGCACGGAGACGGCACCTCAGCGCTACCTCCGGCATCTCCGGTCGTATCGCGACTGGTGGCGCTGGGTCACCGAGACTCTCCTGGGGCGCTAGCGCCCCAGGAGCGTCCGCAGCCGCAGCCGCCCCGGCGTCGCCGCCTCCGCCGCCGCGAGCACGCGGCGCGCCTCGTCCGCACGGCCATCCTCCATCAGCCACTCGGCCAGCAGCTCCAACGGCGGTTTCACGAAGTCCGGCGGGCCGAACTCCATCGGGAGCGTGGCCACCTCGGCGCTCACCTCACGCAGCATCCGCTCGGCCGCGGCCTTGTCCCCACGTGCCCGCGTGAGCGCCGCCTCGAGCTCGCGTACGATGAGGCGCGGCGCGACTGGCCCCGTGCCCGCCGCCAAATCCTGTACCGACTCGAGTACGCTGGCCGCCGCCGCGAGGTCGCCGCGCCGAATGGCCGCATAGCCACGCGCGAAGGCATCGCCCGCCCGCGCGTTCGGCGTGATGTCCTGCGTGCGCAGCGTCCACCGCAGCGTCGCGTCGTCCCAGCGCTCAGCCGCGATGATCTGGTGCGCCCGCGCCTGCGCCAGCGCCGCGCGGCGAGGCCCCGGTGCATTCGGGCCGGCGTGCGCGTAGAGGGTATCGAGCAGCGCGGCCGCTTCGCCGATGCGGCCAGCCTGCAAGAGTCCGTAGTGCAACCAGTAGGTGTAATGCCCGGCCTGCCAGCGGCTGCGGTCGGGGCCGCTCGCCTGCACGTTCTGCGAGATGACGCCATCCCACATGCCGAGCGCGAGGTAGATGTGCGTCGTCATGTGCTGCGCGTGGGCGGCGCCCGGTGCGATCGCCGCGTAGGCATTGGCGGCATCAAGGCCGAGCACGGCGTGGGTCGGATCGTCGAAGGCGTGGATCACGTAGTGCGCCGCACCCGGATGATCGGGGTTGCGATGGAATGCCCGGAGGGCGATGGCCCCGGCCCGCATGTACGCGTCCACGTTCCGGACGCCCTGGCTCAATCCCATGATGGCGAGCGCGTGGAAGGTGGTGGACTCGTCGTCGGGATGCGTGGCGGCCAGACGCGCCATGGCCTGCTCGTAGAGCGTGTCGCGCTGGGCCTTGCTACCCTCGCCGTAGAGGATCTCGACGGCCTCGAGCCACGCGCGCTCACGCGGCGTGCCGGCCTTCGCCGCGCGGGCCGCGCGCGTTGGTGCGAGGCGCGCCAGGACGGCGCGCGCCGCGGCGAGGTCCTGCTGGTTCCAGATGGGATGGGTGTAGCTGAGGGCCTCACCCCAGTACGCCATCGCGAAGCTGGGATCCTTGGCCTGCGCGGCACGGAAGGCCTCAGCCGCCGGGGCGTACTCGAAGCTGTGCATCAAGAGGACCCCGCGGATGAAGTCGGCTTGGGCGGCGGGGGCTCCGGAGTTCGGGAAGCTGATGGTCCCGAGGCGCGCGCTGGCAGCCGCGGGCGACTCGTCGTGGCCCGTGTGGCCCTGGGCCAACGCCGAGATCGTGGGAAGCAGGATGAGAATGCATGCACGCAGCAGCATGTGACGGGCTCCGCTTTGAGACAGGGAGATCCTACGCGATTCCCCTGCGTCGGGACAAGAAGGATCAGGCTATCCCATCGGACGCTCGTGGCGTGCGCGGCGTTAGCCGACCCACGCTTGCCGCCGCGGTCTTCAGGCGGGACATTCCGATGTCCCCTTTCCAACAGGATGGCCCGATGCGCACCCTTCGTCCATTGCTCCTCGTCGCCAGCAGCGTCGTGCTCGGCGCTCCGTCGTCCGCACCGCAGGCGCACAGCACCATGAGCTTCTTCATCACGAGTGCTGGGCCCGGCAATGGCGCCGATCTTGGCGGCCTCGCGGGCGCCGACGCCCATTGCGCGCGTCTCGCCGAGCTCGCCGGCATCGGCGATCGGGCGTGGCGTGCGTATCTCAGCACCGTCTCGCGCGGCGGCGCGGCGGCGGTCAACGCCCGCGACCGCATCGGCACGGGGCCGTGGTACAACGCCAAGGGCGTGATGGTGGCGCAGGACCTCGCGGCGCTGCACGGCGAGTCGAACGGCCTCGGCAAGGACGGCAGTCTCACCGAGCGTGGTGCCATGGTGAACGGCCGCGGCGATTCCCCGAACATGCACGACATCCTCACGGGTTCGATGCCGGACGGCACGGCCTCCAGCGACACGACCGACACCACCTGCGCCAATTGGACGAGCAGCGGGGAGGGGAGTGCGCTCGTCGGTCATCACGACAAGCAGGGCGGTGGTGCGCGGCCGACCTCGTGGAACTCGGCCCACGGCTCGCGCGGCTGCAGCCAGCAGAACCTGCAGGCGACCGGCGGGAACGGATTGTTCTACTGCTTTGCGATCTGAGATTGCCTGATGCCTCGGCCGATGGTGCGGACGTCGCGGTGGCCGCTGCCGGCGGTCACCGTCGGCGTCCTCGTCCTCGCTGCCTGCGCGCCGGACCCCCCACGTCGCGCGACTGCCGATGCGGCCTTCTGCGCGCAGATCCAAGCCCCCGCCGCCAGGCTCTCCGAACACCTCGCGCCGGTGGCCGCGCAGATGCGCACGAGTACGGGTGTGTACACGCTCGAGGAGGGCGACGTCTCGATGGTCGCCCGCGCCTGGCTCAGCGAGGCCGCCGAGCGCTCGATTGACGTCCAGTACTTCATCTTCACGGCCGACAATGTCGGCCTGATCGCCGTGGACTACCTGTTGCGCGCCGCTGACCGCGGCGTGCGCGTGCGCCTGCTCGTGGACGACTTCATGGTCGCCGCCGACGGCGAGGCGCTGCTGGCGCTCGACGCGCACCCGAACCTCGACATCCGTCTGTACAACCCGACCACCAACATCGGGAAGAACCTCCCGGCCAAGCTCTTCAACCTCACCACCGACTTCCGCGGCTTCAACCAGCGGATGCACAACAAGACCTTCATCGTGGATGGGCAGGTCGTGATCACCGGCGGCCGCAACATCGCCGACGAGTACTTCGACTACGACCACGAGTACAACTTCCGCGATCGCGACGTCCTGTTGCTCGGCGGGGCCACGGCCGACGTGCAGGCGTCCTTCGACCTCTTCTGGAACGATGCCCTGAGCGTGCCGGTGGCCTCGCTCGTGCGCCGCGACGTCACGCCCGCGGACACGGCCGCGACCTACCGCTACCTGCACGACTACGCCTGCGACCCGGCGAACTTTTGGCCGCAGGTCCGCGAGCGCATCACTGCCGTGCCCGACGCCTTCGAGCAGATCCGTTCATCCGGGGCGCTGGTCTGGTCCGACAGCGTCTCCTTCGTCACTGATGCGCCTGGCAAGAATGCCGGCGACGCGGGGCTCGGCGGCGGCGGCGCGAGCACCGACGAACTCATCCGCCTCATTCGCGCGGCGCAACGCTCCGTGACGATCCAGTCGCCGTACCTCGTGACCACCGAGCTGAGCCACGACCTCTTTCGTGAGATCATCGCCCGCGGCGTCCGCGTGCGGATCCTCACCAACAGTCTCGGGGCCACCGATAATCTCGAGGCCTTCAGCGGCTACCAGCGCGGGCGCGAGACCTTGCTCGCGATCGGCGTCGAGCTCTACGAGTTCAGGCCCGATGCGGCGGTGCGACGGGACGTCATGACGGGCGCGCTCCAGACCACCATCGACTACGCACCGATTTTCGGACTCCACGCAAAGTCCATGGTGGTGGATGACGCCATCGCCGTCATCGGCACCTTCAATCTCGATCCGCGCAGCGCCAACCTGAACACCGAATGCCTGGCCGTGATTCGGGACGCCCGCATCGCTGGGGATCTCGCGCGCGCGATGGACGTGGACATGCAGCCGGAGAACGCGTGGCGCACCACGGCCGCCTTCAATCCCGACCGCGAAGTCGGGATCGGGAAGCGGTTCGCGGTGTGGTGGCGCCGCGTGGTGCCGAAAGCCGTGCTGTAGCGCACGGCAGGCCCGTTACGGCGTACGTGGCTTGGCCGTGCGTCCACCGCCGGAGCCGGAGCTCCCGGAACTTCCGGTGCTGCGCGCGCTGCCCGAAGCACCGGAGCCCGAGCCAGAACCGCCGGACATGCCGCTGCCACGTGGCTGGCGGTAGCCGCTTCCGCTGACCACGCTGCCGCCGCTACGCCCAGTGTTCGCGCGTGGGGTCGGCGACTTCGGGGCCACCGTCGTGACCACCGGTCGCGACGGTACGAAGACGACCTGGCGAACTCCGCCGGTCCGGTCGAACCAGTTCCACCCGTAGAACGCGGAACCAAGGCAGTTCCGGTCCTGCGGAAGGAAGTACTGGAACGATGGGCTCATCCACATGAACATCGATGTGGGCTGGAAGTAGAGGTCGTTCCACACTCCCATTCCACACAATCCCAGGGTTCCGCCGCCGAAGTGGTTGCGCGTACTGCCGTCGCTCGCGGCGCTCTGAACGAGTTGGGCAATCAGTGACTCACCGGCAGCCACGTCCACATGGAAGTGCGAGGGATTCGCCACCGCGACGGCGGCATCGATCACCCGCTCCGGCACCTGCGCCTGCGCCATCTGTCGGAGCTCGGCGCGCCGCACCTTGAACGGCGGTGCGATTCCGCGCGAGGCCTCGATGAGCCAGATCTCGGCGGCAGCGGCGTCCACGCGCGTGGCCACCTCCGTCACCTGCGCGATGTTCAGGGGCGACGCGAGCGCCTCCGCCCGCGCCGACATCGAGACTCGTTCCAGCGGTGCGAAGTCTTCCTGCAGATCAGCCGGGAGCGCCTCGAGCGGTAGCAGGGCCAGCCGTTGCGACCGCATCGTCCGTTGCTCGCCCGTGCGGATCACCTGCACGTCGAGCCACTCACCGCCTGGCGCGAAGGCATACACACCCGACGTGAGCTGGGTCCCGCGGTTGCCGCAGGTGACTTCACCAGAGAAGTAGATGCGCGCGCCATCGGCCGAGAACTCCGCCGCATCCCAGCCGACGCAGCCATTGTGGTCGAAGGGGACGCGTTGGCCGTCCGCGACAATGCGCGATTGACGCGCCAGCGCACCGCCCACGCCGGTGATGACTTCCGCCGTCGCCGCATCTCCTGCTGCCGGCACAACGCAGGTCACCGGTCGCGAGAGGGATTCGCTGGCCGTCGGTGCCCAACAGCCGAACCACGCCGCCCACGGATGCGAGGCGAGGTCCTGCGCCCCGCCCAAAGCGGAAGTGCCGGCGACGAGGAAGAGCAGCACGCGCAAGCGTGTCATCGGAAGCTCCGAATCAGAGGCGGAACGTAAAGCCCACGGCCGTGGTCAAGGCCGAGAGGTCGAGCCGGTCGAAATCCACAAATGGTTCGTCGAGCTTGCCGCTTCCGCGCACATACCGCAGCTCCGTCGTCAGTTGCACCACGGGGGTCAGGTTGACTCCGACGCCTCCGCCAACCTGGACGAACGGAGCCCAGCCCTTGGCGACGAACCGATCACTGAAGATGCCGAGGGTCTCGAAATCCACGAAATCACCAGCCTGCGCAAAGCGATATCGCATCGCGCCGCCGCCGAGGGCGACCCACGGCACAATGGACGTCGGAATCCACGCGTACGAGCCGACCTGCTGTCCGCGCTCGCGCAAGTGAAATCGGAGCGTGGCGCCAATCGGCGTGCGCCGGAAGGTCGTCCGCTGGCGGATTGGCTGATCGTATTGGTCGACCCACTCGCGAAACTCGCTGTGGTGCGTGACGTTGGTGCCGGCCGCGCCGAGCACGAGGTCCAGACGCGGGGTGAGTCGCAGTGCCAAGTCCACGCCGCCGTCGAACGAGGCGAAGTCGGAACGCTCGGCGGTGAGTTGCTCGTAGGTGAGAGCGAAGAGTTCGCTGTTCGCCCCGGGGAGCGCCAAGCCGCCGAAGATCGTGAATGTCGCCGGGGGTTCGCCGAAGAGGTATCCGCGCTCACGCGATCCTTGCGCCTCCAGGGCGGGGATGCCGACGACGAGCGCAATCAGCAGTGGCGCGACCAATCTCGAGCTGTGCACGCGGAACCTCCTCGCTGGCGACATCTGTCAGTATAGGGACAGGTGCCGGGGAATGCACCACTGCCGGCCCAGTTTCCGGCGCCGACCAGAAGTTGTACACCGGTGGCGCATCGAAGCTCCTGTGGCGAAGTTGGCTGGGTCGCCCGGGCCGCCCTCTTCGTGGAGGCCACTCCGTCGTCACCTCATTCCACTGCCGATGCGTCCGATGCTACGCCTCTCAATTGCCGCCACCGCCGTGCTCGGCCTGGCCTCTTGCGCCGCTCCGGTGGCGACCGCCCCCACGCCCGCGCGCCCCGCGCCAGCGGCCCAAGACTCGGCTCGTCCGACCGGGGGACCCGGCGGAGGGGGCGGGCCCCAAGCCGCTCAGCCCCGCGCCTATCGCCAGGTCATCACCGACCGCGCCGTCACGCAGACCGGGCTTTTCAAGGTGCACCGCATCGGCGAGCGCCTCCTCTTCGAGATTCCCGCCGCGGCGATGAATCGGGAGATGCTGCTCATCAGCCGTCCGGTGGAGACCACGCTGCAGAATCCGGGAGGATTCTTCGGTGGCGGGATGCGCCAGATCGTGCAGTGGGAGCGTCGCGGCAACCGCGTGGTGCTGCGGGCGCGTCAGTTCCTCCTCACGGCCGATTCCACGGACGCGATCTGGCGTCAGGTGCAAGGCTTCCGGCAGGGTGCCGTGCTGGCGAGCTACAACGTCGAGGCCTATGGCCCCGACAGCGCCGCCGTGGTGGACGTGAGCGACCTGTTCCTGTCGAACATTCCGGAGCTCGCGCCGGTCGAGGGCATCGTCCGCAACCGGAGCTGGGTGGATCGCACCTGGGCCTTCGCGGACAACATCAATGTCGAAGTGACGCAGTCCGGCGCCTCGCGTCCGGCGCCGGCTGGGGGACCCGGCGGGGGTGGTGGCGGCGGAGGGGGCGGGCAGCCGCCGCTGCGTTCGCAGACCGCGCGCATGATGTTCTCGATGCTCAAGCTGCCCGACGACGTCATGATGCCGCGCTGGCACGACGAGCGGGTGGGCTTCAACTCCAGCCGCATCTATGACCTCTCGCGCGACGTGCACCGCACCGACCAGGTGCGCTTCATCCACCGCTTCAAGCTCGTCAAGCAGGATCCCACGGCGGCCGTCTCCGATCCGGTTGAGCCGATCATCTATTGGATCGATCCGGCCACGCCGGATTGGCTCAAGCCCTGGATCGTCGAGGGCGTGAACAAGTGGCAGCCGGCCTTCGAGGCCGCCGGCTTCAGCAACGCCATCTTCGGACGCATCGCGCCGACGCCGGAGGAAGATCCGAACTTCTCGCTCTTCGACGCCAGGCACTCGGTGATCTACTGGCGGCCGAGCACGGTGGCCAACGCCACCGGCGGGCAGGTCGTGGACCCACGTTCGGGCCAGATCCTGAAGGGCGAAGTGAACATGTACCACAACATCATGGAGCTGCAGAAGAACTGGTACTTCATCCAAGTCTCGCCGCTCGACCCGCGTGCGCAGCGGCTTCCGATGCCCGACTCGCTCATGGGGCGGCTCGTGGAGTACGTCGTCACGCACGAGATCGGCCACTCGATCGGTTTCCCGCACAACATGAAGTCGTCGGCGCAGTATCCGGTGGACTCCATCCGCAGCCGCGCCTTCCTGGAGCGCATGAACGGCCACGTGGCCACGCTGATGGACTACTCGCGCTTCAAATACGTGGCGCAGCCCGAGGACAGCATTCCGCCGCACCTGCTGATCCCGCAGGTGGGACCGTATGACGTCTTCGCCGTGAAGTGGGGCTACTCGCCGATCCCCTCGGCGCGGACCCCCGACGAGGAGAAGCCGACGCTCGACCGTTGGGCGCGCGAGCAGGACCAGTTCCCGTGGCTGCGCTTCACCACGGCCGACGCCACCGGCGACCCGGAGAACCTCACGGAGGCGGTGGGTGATGCGGATGCTGTGCGCTCCACGAAGTTGGGGATGCTCAATCTCGAGCGCGTGGTGCGCAGCATCCTGCCGGCCGCCGAGAAGCCTGGCGAGAGCTACGCGGAGGTGAACACGCTGTACGGGCAGGCGGTGGGGCAGTGGGGCCGCTACATGGGCCACGTGACGGCCATCGTCGCGGGCGCCTACACCCAGGAGCGCTACGGCACGGGTGAGCGCTTCCGTCCGGTGGAAAAGGCGCGGCAGCGCGAGGCCGTGCAGTACCTGAATCAGGCGGCCTTCCAGGTGCCCGCGATGTTCCTTGATCCCTCGTTGCTCCGGCGCATCGAGAACGAGGGGGCCGTGGATCGCTTCCGCGTGCGGCACGCCGCGGTGCTCAACCAGCTGCTCAGCCAGGATCGCCTGAATCGCCTGGTGGAGTTCGAGGCGCTCGCGGCGCGGCCGGCCGACGTCTACACGATCGCCGACCTGATGACTGACCTGCGGGCCGGCGTGTGGGGCGAACTCTCGCAGGGCAGCGTGCGGGTGAACGTGTATCGCCGCAACCTGCAGCGGGCCTTCCTCGCGGCGGCCGATGCGCGGCTCAATCCGAGCGAAGCGGCGCTCACGCGGGCGAACAATCCGGCCCCGCAGCCGGCGGCGTCGGATGTGCGTGGGGTGATGCGGGCCGAACTGCAGGATCTTGACCGACTGGCGCAGCAGGCGCTGGCGCGGGCGGCCGATCCGATGACGCGAATCCACCTGCGGGATGTCCGCACGGAGATCGCGCGGATCCTGGAGGCGGGGCGGTAAACCCTCCTCGGACATTGCAGGAGCACGAGCGGGGTGGCGCGATTCCGCGCCACCCCGCTCACCGTTGCCACCGTTCGCCATCTACCGCAGGAACCGCCGCGCCAGCTGCTCCAGCCGATCGTCCCCGTCCCGCTCCGCCTCGGCCAGGATCTCGGCCACGTACGGCTTGAGCGCCGGCTCCCCCCAGTAATAGCCCGTGGCCCGTTCCGCCAACTGCGTCTCGCTCACACGTGCTGCCTCGAGCATGGCCCGGGCCGCCACACGATCGAACTCCGGGTCGTCCCGCGCAGGGAGCCCATAGTTGCGGCGGGGCATCTCCCCTTCCGCGTCATCTCGCAAAAACGCCCGTGACATCCCTGCCTCCTGAATGGGTCCGCTGACCCCTGAAGGATAGCCCGGGGCGCGCCCGGGTACCCGGGGCTATCATCAAGACGACATCGGTCACCGCGAACATCACGCTGGAGGTCCCCCATGAGCACCCTCGATCGCCCGCTGGCCGGCACCGTCATCCTCGCGGTGGGCATCGCCGCCGCCGGATTCCTCGCCGGCAGCGGCTTCGTGCGCGCCAAGCAGGCCGAGCGCTACGTGACGGTGAAGGGCGTGGCCGAGCGGGAGGCCAAGGCCACGCTGGCCATCTGGCCGCTGCGCATCGTCGCCGCCAACAACGACCTCGCGCTCGCCAACACCCAGCTGCAGCGCAGCGTCGACCGCATCAAGCTCTTCCTCGCGCGCCATGGGGTGGATACCACCCAACTCACCTTGCAGGAGTTCGCCGTACGCGACGGCGAGGCCGACCAGTACGGCAACCGCTCGGGTCCGCGCTACGTGATCACGCAGGCCATCATGGTCCGAAGCACCAATCCGGACGTGGTCGCTGCGGCGAGCCAGCGCGTGGCCGAGTTGGTGAGCGAAGGCGTGGTGCTCTCCTCGGGAGAGCAGTACGGGGCAGGGGGCCCGACCTTCGTCTTCACCGGGCTCAACGAACTGAAGCCGGCGATGATCGCGCAGGCCACGGCCCGGGCGCGCGAAGCGGCGCAGCAGTTCGCGCAGGATGCCGGTAGCGACCTTGGCGGCATCCGTCAGGCGAATCAGGGCTACTTCGAGATCCTTCCGCGCGATCAGGCGCAGGGCATCAACGAAGCCAGCCAGGTGAACAAGACGATACGCGTGGTCGCCACCGTGGAGTACCTGCTCAAGGACTGACGTGCCCGTCCCGATCCTGACGCGAATCCTCGATCCCGCCGAGTTGCTCGAGCGGGCGGTCGAGGGTTTGTTTCCGGCCAGCGCGCTCGCGGGCGCGCCGTGGCCGACCTTGCACAGCTGGCTGATCCTCCGCCAAGGCGGGTTGCGTGATGACCTGCATCATCTCGCGGCCGCGCGTGGCGTGCCGGGATGGTTCGACGCGCCCATCGCGCTGTTCAATGAACTGCCGGAGCGCTGGGGACCTGTGGCGACACGTCCGGCGATGTCGGAGCCTGAGCGCCATGCGTTGCTCGCCCGGCTGCTCGACCAGCACGGCGTTGGCCTGATTCCACGCGGCGCCACCGACGCCTGGGTGCCGATGGTGGATCACTTCCTCGGCGAGCTGGTGAGCGAAGATGTTGCGCCTGCCCGCTTCGCCGAGTGCGCGCTGCGCGCTGCTGACGATGCGTTTGCCGAGCGGCGGGCACGCGCACTCGGCGCGGTCTACGAGGCCTGGCTCGCGACGCTGGCACGCCTCGACCGCCGAGATGGTCGCGACGATCGTGTGGTGCTGGCCCGGACCATCCGCGGCGATCACGCGGCCTTTGCCGCGCGATTGGGCGGGCGCCGTGAAGTCCGCATCGTCGGACTTGCGGACCTCCGCGGTGGCTGGCGCGCGCTGCTCGATGCACTCGCGACCTCGCCGGCGTTGGATCGCGTCGAGGTCATCACGTCCGCGCTGCTCGATCTGCCGGGCGCCGTGCTCGAAGAGCGCGTCGGGGCGCGTGAACGGCCGGAGCGCCTGCATCTGCTCGAGGTCCCCGACACGGCCCGCGAGATGGAGCGCATCGCCGTGGCGGTGCGGTCGCTCGTTGACGCGGGCACGCCGCCCGCGCGCATCGCCGTCCTCGCGCGCGAGGCGCGCCCGGCCGTGGATGCGATGGCCGATCGCCTCGAGCTCCTCGGCGTTCCAGTCACGGCGCGGCGCCGCACGGCGCTGGCTCACACCGCGCCGGCCCGCGCGCTCCTCGCCATCCTTGGGGTGCTGCACGAGTCCTGGGGACGCCACGCCGTCGCCGAACTCGCGGAGCAGCCGCTGCTTTCCACTGGGCTCGACGCGGGCATCATCAATGCCCTCGGCTACACGCGGGCCACGGCCTCCGCCCACGACTGGAGCGTGGGCCTGCGCGAGCTGGCTGGGCGCGCCGAACGGCGCGAGCGCGGCGAAGATGAAGGCGAGGACCGTCGCACGCCGCTGCCACCGAGCGAGCGTGTCCGTGCGACCCTCGCGGCCTGGGAACGCGTGGCGCCACGCTTGATGGCACTGGAGTCCGCGCGCTCGCTCGAGGAATGGTGCGCGTGGGCCGTGGCGACGCTCGAAGATGGCGAGTGGGGCATCGCGGCCAAGCTACATCACCCCTGCGGCGATGACGCAGTGCAACAACGCGAGGAACGTGCCCTCGAGCGCATCCGCGCGTTGCTGGCAGCCTGGCAAGACGCCGCCCGCGACTTCGGCGGCACCGAGGGAACGCTCGACGCCTCGCGCTTCGTGGACCGCCTCTCGCTGATCCTTGCACAGGACCTCGTCACGATGCCGCGCACCGATGCCGGCGTCGTGGTGTCCGAGGCGCTGGCGGCCGGATGGCGGGCCTTCGATCACGTGTTCATCGTGGGGCTGTCGCTGGGCAGCTTTCCGAAGCGTCCCGCGGAGGGACTGCTCCTCCACCCCGACGAACGCGAGGCGCTGCGCGCGGAGGGAGTGCCGCTCGATCCCACCGACGCCTGGCGCGCGCGGGAACGGGAGCTCTTCCGTGTCCTCTGCGCCGCACCGCGCCACTCACTGACGCTGAGCTGGCCGGCGCTCGACGCCGAGGGTCGCGAGACGGCACGCTCGGCCTACGTGGATCTCGTCGCGGGCACGGAGCCCGTCGAGGTGATCGAACCCGAGGAAGTGCTGACGCCGAAGTTCCCGATCGCACGCGACGTCCCGGCCCTCGCGCAGGGACGGGACGCCGCCGCACGCGAGGCCGACCGTGATGCCCGCGACTTGCGCGTGGAGGACGAAGGCGAGGCGGCGACGCTCACGCCCTGGAACGGCGAGATCGAGGATCCGGCGCTCCGCGACTGGTTGGCCGATCGCTACGGGGAATCGTACCAGTGGTCGGCAACGCAGTTGGAGACGCTCGCCAAGTGCCCCTGGCACTGGTTCGCCGCGCGGCTGTTGCGGCTCGAGGACCGTCGCGATGCCGACGATCTGCTCGAGCCATCGGTGAGCGGACAACTGCGGCACGAGGCACTCGACCGCTTCTTCGCCCGCGCGCGCGAGGAGCGCGGCGCGCCCGTGGTCATCGGCAAGGCAGACGAGGCCTACGTGTACGCCGGAATCGCCGTTGCGCTCGAGGAGGCATGGCGGGCGGCCGAGGCGGCCGGCATTTGGCTCGGCCCGCCCGCCCTCCGGACCACCCAGCAGGATGAACTGTTGGTTGGGTTGCGTCGCTACCTCGCCTGGGAGATGAAGTTCAACGACGACTACACGAAGGGGAGCACCAACGCCTCGAAGGTCATCCGCAGCGGTGCCATCAAGGGCGAGCACGCCTTCGAGGACGTCCCGCTCACCGGCGATGGCGTGACCTTCCGACTGCGCGGGATGGTGGACCGCATCGATCAAGGCGTGGACGAACGCATTCCCGACGCGTCGCGCTACCTCGCGGCCATCGACTACAAGTCGTCGAAAGGCTCCACGCCCGGAGGCGGCGACAAGCGGGCGTGGGACGATGGCATCGTGCTGCAGGTGCCGCTCTACGCCAAGGCGCTGCAGCGCGACTTCCCGGACCACCAGGTCGCGCGCATGGAGTACCGCACGCTCGCGGCCAAGCCAGAGCGCGTGCACGTCCTTTCGTTGGCGCCCGTGGAGAAGGGGGCGCTCGCCGGCGGCGACGCCGCCGACGCAGCGCAGCGGCAGTTGGACTCGGCGCTCGACGCCGCCGGCCGCCGCGTACGCGCCGCCCGCAGCGGCACGCTGCCCGCCGCTCCTGCTCCATCCGCCGGCTGCTCCCCCTACTGTCCGGCGCGCGACATCTGCCGCATCCCCGGCGGGCCGCGCGAGGGATTGCGATGACCCTTCCGCTCACGTCCGCGCAGAAGCAGATCATCCTCGCCACCGGCAACGTGCTCGTGGATGCCGGTGCCGGCTCGGGAAAGACCACGACGGTGGTGCAGCTGCTGCTGCACTGCCTCGGCGTTCCTGTGCGCACCAGCGACGGGACCATTCCCGGTGCCTCGCCGGCCCTCGCGCTGGCGGACATCGCTGCGATCACCTTCACGAACGCCGCCGCCGCGGATCTCGCGCGGAAGTTGCGCGCGGCACTGCGCGACGCGGGCGAGGGTGAACTCGCCACCGACGTGGACGCCGCGCGACTCGGCACCATCCACTCCTTCTGCGGCGACCTGCTGCGCCGCTATGCCCTGCGCGCCCAGCTCCCGCCGGGCCAGCGCGTGCTCACCGACGCCGAGGCGGAAGCACTGGGCACGGAAGCGGCGCGTGACGTCGTGCACGCAGCGCTGGAGAGCCCCACGGGTCCCGGGCTCGCGGCACTGCTCGGCGGCCGCAGGCTCGTCGATGTCATCGCGTGGGTGGCGAAGGCAGCCTCGGACCAGGATCGCCTGGAGCGCTGGAGTGCCGGCAAGGATGCCGGCCTGCGTCCGCACGAACTCGCGTTGCTGGAGCTCGCGGAGCGGGCCGTGACGGAGCGCGTCAGCCGGCTGGCTGAGCTCGGGGCGCTGGATTTCGATCGCATGATCGTCGGTGCGCGGGACCTGCTGCGGCACGCCGACGTGCGGCACGCGGTGCAACGGCGTCTCCGGCTCCTCGTGATTGACGAGTTCCAGGACGTGGATCCCGCCCAGCAGGAGATCGCCATGCTGCTCGGCGGACTCGAGCACGATGATCCGCAGCCCACGCGGCTCGTGCTCGTGGGTGATCCCAAGCAAAGTATCTATCGCTTCCGCCGCGCCGACGTCACGCTGTGGGGCCGCACGGCCGCGCGCTTCGCCGGGGGGGCGGGCGCGCTGCTCCCCTTGCACGACAACTTCCGGAGCAAGGCCGCGATCCTCGGCTTCGTGGACCACACAGTAGGCCGATTGCTCGACCGTCCGCTTGAAGCAGACGGGGAGCGACGTGCCTACGAAGTGGCATTCACGCCGCTCACGCCGTTGGCCGCGCACCGGGACGGCGACGAGGCCGTGGAACTGCATCTGCTGCCGCCGGACGACAAGGGCAAGCCGCTGACGGCGAATCGGGTGCGAGAGCGCGAGGCACCTGCCATCGCCGCGCGACTGCTCGCGTTGGCCGCGGACGGGCATCGCTGGGCGGACATCGCCATCCTGGTCGGCTCCTGGAATGCGGCCGTCGGATTGGAGCGGGCGCTTCGGGACGCGGGCATTCCCTCGTACGTGCCGCGCGGCGAAGGCTTCTGGCAGGCCCGCGAGGTGCTCGATGCGCTGCTCGCGTTGCGCGCCGTGCGCGATCCGCTGGACGATACGGCGGTGATGGGCGTGCTCAAGTCGCCGCTCTGCGGCGTCCGCGACGAGACCTTGCTGCATCTCGCCCGGTCGCGTGGCGGTGTGCCGCTGGTGGAGGCCGCCAATGCGCTGGTGGGCGCGAACGCATTGCCCGTCGATGAAGCGTCGCGCCTGGCCCGCGGCGTCGATCTCATTGCGCGATACGCCGCACTGCGCGACCGCCTGCCGGCCGCCGAGCTCCTCGATCGCATGCTCGCCGAGACGGGATACCTCGCCGCGTTGGCGCTCGCCGAGCAGGGCGCGCAGGCCATCGCCAACCTCAGGAAGCTGCGGCGCATGCTGCAGCACGCGCGCGACCGATCGCTCGGTGAGTTCCTGCGCGACGTACGCGAGGCGCGTGCCCGCGAGGACGCGGTCGCCGCGGAGCGGCTCTACGGCGAGCGTGGCAACGTCGTCACGATCACCACCGTCCACTCGGCCAAGGGACTGGAGTGGGACGTCGTCGTCCTGGCCAACCTCGCCGCGCAGTTGCAGGAGCCGACGGACGCGTTCCTTCCCGGGCGCGAGACAATCGCCATCCGCGCCGCCGCCGAGGATGAGGACGACAAGATTAAGGATGCCTGGCACGAGGAGGCCAAGGCGCGGGAGTCCAGTGAGAAGGCCGCCGAGCGCCTGCGGACCTGGTACGTCGGCATGACGCGCGCCAAGCATCGGCTCATCCTGTTCACCCTGCCGCTGGGCGAGGTCTCGCGTCCGCGATCGGCGGCGCAGTTCCTGTTGACGGTGCTGCCGGAGCTCGCGGTCGGGATGCCGTATCCGTATCGGAGCCGCAGCGGGAACTCGTTCCGGGCGCTGGTACGCATGGCCGATGCCGTCGCGCCAGCGCGTGCCGCGGCGACCAGGGCCTCAACCGCACTGCCGCTGCCACCGAACGCGATTGCCGCACCGGCTGGGTCAAGCCGACTCTCGGCCACGCAGTTGATGACCCACGCCAAGGATCCCGCCGAGTGGCGGCGGGTGTACCTCGATCGCGTGCCGCAGCCGAACGCCGAGCCGGCGGCGCGCGAGGAGTCGCGCGCGCTGCAGCGCGCGATCGTCACGGGACAGGTCGTGCACCAGGTGCTCGAGCGCCTCGCCGACGATGCCGTGGACGTTGAGGCGGTGCTGGAGGAGGCGCTCGACGTGTGGGACGATGCGGCGCCGGCGTCGACCACCGCGACAGGGAGCGCCTTGCGGGCGATGCTGCGCGCAAGGATCGCGACCGTTGCCGAGGCCCCGGCCTGGCGCGAGGTTGCGGAACTCCCGGGGGCGCGCCGGGAGTTGGCCTTCACGCGGCTGCTTCCGGACGGCACGGCGATCGTCGGCGCGCTGGACCTCGTTGCGCTTGGGGCGACGCGCGCGCGCGTGGTGGACGTGAAGGCTTCCACGGCCTCGCCGCCGGAACTCGCGCGGCGCTACGCGGTGCAGGCGGCGGTGTACCTCGACGCCGTGCGTGCGATCAGCGGCGCGGCGGAGGCAACCTTCACGCTCATCTCCGCCACCAATGGGGAGTCGGTGGAGGTGGTGCCGACGGCGAATGTGTCCGAACTTGTAGCCACCCTCCGACGGGAGTCGTGACGATGCTCAAACCGATGCTCTTCTGTGCCCTCGCCGTCGTGGCGCCAGCGCTCGAAGCGCAGCGCGTGGACACGCTGCGCATGACCCTGCGCTGGGAAGTCACCGAAGGGATGCACGATACAGCGGACTCCCTCGGCCAGCTCTCGGGCATCGCGATGGATGCGCGGGGTACGGTGTACGTCTCCGACGCCTCCGACGGACGGATCTGGGTCTTCGATTCACTCGGCCGTTCGCAGCGGGCCATCGGGCGGAAGGGGAAAGGGCCGGGCGAGTTTCAGGCACCGACCGGAATCGCCATCGGTCCGGACGGCCGGCTGTACGTGCGCGACGTGGAGGTGGTCTCGCGATTTGCCGCCGACCCGGCCACGCGGAGGCTGACACGATACCTCGATGCCTTCCGTGGCCCGCCCATGAACGACTGGATGTCGCGCCACGCCACGCGCTTCGACCGCGACGGTCACCTGTTCTACCCGGCCTTCAACATCATCGGACGCGAGGTGCGCTCCGGATTGTTCCACCGCTTTCGCCTTGAAGGTGGACTCACCGATTCCTTGGTGGTGCCGGCCTTTCCCGGCGCGCCGATGTCCACCGCGAGCATGCGCCTGGATGAACGGAGCGGACGCATGTTGCCGGGACTGAATCACGTGCCCTTCCATCCGTTGCCGCGCTGGGACGTCACCCCGCGCGGTACCCTGCTCACCAGCGACGGGCGCAGCTACGTGGTGCGCGAGACGGACCGTGAGGGGCAACTGGTGCGAGAGTACCGGCGCATGGTGGCAGCGGAGCGCATTCCGCCGGCCGAGCGCCGCGACAGCCTGCGGGCGCTGCGGCAGCGCCTGGACTCGGTGCCCGTGCCCCTGAACCAGGTGATGGGGATGCCGCCCGAGGTGCGTGAGCTGCGGGTGCCGGAGACGTACCCGCCGATACTCAACCTCTACGCCGGCGAGGACGGCCGGGTCTGGGTGCGCCGCTGGGTGGCCGGTGGGAGCGAGCGTACGGTGTTCGACGTCTTCGAGGCCGATGGGCGACTCAGCCACGTGGTGTTGTTGGACCGCAACATCTCGTCGGTCGTCACGCCGGTGCTGTCGCTCGACGCCATCGCGGCGATTTCGGTAGACTCCGAGACGGGCGCGAACGGCGTGCTCAGCTTCCGTCCGGCGCGGCGGTAGGTCGGGAACCCCGCACGCATCGGGGTCGTTGGTCCAGCGTCCATCCGAACGGAGCCAGGCGCGATGCAGGTGGGATCGAAACGGTGGCAGGATGCGGAGCGTGAACACGCGCGGAGCGTTGCGGCGCTGCTCACGGCCGTCTCACTGGTGCCGGACGAGAAGTGGATCCTGCCGCCGGGTGCCGACCGGTGGAGCCCGGCGCAGGTGATGGAGCACATCGCGATTTCCTACGCGCTGGGCCGTGATGCGGTGCGCGGCGGAGCGGGGATGCGGCTGCGTCGCCCGCGGTGGGTGGCCTGGCTCTCGCGACGCATCATGCTGCCGCTGATGTCGCTCACCCAGCGATTCCCATCCGGCGTCCCGGCGCCGCGGGAGGTCCGTCCCGATGCCATCCGCGCCCACGCCGTGCCGCGCCTCGAGGCCGTGATTCGCGTGCAGCGGGAAGCCGCCGAGGCGCTGAGCGCCCTGCGGGAGGCCGAGCAACGCGGGGGCGTTACGATGACGCACGCCTATCTCGGCCCACTCGTGCCCTACGAAACGCTCCGCCTGCTGAATGCGCACACGCGGCACCACGCCAGGCTGCTGGCGCCGCCCAAGATCCGGGGCAAGTCCGTGCCCTGCGTTCCGGATCTGGAGCAACTGCGAGGCTAGGGCAACGGTTACTTCTTCGGGGCCGGCTTGGCGGACTTGCTCGCAGACTTCTTCACCAAGTTTCTCGCCGGCACTTTCGCGACCTTCTTCGCGGTCTTCTTCGCGGTCTTCTTCGCGACCTGCTTCGCCTTCGGTGCGCCCTTGGGGCGATTCCGCGGATCCACCTGCGCGTACACCTCGAGGTGTCGCTCCACGCCGACCCGCTGGAAGGCCTCGGCGATCACGTCGAGCGCAAGGTCCTCGGCACGCTTGAACCGGATGCAGCTCTTCCCCATGTCGAGCGCCTTGCCCGTCCGTGCCCACTGCATGCGAAACCACTGCTCATCGGATGTGCCGTCGGCATAGACGGACATCAGGTAGAGTGAGAGGTGATTCTTCTGCGAGGCGAGGCAGGCGAAGGGCAGCGGTTGCCGGGGGTCCGCGTGGTACCCAGCGGGGAACACCCGATGCGGCACGTACCAGCCGATCATCCCATACTGCATTCCCTCTTCGAGCAGGGGATCGGCATTCGCGCGGATCACCTGGATCACCGCGTCCGCCGCCGCGCGGCGGTCGGGCGGGAGCTCGCTGAGGTACTGGGTGACGGTCGTGGCTCGGGATTGCATGGCCTGCGCTCCGTTGGGCGGGATTGTCGTCCTCTCAGGGGCGTTGCGAGGGACGCGTGAGGTGCCCCCAGTGCGGAGGCGGCAGGGGGACGGGCGCCGTCAGGTCGAACTCCAGATGATGCCTCCACTCGCCGTTGCGCGCCGTGCCGTAGCTGAACCGACGGCCCGGAACGATCTCCACGCGCCATCCGCCAGCCACGCCGTTGCGCATCGTGACGAAGTCCTGCCGCTCCGCGGTCCCCTCACTCATCGTGCTCGCGCCATACCAGGTGCTCGGCGATTCGCTGCCATCGGCCTCGCGGTGGTCATGCCGCAGCTCGATGCCGTCAGGATGCCGAAGGAAGACCCAGGTCCGGGACCGATTGTCGTCCACGTAGAGCGGGAAGCGAAGTTCGTGGTCGCTGCATTCCCAGAAGTGCACGACCAGCCGCGCCTGCGGGTTGATCTGCGTGTCGCCCGGCGGCGCCGCGAGGAGCGTGCCGGCCGCGGCGCTGCCACAGAGGGCCTGCAGGTTCGCCCAGAAGCGGTCCTGGGCACTTCGCCGTGTTGCCGCCTGCGCCTCGACCAGTGACGTCGGGACGAGGATCGCCACGAGTGCGAGGACGGCGAGCGGTCGGTGGGACACGGGAGCTCCGGCGCGGTGGGCGGGTGCGGATGGGCGTCGAAGCGGAACATAGCACCGACGGCCCTCGCGTGACCGCCGCCGCCCGGGGTGCGGGCAGCATCGCACCTCACCACCGGAGCGTACGTACCCCGGATGACGTGGGCCCTGCGGCTGCTGTTCGTCGCACTGCGGTGCGCTTGGTCATTGCCGCCGTTTCCCCCCGACGCCAAGATCCGAACGCTGGTCACCGGGCGATCACGGGCGACACCTCCGGCGATCGGGCGCCGGATGGCACGGGGGCGCAACGACGGTGACCGCCCGGCGGCGTACGGGGTATACTTCAGTATGATGACCATCCGACTTGCCGTACTCGCCATCGCCGCCGGAGGACTTCTGGCCTGCGCCCAATCCTCGAGCCCGACCGAGGCTGAGTGGGATGATGACGCCCTCGCGCAACCGTCCTGGGCCGTGGCACCGGAGCGGGCCGCGGAGTTCGAAGGGGCCTACCCCTTCAGGTACTACTCCGGCGTGGACGAAACGGAGCGCCTGGTGATTCGCGATGCCGCGGCGTGGACGGCGCTCTGGGCCCGCCTCAGCGCAGGAATGTTGCCGCAGCCGCCACTGCCGGCCGTGGACTTCGCCACGGAACTGGTGCTGTTCGTCTCGCAAGGCGCCAAGCCCACTGGCGGCCACACCATCGACATCAGGGCGGTGGTGCAGTCGCCCGGTGCACTTGAGGTGCTGGTCGAGTCCGCGAGCCCTGGCCCCTCGTGCGTCACGACGCAGGCCTTCACGCAGGCGACGGATGTCCTGGTCATTCCGCGCACGCCGCTGGGTGTGACCTTCCTTGAGCGGCACCGCGTCCACCAGTGCGACTGAGTGGCATCGGCGTGATGGTTGCATCCGGTGACATCGTGAGGTACGCATGGGCATGACGCATCCTCGACTTGCCGTACTTGCGTGCGCGGCGTCCGCCGTGCTCGCCTGCTCGTCTTCGGATGGCCCAACCGGCGGCGACTGGAACGAGCTTTCGTTGCGCGCCCCCGTCTGGGCGGTCGCGCCCGCCAGGGCGGAGGAGTTCAGCGCCGCATACCCCTTCAGGATCTCTTCCGGCATCGATTCGGTTGAGCGGCGGATCGTACGCGACGCCGACGCGTGGGCTGAGTTGTGGCGACGCCTCGGCAGTCACCTCAGGCCCGGTCCGCCGCCTCCCCCGCCGGTGGACTTCGCGACGGAGATGGTGCTCTTTGCCTCGCAAGGGACCCAGCGCAGCGGCGGCTTCGAGATCGTCATTCGACGCGTGACCACGCCGGGTGGGACGCTGGACGTCATGGTGGAATCCATTACTCCCGGCAACTGCGGCACGACGCTGGCGCTGACCTTCCCCACCCACGCCGTGATTGTCCCGCGGACCGACTTGCAGGTGCGCTTCCTCGAACGGACCCGCCACCGCCAGTGCGACTGAGCGCCGCCGCCGCTCAGCGCCGCTCGAACCGCGCCCGTTCCACCCCACCCTTCGCCAACACCAGGGTGTTGCCGTCGAGCCGGAACCACCCGCCCTCGCCAAGCACCGCGCCGTAGCGCGACTCCCGCGCCATCGCGAGGGAGTCCGCGCACATCCGCTTGGTGAGCGCGATCGGCTGAGGCACGAGATCGAGGCCGCGCAGGACGGCCCGTCCGGAGAACCGGTTGCATCCGGCGTTACCGAACATCTGCGGCTCGCTGAGCACGAAGCGCAGCGTGGGCTGCAACTCGCGTTCGAGCGCGGGGAGCGGCTCGCCGTCCAGCGCACGCAGCTGCCAGTCGCCGATGGCGATCAGCGCGTGCACCCGGGTGGCCTCGCAGGCCTCGCGCCGATTCACCACCGCGAACGAGTCCACCTCGAAGGTCTCCACCTGCGTGCCCTCCTCCATCCCTGGACGCGTCGCCATCTGCCCTTCGGCATCCACGAGGATCGCTGCCTCGGTGCCGAGCACATGCTCGCGGTAGGCGGCCTGGAGTCGAACGAAGGCGCTGTCGCCGCCCACCGGGAACTGGCGACCCCCCGCGCAGCTCACGAGCGTCGCGGCATCGGCGACGTAGCGGAACTCGCCGCGCAGCTTCACCGGCGCGCCGAGTGAGGCGGGCGGTGCGATCCGGACCATCTCGATGGCGCGCGTCGACTCGAGGGGCGCGCCGTCGCGAGCCAGCGCGCGCAGCGTCAGGAGCCCCGTCATCGCGAACTGCCGCGGCACGGAATCGCGCCCGAAGAGCGTGACGCGCGGCACGCTGTCGCGGCTCACGGTCCAGCGGCCCACGCTGACCTGCATCTGCGAACGCCGTTCGAGCCTGCGCTCGCGCAACCGGAACGACCCGTCGGGATGCAGCACGACCAGCGTCTCGATGCCGTCGCAGCCGTCGCACGGTAAGGTGCCCTCGAAGGCCGCAGGCCGCGCGAGGGCGTGGAGTGAGTCGCCGGCGTCGACGCGGGTGACCCGCTCTCCCGGCGGCGTGGAGCTGGCGTCGCCCGCGCCGCAGGCCACGAGCAGCGCCAGCACCAGTCCCAGCGATCCGGCGAACTCCACCCATCCACGCAGCATTCGGTTCACAGCCAATCCCAGGCAAGAAGTCAGTCCGCAGCACCCAACCGTGGGCGGCAATGGCGAAATATCGGCAATGGACGCGCCGAACAGGGAGGGCGTCGTGCGCCGCGGCTACTTCCGGAGAAAGGCGCGCACGGGGGCGGCGTCGCACACCCCCACCTTCAGCGGGAGCGCGAGGAGCTGGTAGGGGCCTGGCGCCACGTCCCGGAGGTCGAGGTTCTCGAGCACGTATGCCCCGCCGCCGAAGAGCGCATGGTGTACTGCCAACTCCTTGCTCTCCCGCTCATCCACGCTCGGGCAGTCCACGCCCAGCAGCTTGAGGCCGTCGCGCACGAGCGCGGCCGCGGCGTCAGGCGCCAGCGCCGGCCAGCGCTCGGGGAATGTGCCGCGCGCCGTCGTCGCCCCGGTGCGGAGGAGCAACCGGACCGTCCCCGGCGTCCAGCCTGCGCGCTGCAGCGACACGAGGCTGATCGGCCCTGGCAGCGCCGAGACATCCACCACGCGTGCCGGTCCGATGAACGGGGCGAGCGGCAGCGCGTCCGCCCCCGCACCATCGCGCCGCACGTGCAGCGGCGCGTCGGCGTGGGTCCCCACATGCGGGCTCGTCTCCCACTTCGACACGTTCACGCTGGCACCGTCCGCCATCGCCCACGCCCAGCCGCAGGTGAACGGCGTGTCCCCCGGCCACGGGGGCGTCGTCGCACTCAGCGCGACAGAGATGTCCTGCAGTTCAGCCGCGTCCATACAGCCGCGCGCGCACGGCCCACAGTTCAGGGAAGAAGCGCTGGTTCACGGTCTTGGCGAGGTACTTCGCGCCGAGCGTGCCCCCGGTGCCCCCGGTGTCCGGCCCGATGATCCGCTCCACCAACTGCACGTGCAGGAAGCGCCACCGCGCGAACCCCTGCTCGTACGCCAGCAGCGATTCGGCGAGCATGTGCAGCAGCCCGTGCTGCGGCTCGGTGTACACGGCCTCCAGCGCCACGCCCTGCCGCTCCAGCAACTGCAGGAACAACGTCTGCAGCGTTGGCCGTTCGATGGCCCGCGCGACGATCGGTGGCAGCTCGCCGTGCTCCTTCAACGCCGCCATGAAGTGCGGGTCGCGCAAGCCGCTCGTGGCCTCGATGGCCCTGAACTGCGCACTCTGCGAGCCGCTCGACCGGCCGAGATAGCCGCGGAATTGCATGAAGCGCTGTGGCGGTAGCGTGTCGAGCGCCGAGAGCTCGGTGGAGACCAGCTCCACCAACGTGTTGATGCGCTGCATGGACGTCAGCGATCCCTGCGCATCGCCCTCGCCCAAGCGCGCGATGAGCGTATCGAACTCATGCAACAACACCTTGAACCACAGCTCGCTGGCCTGATGCACGACGATGAACAACAGTTCGTCCGGATGCTCGGGCTTGCTCTGTGGCTTCTGGAGCGAGAGCAGGGTGCCGAGCTCCAGGTAGGTCGGGTACGAAATCTCGTCGTGACTCAAAACGTGGATACCTCGAGGGCCAACAGGTCGTCGGCGCGCATCGTTTCATAGGTGAAGTAAGGTTCGCCGTACTGGCAGCGGATCAACGAGCCGTAATGCGCCGCCTGGTGTCGCACGATGTCGGCCAGCGGTTCGCCGTTCGGGTACACCTCGCCGGCCCAGGTCACGCCATCGAACTGCGAAGCGTAGCACTGCACGGCCTCGAGCTTGGTCTCGAACTCGGCTGAGATGTCCACCACGAAGGTCGGCTTCACGTGATCCTCGCGGTAGGTGATGGTGTGGATCACCTTGAACGGGCGGTGGGGCGCCGTGGTGGGGTCGAGCTTGCTGAGGCCGGCCAGAAAGCAGGCGTCACGGATGAGCTGCGCTGCCACCCGGTGGTCGGGATGCCGACCGCGCGGTGCCGGCGCAATGACCACGCGGGGGCGCATCTCGCGGATCCGTCGGGCGAGTGCCAGTCGGGTCTCAGGGGTGTTGGTGATGCCCGCATCGGGGAGTCCAAGGTTCTCGCGGACCGCCACCCCGAGCACATCGGCCGCTGCCTCCGCCTCACGCTCTCGGATCTCGGCCGAGCCACGGGTGCCCATCTCGCCCGCCGTCAGGTCAATGATGCCGGTGCGATGGCCCTGTCGCGCATGCTTGATCAGCGCGCCGCCGCAGGTCAGTTCCACATCGTCACGGTGGGCAGCAATCGCGAGGAGGTCCACTGGAGCGCGCATCCCTCAATCTGGACGATGCCCACAGGGCGGGGAAGGGACAGGCCCCTTGTGGCGGTGTCAGCTACGGCGCAGGCTTTGCGCATAGCCTCTCATGACGACGATCACGACGCTCCCCATCCTGCGGACCGACCGCCTCGTGCTCCGCCCCTTCGAGCCGGCGGACGCGCCGCGCCTGCAGCTGCTCCTGAACGACATCGACGTCGCGAAGCAGACGCTCTCCATTCCCCATCCATATCCCGAGGGTGCGGCGGCCGACTGGATCGCCAAGCACTCCGAGTGGCTGGCGGCCGGCAAGCAGGCCATCTGGGCCATCACGCTGCAGGGCGCCGTCGTGGGCGCGATGGGCCTGCGCCTCGTGGCGTCCCATCATCGTGCCGAGGCCGGCTATTGGGTGGCGCGCGAGGCTTGGGGACGAGGCGTCGCCACCGAGGCGTTGCGCGCCGTCATCGCCCACGGCTTCGAGGTGATGGGGCTGCATCGCATCGAGGCCCATCACTATCCCGAGAATCCCGCCTCGGGGCGCGTGATGGAAAAGGCCGGGATGACACGCGAGGGACTCCTCCGCGGCGTGGTGTTCCGCGACGGAGTCCCTCGGGACAACGTGGCCTACGGCATCCTGCGGACCGACCGGCGGCCCTGAGTCGCGCCGACCGCGGAGACGCGGCTAGCGTTCGCGCGGCGGCCGACGCCCGGCGCCTGGCGCCGGCATGTTTGCGCGATTGGTGTCGAACACCGCCTGCTGCTCGGGGGTGAGCACCGCGCGGATGTCGGCCATCTGCTTCTCCCGCAATTCCTGCATCCGCTGGCGCGCCGTCGGATCCTGCATGCCGCCGCCCATCGCGGCCTGCATGGCCTCGCGCCCAGCGGCCTGGATGGAATCGACCTTCGCCTTCTGCGCCTCGCTGAGTGTGATGCCGCGGAAGAGCATCTCGTTCTGACGCTGCTGCATTGCCGCGCGTGCCTCGGGGTTCGCGCCCTGCCCCCGCTGGCCCCCTTGGGCGGCGGCCGGCACCGCCACCACGACCATCGCCGTCACAATCATCATCCGCACTGCCCGCATGATTCCTCCGAAGTGTGTGCTCGCCTGGGGTCGAACCCCGTAGGAGATAAACGTCGGGGGCGGCCAGCACGTTAGTATTCGACGTCCGACCGGGGCGCCCGACCGCCCCACACCCCCACTGTTCGGAGTTCGCCATGTCGTTGATGCGTTTCCTCCCGGGGACGGCGCTCGCCGCCGCGCTCCTCGTGCCGACCCTTGCCGTCGCCCAGCAGCGGCCGCTGCCGATGAAGCTGGCGCCGCGCCCCACCGAACCGGCCATTACGGTAGGGGATTTGATGACACGGCTCTACCAGTTCGCCGATGATTCCATGGGCGGACGGGCCACGGGAACCGTCTACCACGAGAAGGCCACGGCCTATCTCGCGGCCGAAGCGCAGCGACTCGGCCTGCGTCCGGCCGGCGACAACGGGAGCTATTTCCAGGACCTCCCGATGTTTCGCCGCGGCTTCGCGACGGGCGGCTCGGTGACCGCTGGCGGCCGCACGTTCCGGATGGGGCAGGACTTCGCCCCCATGATCGCGCGCGGCAGCGCCGCGCGCCCGCTGACGGCTGCGCCCGTCATCATCGGAGGCACCCACGGCGACTCCAGTACCTGGATCACCGCCGAGCAGGCGCGAGGCAAGGTCGTGGTGCTTCGGCCCAATCCTCGTGTGCTGCAACTCAACATGCGCTTCCTCGCCGTCGGTGCCGACTCGCGATTCGCCGGTGCGGCGGCGCTGGTCGTGCCGGCCTGGGAGCAACTGGCCGCGCCGTTCCGCAGTTCGCTGTCGCAGCCGGCACTCTCCATGGGCGAGGCCCCGAGCACGCAGTTGCCACCGACGCTCATCGCCTCGCAGGCGATGGTGGAGACGCTGCTCGCCAGCACCGAGATCCAGGCGGACCTGCGCTTCCAGTCGGAACGCGCGCCGGCTCGCAACGTCGTGGCCATCCTTCCTGGCTCCGACCCGGCACTCCGCGGCCAGTACGTCGCGCTCGGCGCCCACAGCGACCACGATCCGCTCGTACCGCAGCCCGTGGATCACGACTCCCTGCGGGCCATGAATGCCCTGCGCGCCAAGCTCACCAATGCGTTGCCGGAAGGGCAGAGGCCGTCGCCCGCGCAGCTCGCAGCGCTCCACGTGAACGTGGACTCGCTGCGCGCACTGCGTCCCGCCCGCCCGGACTCCATCAAGAATGGCGCCGACGACGACGGCTCGGGATCGGTGGCGCTGCTGGAAATCGCCGAGGCCCTGGCCACGGCGCCCGTGAAACCGAAGCGCTCGGTGCTCTTCGTGTGGCACGCCGCCGAGGAGATCGGACTGCTCGGGGCCGCGCACTACACCGATCACCCGACGGTGCCGCTCGACTCCATCGTCGCGCAGCTCAACATGGACATGGTGGGGCGCGGCGGACGCGACGACATCAAGGACGGCGGCGCGCAATACCTCCAGTTGGTGGGCTCGCGACGCCTGTCACGCGAGTTGGGCGACCTCGTGGAAGCGGTGAACGCCCGCCGCGCCCGCCCCTTCCGCTTCGACTATTCGTACGACGCCGATGGCCACCCGGTGCGCATCTACTGCCGTTCCGACCACGCGATGTACGCGCGCCACGGCATCCCGGTGACCTTCTTCCACACCGGCCTGCACCTCGACTACCACCAGGTCACCGACGAGCCGCAGTACATCGAGTACGACAAGATGGCCGAGGTCGCGCGGTTCATCCACGACGTCGCGCTGGAACTCGGCAACAGGGCGACGCGACCGACGCTGGATGGGCCGAAGCCGGATCCGGCAGCGAGTTGTAGGCAGTAGCAAGACGAAACACGGAAGACGGAAGGAGGGCGCGGATGGATATCGGCGCCCTCCTTCCGTCTTTCGTCTTCCGTCCTGATTCAGCTCCTTCCGCGTCGTCCGCCGAAGCGCCGACCCTTCGCGCTGCTGCTGGATGGCCGGCTACCTGCCACCGGACCGCTGCCTGACGGCCTGCTACCCGACGGCTTGCCTCCTCGCTGCGACTCGGCGGCCGCCTTCCGCTCCAGCTTCGCCTTCGCCCTCGCGCGGTCCTCGGCCTTCTTGGCGCGGATCGCCGCGATGCGCTCGGCGATCGGGACCTCGAAGCGCTCCACCGGACGGTGGTTGTAGTCGAAGCCCTCGAGCGTGCGGCGCGGCAACTTGCGTCCGATCGACTTCTCGATGGCCCGCAGGTCGTTCTCCTCTTCCGGCGATACCAGCGTGAACGCTTCGCCTGTCGCCTCGGCGCGGGCGGTGCGGCCCACACGATGGATGTAGTCCTCGGGCAGATGCGGGACGTCGAAGTTCACCACGTGCTCGAGGGCCTCGACGTCGATGCCGCGGGCCACGATGTCCGTGGCTACCAGCACGCGCACCTTGCCGCTCTTGAATCCCGCGAGGGCCTCGGTGCGCTGGGCCTGGCTGCGGTTGCCGTGGATCTTGGCGTTCGGCATGCCCGCACGCGTGAGCACGTCGGAAAGCCGGTTGGCGCGATGCTTGGTGCGCGTGAAGCAGATCACGTTGCCGATCACGTCGGCGCGGAGCAGGGCAAGGAAGAGGTCGGCCTTGAGCGACTCCTTCACCGGCCAGAGCGCCTGTTCGATGCCCGCCGCCGGCTTGGAGACGCGCTCCACGTTGAAGCGTACCGGATCCTTGAGCATGGACTTCGAGAGCTCCACGATCGGGGGCGGCAGCGTGGCGCTGAAGAACAGCGTCTGGCGCTTCGTCGGGATCTGCCGCAGCACCTGCTTGATGGCCGGGAGGAATCCCATGTCGAGCATGCGGTCGGCCTCGTCGAGGATCAACACCTCGAGCGCCGAGAAGTCCACGTACTTGCCGGGCTGGCCCATGTGGTCGAGCAGGCGTCCCGGCGTGGCGATGATCACGTCGGTGTGCTTCCGGAATGCTGCTTCCTGCGGACCCATGCCCACGCCGCCGAAGATCGCGGCACCCGAGAGCTTGGTGTGCTTCGCCAGGGCCACCAGGTCGGCGTGCACCTGGGCGGCGAGTTCGCGCGTCGGCGTCAGCACGAGCGCGCGCGTCGCCCGCGTCGGGTGGTCCATCAGGCGGTGCAGCAAGGGCAGCAGGAACGCGCCCGTCTTGCCGCTGCCGGTCATCGCGCAGGCCAAGAGGTCGCGGCCATCGCGGGCCGCCGGAATCGCATCGAGTTGGATCGGGGTGGGCTTGGTCCAGCCCAGGTCGACGGTCGCGCGCACGAGCGGCGCTGCGAGGCCGAGGGTATCGAAAGACATCAAATCGGGGAAAGGGGACAACAAGGGCCCCGGGTCGACTGACCGGTGTCAGGCGAGTGGGCCGTGCAGTGAAAGCTACTCGGACGCCCAGTCACCTCCTAGCGCTCCCGTCCATTCCCTCGCCGTTCCTGCGATGCAGCGTCGGGCCGAGGCCTTCGCCACCGACCGCCGCCGTCGCCGGGCGGTTCGGGACTTCGCGTCGGAGCCGGTCCCCCGCGCCCTCTTCGGGCCCTGCCGCCTGGCCGGCGCTCATTCGTAGCGCAGGGCCTCGATCGGGTCGAGCCGCGCCGCCCGCCGCGCCGGAAGCACGCCGAACACAATCCCGATCAGCATCGAGACCACGACGGCGATGAGCGTGATGCCAAGCGGAGGCTTGGCATCGATCCCGAGCAGTCGCGTCACCAACTGCCCGGCGCCCAGGCCGGCGACGATGCCGACGACGCCGCCGATGCCGGTGAGCGTCGCGGCCTCGATGAGGAACTGCACGGCGACGTCTCCCCGCGTGGCGCCCAGCGCCTTGCGGATGCCGATCTCGCGCGTGCGGTCGGTCACCGACACCATCATGATGGCCATCACGCCAATCCCGCCGACCAGCAGCGCCACCGACGCCAGCACCAGCATCACCACGAAGAACACGCCGGTGAGTTGGTTGAAGACCTCGAGGATCTGGTCCGAGGTGACGAGGTCGAAGCTGTTCCGCTGCGAGGGGCGGAGCCGCCGGTGCTCGCGCAGGGCGATGGTCACCGCCTCTTGGGCCTCCACCACGGTGACGCCGGGACGTGGCTTGACCGGAATCCACAGGCCGTTGGTGCGGTCGAGCTGGAACTGCCGATCGAGCAGGCGGAAGGGAATCACGGCTCCCGTCTCCGATCCCTGCGGTGCGAAGATGTTGTCCGGCGGCTGGTAGAGCCCGATCACTTCCATCGGGCGGCCGCCCACCTGCATCGTCTTGCCGATGGGATTCACGCGGCCGAAGAGCTGCCGCGCCATGGCGTCCTGCACGACCACGACGCTTGCCCCCGACATCACCTCGGCGCGCGTGGACCAGCGGCCGGCGCTCAGCTCGCCGCCCTGCACGAGCGGAAACCCGGCGTCCGCACCGAACACCGACGTGGGCTGCGTCCGCTCGCTCCCCACCGAGAGCCGTTGGATGGCCTGCCCCCACAGCGAGGCGTACGCCACCTCGGGGAGCCGTCGCACCACCTCACCTTCGTCGAGCGTGAGGTCGGGGCGTATGCGCACCCATGCCGGTGGGTTCTGCGGATTGATGGGCGTGCTCGAATAGACCTTGAGCACGTAGAAGGTCGTCGGGCCCGCGATCTCCACCGTGCGGATGATCTGCGCCCGCAGCCCCTCGACCAGTGACGCCATGGTCATCACCGTCGCCACGCCGATGACCACGCCGAGAATCGTGAGCGCCGACCGCAGCTTGGCGACGCGCAGGGTATCCATCGCGATCGCCACGTTCTCCTTGTACTGCTCCAGCCAACGCAACACACGCCGCATCATTCGGCCCGCATCGCCGTCACCGGGTCTAGCCGCGCCGCCCGCCGCGCCGGGTACACGCCGAAGATCACGCCAATGCCAGCGCCCAGTGCCAGTGCCACCGCCACCGACCACCAGGTAATGCGCGCCGGCAGCGGCGAGACCACCGAGATCAGGAACGCGAACGCCCAGCCGGCGATGACCCCGATGACCCCGCCCATCGCCGACAGCACGATCGTCTCCACGAGGAACTGGCGCTCGATATCGCGCGACCGCGCGCCGACCGCCTTGCGGATGCCGATCTCACGGGTGCGCTCGTTCACCGCCATCAGCATGATGTTCATGATGACGATGCCCCCCACGACGATGCCGATGGCCACCACCGCTGGGATCACGGCGAAGAGGACGGCGGTGAGCTGTTTCCAGAATGCCACCAGCGCGTCGGAGGTCTCGATCGAGAAGTCATTGTCCTCGGTCGGGCGCAGGCCGTGCGCCACGCGCATGGCCTCCTCGGCGCGTCCCATCATCATCCCCACGTCCGCGGTGTCGGCCACCTTCACCGAGATCGTCGTCGTGAGCCGTCGCCCGTAGCGCATCTCGAAGCGGGTGATTGGAATCAGGACGTAGGCGTCGAACGACTGCCCCAACACCCGCCCCTTGGGCTCGTTCACGCCGACCACCGTGTAGCGCTCGCCCGCCACCCGGACCTCCTGGCCGATCGGATCCACCGACTCGAAGAGGGTCTCGGCCAGCTCGGTCCCCAGCACCACCGACGGCATGCGCTGGGACACGTCCACCTCGGAAAGCGGACGCCCGCGCTGGATCCGGTAGTCCTGCACCAGCTGGTACTCCGGCGTGATCCCGAAGACCATGATGCTCCCCACCGTGCGGCCCCGCCACATCACCTCGGTCATGGGCGTGGGCCACCCCGACTGCCGCGAGATTGCGACCGCGTCGGGCAGCGCCGCCCGCACCGCCTCGGCGTCGGCCTCCGAGATCCGCGGCCGCTTCCGGATCCGCGACATCAGCTCGTCGTCGATCATTCCCACCTGGATCGGCGAGCGGCGCACCTGGAAGGCGTTCGTCCCCACCATCGCTTCGGCGATGTTCTCCTTCACGTACGCGTTCATCCCCTGGATGATCGCCACGACAGCGATCAGGAACGCGACCGAGACGATGATTCCGAGGAGCGTGAAGAAGCTGCGGAGCGGGTTGCCGCGGATCTGCGCGAAGGCGATGCCGAGCACGTCGGAGGTACGCACCCCCGCAAGCTAGTGTCCCGATGCCTTACGTGCCGCCTGGTAGGCGTCGAGCATCGCCCGGACGCGGTGGCCCAACTCGTCCGGGGTGAAGGGCTTGGCCAGGAAGCCCGCATCGGCCATCTCGCCCTCCTGGATCGCGGCCGTGGCCGTGTAGCCCGACATGAACAGCACGGGGAGTCCGGGGCGCTGCTGGCGCAGTCGCTTGGCGGCGTCCACCCCGCCGAGCCGCGGCATCACCACGTCCGACACGAAGAGCGCGATCGGCCCACGGTGCCGCTCCGCGATGGACACCGCCTCCTCGCCGTCCTGCGCGGCGAGCACGCGGAAGCCGCGGGACACGAGCATGCGCGTCATCAGAGTCCGAATGGCCGGTTCGTCCTCGGCCAGAAGGATCACCTCGCCCCCTCCGGCCGTGCCCGCCGGCGCGGTTCCCGTCGGCGGCGAGGGCCGCATCTGGGCTTCGGGGAGCAGGATCTCGAACGTGGTGCCTTTGCCGGGTGCGCTGGCCACGCGGATCACGCCGTGGGCATTGCGCACGATTCCGTAGCACACGGAGAGCCCGAGGCCCGTGCCCTCGCCCAGCCGCTTCGTGGTGAAGAAGGGTTCGAAGACGCGCTCCATGGTGCGCTGGTCCATCCCGATGCCCTCGTCGCGCACGAGCAGGGCAACGTGGCGACCCGGCGAAAGGCCGGGCTGCTCGTCCGTGCCGGTGATCAGCAGCGTGCGCGTCGAGACGTGGATCGATCCGCCCTCCGGCATGGCGTCGCGGGCGTTCACCACGAGGTTCACCAAGAGCTGCTCCACTTGGCCGAGCCCGAGCCGCACGGGCGTCGGCACATCGGTGTGGTCGATGCGGAGTTCCCACTCTGGACCCAGGAGGCGACGCAGGATCGGTTCGGCCTCGCGCGAGCGCTCCGCGAGATCCACGATGCGCGTCTCCACCACCTGGTGCCGTGCGAAGGTCAAAAGCTGCTTGGTGAGGTCAGCCGCCCGGAGCGCCGCGTGCTCGGCTTCGGCCAAGGCCTCGTCCATCGGCGAGCCCACCGGCAGGTCGGCCCGGCAGGCTTCGAGATTGCCGAGGATGGCAGTCAGGATGTTGTTGAAGTCGTGCGCCACGCCGCCCGCAAGCTGGCCGATGGAGTCCATGCGCTGGGCCCGCTCGAGGGCGTGCTCGAGCGTGCGGCGCTCGGCCGCCTCGAGCACGCGCGCCACGAGGTCGGCCACCGCGCCGGTGAACGTACGTTCCTCAGCGGTCCAGTGACGGCGCTCGCCGGCGTGAACGACCACCAGTTGGGCCTCGACGCGCGCCCCCGTGCGAACCGGCACCCGCAGTGGCGACTCCGATTCCGTGGGAAAGGGGGCATCGCTGCGGTGCAGTGCCGCCCGGACGTCGTAGGCCACCACGCAGCGCGTCTCCGTCGCCCCGGTGCGCCAGACGCCGCAGCCCGTCGCCCGGAGCGCGTCCGCTGCCATCACCGTGAGCGGCTTGAGCACGGACTCGGGGTCCGACCCCGTCAGCGCCTCCTGTTGCATCAGTGTGAACTCGCGCAGGCGCTCATCGAGGTCACGCACACGATGCCGGACGCCGGCATCCTCGGCCACTGTGATGAACACGGGGGTCCCACCGTCCGTGGAATGCTGCAGGGTCATCTCGGCGGGGTGCAGCGAGCCGTCGCGTCGGCGCAGCCAGGTGCTGAGCAACAGCGGCGCATCCATGCCTGCGCGCAGTTCCTCCAGCATGGATTCGATGCGTTCCTCCGGCATGCCGCCGAGCAGGTCGGGGAGTCGCAGGGTGCCGATCTCCTCGCGGGAGTATCCGAGCGTCACGCGCGCCCCGCGGTTGGCCTGCACCAGCGCCAGCGACGAGGCATCGAACACGCAGATCTGGTTCGACGACTCATCGAGGATGCGTCCGAAACGCTCGGTGAGGCTCTCGCGCCGCCGCGATTCCTCGGCGGCGCGTTCGCGCAGCACCGCCGTCATCGCGTTCACGTGCGCCGACAGGCGGCCGAGCTCGTCGTCGCGCGGTACCGGGACTTCGGCGTCGAGGTTGCCGTCGGACAGCTCCTGCACCACCCGTTCCAGCGCTCCGATCGGCGTGTACACCCGCACGTGCACCAGCCATCCGCCCAACACGAAGAGCAGGATCCCGAGCACCACCCAGCGTTCGCCCCAGCGCTCGAAGCCGTCCAGGCGTGTGAGGAGCCGCTCCTGACCCGCGAGGATCCCCTCCAACGCCACCCGCTGGGCGGCGGCGAGGAGCTGGGAGGTGGAGTCGGAGTGCACGCCCGATGCGCGAAGCGCATCCACGGCATCGCGTGGACGCTCCAGCTCGATGGCGCGCATGGCTTCCATCAATTGCACGCCCACGGACGCTTCCTGCTGCACCGCCTCCGCCAGCAGCAGGCGCATCTGCATCGGCACGTCGGACCGATCCACCGACGCGCGCACCTCGGCGCTCGCGTCCAGTAGCCTCCGGACCTCCTCGCGCAGCACCGCGAGGTCCGGCAGCGGGTCCCCCGAACGATCCACTGGTGGGGCGAGCCGCGCGATCTGGCGCCGCGCTTCCCGCAGGCCAGAGAGGTTGCGTTCGATGCTCGACTGGTCGGAGAGGACGTCGCCCGCCAGCCCACGCAGGTCCGCCGACGTCGGCCGGATGACGGTCACCAGCTGGAGCGTCACCACCACCACGAACGCCAACGCGATCAGGCCCAGCATGACGAACACCAGGCGCATCGGGATCGCGCGCCGCGTCGTCCCCACCGGTTCCGTCATCGCCGCGCCGCCAGCAGGGAGCTGTCGCCCGCCACGCGCGCCATCCAGAGCGGCCGATGGTGGTCGGCGGTGAAGGCGATCGCCCCGGTGATGCCGATGTAGGGTGCGCGGGTGCGTCCGAGGGACCGCAGGTAGGCGGCCACACCGGCGCGGCTGGCCCCTCCGTCGCGGATGGCGGTCGCCGCCAAGAGCGCCGCATCGGCGAAGACGGCATCGCCGTGCCGCGGCAGCCGCCCGTTCCGCGCCACGAAGCGGTCGCGGAACGACCGCGACTCCGGCGTCGGCAGATCCGGGTGCCAGAAGGCGACCAAGTACGTGCCCTGCGCCGCCTCACCGGCACGTCGGAAGAACTCCGACTCCAGATACACGCCGTCGCCGGCGAAGACTTCCAAGCGCGGCCATCGCGCCCGCAGCGCCCGGGTCAGGCAGGCGGACTCCACCGTCCGCGCCGCAATCACCGCGCCGTCGGGCGTACCGCGCCGCGCCAGCTGGGCCGCGATGCCGTCGTAGTGCGCGCGCCCGTCGGCCGCGAGGCAGTCCTGCGTCAGGCGGATCGGCGTGCGATCGAGCAACGTCATGCCCCGCGCGGCGGTCGCGCTGGCGGCCCCCGCCGCGAGCCCGATCCCGTATTCGTCAGGCACGTAGAAGATCGCGATCCGCTGGACGTGGAGCGCGGTGTCGGCGAAGGCGACGATGAACTCCCCTTGCACCGAGTCGTCCGGTGCCAAGCGGAAGGCCAAGGGACCGGCGCTCGAGAGCAGCCGGCTGGTGGCGGTCGGAATCAGCATGGGCATCTCGGCGGCGGCATACACCGGCGCCACCTGCAGCGCCTCCCGGCTCCCGCCAGGGCCCACGACCACCACGATCTCGGGATCCGCCGCGAACTGCGTCGCCCGTTGCACCTCAGCCGTGAGCGGGGTGCTTCCGTAGGCGCCGTAGCCGCTGGCGTCAGTCGCCACGAGGCGAATCGGGACGCCGCCCGTCGAGGTGGCCTGCGCGAGCTCGGCCCGGATCGCCGACTCCAAGCCCGTGTCACCCCAGTTATATGTGAAGCCGATCGCGGGGGCGCGCGCGGCGTCGCCGCACGCGCCGAGGCCCACCAGCACGAGCAGGAGCTGCGACCGTCGCCAGGAACGCCGAGGGCAGGACATCACGGAAATAGTATCGGTCCCGCGGGCCCCCGGCGTGAGGGGGCAGTCCGCCTTACTCGTGCCGCAGCGCCTCGACCGGGTCGAGCTTGGAGGCGCGAGTGGCAGGGAGCATCCCGAAGATCACGCCCGTGAGCGCCGCCGCCAGGAGGGACGACACCACCGCCCCGAGTGGCACCGAGGCCGGAATGGTGGTGTTGGCCCGAATCACCCAGGCCAGCAGGGCGCCCAGCACGAGTCCAATCCCCGCACCCAGGCTCGTGAGCGTCGCTGCCTCCACCAGGAACTGCCACAGGATCGTGCCACGCGTCGCGCCCAGCGCTTTGCGCACGCCGATCTCGCGCGTGCGTTCGGTCACCGAGATCATCATGATGGCCACGACCCCGACCCCACCGACCATGAGGCCCACCGCCGACAGCCCGAGCCCCACCATGAAGATCGCGCCGAAGAGCTGGTTGAACACTTCCATCATCCGGTCCTGCCCGACGAGGAAGAACGTGTTGGGCTGGCTGGGGCGGAGGCCTCGCATGCCACGCAGGGTCGCCGTCACCGCGTCCATGGCCTCGTCGCGCGAGACCGTGGACTTCGGCCGCACCATCACCATCATCGAGTTGCGCCACACGCCGAGGCGGCGGTAGGCTGTCATCATCGGCAGGACCATCCGCGGCGTGTCGGGCCCGCGGCCGTCCATGGACTTGAGGAACCCCGCCTTCGTGTGGTACACGCCAATCACGGTGAATCGCGTGCCGTCCAGGCTGATTTCCTTGCCAATGGGGTCGGAGTCGCCGAAGAGTTCGTCGGCCAGCTTCTTGTTCACCAAGGTCACCAGCGCCGCCGCATCGTGTTCCGATTCGCTGAAGGTGCGGCCCGGATCGACGTCGGCCTGGTCGGTGCGGATCCATTCCGTGCTCTGCGCATCATAGCCCACGTTCTTCACGATGCGGTCGCGATAGGTGACCGTGCCGCCGCCGAAGAGCCAGGCCATGGCGTTCTCGACCTCGGGCAGCTGCTGGATGGCGCGCCATTCGGCCAGCGAGACGCCTGGGTAGCGCCGCTCCGGGCAGGCTTCGGACGTCGGGTTGCAGGCGTTGAAGCCGGGATTCCGCCGCCGCACCTGGAAGGTGGCCGTGCCGAACTCGTCCATGTCCGACTGGAACGACATCCGCACGCCGTGCACGGTGGCGCCCATCGCCACCACGACGAACACGCCCACCGCCACGCCGGAGATGGTGAGGGCTGCGCGGACCTTGTTGGCGCGCAGCGAATCGAGGGCCATGCCGACGCCCTCGAGGCTCATCAGGACGCGATCCCAGAGACGCATCGGCTACTCCTGGCGCAGGGCCGCGATGGGGTCGAGCCGCGACGCGCGACTCGCCGGATAGATGCCGGCCACGATGCCGACGCCCGCGCCGACCACCAGCGCGAAAACCAAGGACCACGGGGCCACCGAGGCGGGCAGGGGCGTGAGCAGTGCGATGACCTGGGCCAGTCCGACCCCGAGGCCCGCCCCGATGGCCGCGCCGATCACCGACAAGGTGGCCGCCTCGATCAGGAACTGCGAGATGATGTCGCGGCGCTTGGCGCCCAGCGCCTTGCGCACGCCGATCTCACGCGTGCGTTCCGACACCGCCACCAGCATGATGTTCATGATGACCAGCGCGCCCACGATCAGGCCGATGGCCGGCAGGGCGGTGCCGAAGAGGATCAGCTTGCCCTTCAGTTCGTCGAAGAAGCCGAGGGCGGCGTCGGAGGTCTCGAGCGCGAAGTTGTCCGCGTCGCCCGGCCCCAGCTTCCGGAACCCGCGCAGGACCTCCCGCGCCTCTTCGATGCCGTCCTCGAGGATCTCCCGCGTGGTCGCCTGCACCGTGATGCGCCCGATGTCGCCGCGCGGGCGGATCGAGCGCGAGAGGGGCGAGGTGAACGGCGCGATCGCCATCCGGTCCATGGAGAAGCCGAACACCGAGCCCTGGGGCTCGATCACGCCGATGACGCTGTAGATCTGGCCGGCGATGCGCAGCTCGCGGCCCAGCGGATCCAGTCCCGGCCAATAGTAGGACGCCACTTCGTCGCCGATCACCACCACCTTGGCGCCGGAGGCCACGTCCTGCGCGCCAAAGGCCCGTCCGGCGGCGATGCCGAATCGCTTGATCTCGAAGTAGCTGGCGTCGGTGGCGATGGCCTGCACTGCGCGCGGCCGCACGCCCGGCGTGAAGGCCGGGATGAAGTTCTCGTTCACGCGGGCCGCCCGGAACTGCGAACCCAGGGCCTCGGCCACCAGGTCCGCCTCGGGCTGGTAGAGCCGCGGCCGACGCAGGTACTCGCGCCAGTCGTCATCCGACTCGTTGGGCGTGAAGTTGGGCCAGCGCCGCACGTCGAAGGTATTCACGCCGATGATCTTGGCCGCGAAGTCATTCTCGACGTAATCGCTCATCCCTTCCACGATGGACACCACGGCGATCAGGAACATCACCCCGATCATGACGCCCACCAGGGTGAAGAAGCTCTTCAGCTTCTGGACCCGGATGGTCTGCAGGGCAAGACGGACGGCTTCGAAGAAGGGCACGCGTGAGGGGCTATTCGTGGCGAAGGGCTTCGACGGGGTCCAGCCGTGACGCACGGGCCGCGGGGATCATCCCGAAGAGGATGCCCGTCACCGCACTGGCGACCAGTGCGGCAAGTACCGCGCCCGGCGGGACGCTGGCCTCGATGGACGTCCCGGACCGAATGAGGAAGGCCACCGCCCAGCCCAGCGCGAGTCCGATGAGCGCCCCGATGCCGGTGAGCGTCACGGCCTCGATCAGGAACTGCCAGAGAATTGTCAGGCGCGTCGCGCCCAACGCCTTGCGCACGCCGATCTCGCGCGTGCGCTCGGTGACCGAGATCATCATGATGGCCACCACGCCCACGCCGCCGACGATGAGGCCGACGGCCGACAACGCGATCATCACGAGAAAGAACATGCCAAAGATCTTGTCGTAGGTCTCCATCAGCTTGTCCTGCGTGATGATGGAGAAGTTCGACTCCTGGGAGGGACGCAGCCCGCGCGCGCCGCGCAACGCGGCCGTGACCTCGTCCACCATCACGTCGCGGGGCACGTCGGTGCGGGGCTTGACCACCAGGCCCATATCGCTGCGCGCGACGTTCAATGCGCGCTGGAGGGTGGTCACCGGCATCACGCCTTTCGGGCGGTCGCCGCCCGAGAGGAAGCTGGCGTTGTCCTTGTACACCCCGATCACCAGGAACGGGATCGCATTGATGGTGATGGTCTTGTCGAGCGGGTCCGACTCGCCGAAGAGCCGCTCGGCGGCGGTGGTGTTGAGCACCACCACCCGGGCGGCGCTCCGGAACTCCTGCTCCGTGAACACGCGACCGCCCGGCTGCATGTCGGGCACACCGAACATGCTCCAGTTGGCTGTGTACGCCTCGATCGGCGCCGACGCCAAGGCCTTGTCGCGATACTTGAAGGCCCCGCTCCAGTCCATCCGCACGCCCACGGCCGCGGCGCTCTCCAACCGCGTCAGCCGTTCCACTTCGTCCCACGTGATGGGCGGATTCCGGAGCCACGCACAGGTGTCCTCGGTGCCGTCGCAGGCCTCGAAACTGATGGGATAGCGCGACACGAAGAACGTCGTCGGGCCCGTGGACTCGAAGTCTTTGGCGACGCTGGTGTTGATGCCGTGGACAGCCGCCGAGATCACCACCACGACGAATACGCCCACGGCCACGCCCAGGATCGTGAGACCGGCCCGCACCTTGTTGCCGACGATCGCCTCGAGCGCGATGCGCACCCCTTCGGTCAGGTTGTAGAGCCGCGCGTGCATGCTCATCGCGCTACTCCTGCCGCAGGGCGACGACGGGGTCGAGCCGAGCGGCACGGCTCGCCGGATACACCCCCGACACGATGCCCACGCCCATCCCCACGCCGACGCCCACCACGATGCTCCAGGGCGCGACGCTGGCGGGCAACGGCGTCGCCGCCGCGATCGCCTGCGCCAGCCCGATGCCCATGGCGATGCCGATCAGCGCGCCGAGCGTGCTCAGCGTGGCCGACTCGACCAGGAACTGCGCCAGGATGTCGCGTCGCTTGGCGCCCAGCGCCTTTCGAATCCCGATCTCGCGCGTCCGCTCCGCCACCGCCACCAGCATGATGTTCATGATCACGATGGCCCCGACTACCAGGCCGATGGCGGGCAGGGCCACGCCGGCAACCACGAGGTAGCCCTCGAGCTTGTTCCAGAACTCGAGCGCGCTCTCCGAGGTTTGCATCGCGAAGTCATCGGGCTGGCTCGGGCGCAGCCCGTGCCGCGTGCGCATCACCGCCCGCACCCGCTCCTGCGCCTCCAGCAGCACCGCCTGGTTCTCCGCCTGCACGACCACGGCGTCAATCATCTGCGACGCCGGATTCAACAGTTTCCGAATCGGCGAGCGCCACGGCGCGATCACGAAATTGTCGAACGAGATGCCGAAGGCGCTCCCGCGCGACTCGGTCACGCCGATCACACGGTACGGCGTGGTCCCGATGCGGATCTCGCGCCCGATCGGGTCGAGTCCCGGAAAGGCCCGCTCGACCATGTCGGGACCGATGATGACCACGTTCTCGCCATGCGCGAGCTCCTGCGACGTGAACTCGCGCCCGTCCTGCACGGCGAGCCGCTTGATGGCGAACCAGTCGCCATCCACGCCCATGGCCGTCGTGCTGCGCGGCCGCGAGAATCGGGTCACGGCGGTGACCGACGCCTCGGACTCCTGCGCCCAGCGCGTGCCCTCCGGCAGCGCCTCCACCACCGGCAGGAGGTCGGAAATGAACAGCCGTGGACGCCGCCGCCACGATTCCCACTCGGCGCGGTCCACGTCGCCGAGGTTGATGTTCGGTGCCCGGCGCAGCTCGAAGGAGTTCACGGCGATGAGCTTGCCGACGAGGTCCTCCTTCATGTAGCGACCCATCCCCTCGATGATCGAGACGACGGTGATCAGGAACATCACGCCGATGCACACACCGGCCAGCGTGAAAAAGCTCTTGAGCTTCTGGACGCGGATGGTGGCGAGGGCGAGCCGGACGGCTTCGAGAAATGGCATCGGGAGCGTTGGGAGGGCGCGGCGTCCGGCGAGCGGGGCGGGGGGGCCGGCAGGCGACCCCCCCCCACCCACCAACGGCGGGACCCAGCAGATCGGGGATCAGCGCACCGCGCGCGGCGCGGGG
>JANJUF010000097.1 GCA_024710705.1 Gemmatimonadaceae bacterium | reverse complement strand
CGAACGACGCCGCCGTCCACGTAGGTGGCGGCATGGCCCTCGAACGCCATGCCGACATGGCCGGCAACCAGCAGCAGGCCGCCGAACACCACTGCCTTGCGCATGCCCAGCCAGCGATCCGCCAGCACGCCGCCGATGACCGGGATGCAGTACACCAGTCCCCCGTAGGCACCCAGGAGATCCAGGCCGGCCTTGTCGCCGAACAGGTGGTACTTGGTCAGGTAGAGCAGCAGCAACGCCTTCATCCCGTAGAAGGAAAAGCGCTCCCACATCTCGGTCATGAAGAGCGTCGAGAGGCCCCGCGGGTGGCCGAAGAAGCTTCTGTCGGTCACGAAGGGCGCGACGTCGGCGGAGACCGGCATCGGGGTGTCGGAACGGGAAGTCGGAGTCATGGGCTCGGGGGGAGGGAGGCCTTCCAACAGGCGACGACATGCTCGGGACTGCTCGGGTCCAGCGGGAGCAACACCGGAGACTCGCGCCGGCACTGCTCATCCTTCAAGGGGTGCGTGCAGCGCGGGTGGAACGTACACCCCGACGGCGGTTCGAGTGGGGACGGGAACTCCCCGATGAGCGGGGGACGCGGACGCGATGGATCGCCGGTGGGGACGGCAGCGCGCAGCAACTGCGTGTACGGCATCCGCGGGTGGTCGAGCGCGATCTCCAGCGGGGCGCGCTCGACGACCCGCCCGAGATACATCACGGCGATGCGCGACGCCAGACGGCGCACCACCGAGAGGTCGTGGGCGATGAGCAGCATGCTGAGGCCGCGCTCGTCACGCAGGCGGTCGAGGAGCGCCAGGAGCGGTTCGCGCGCCGTGGCATCGACATTCGCCACCGGCTCGTCACAGACGAGGAACTCCGGATCGGGGGCGAGGGCGCGGGCAATCGCCACGCGTTGACGCTCCCCGCTGGACAGCGCCCCGGGGCGCCGGTCCGCGAGCGACGCATCGAGACCGACCTCACCGAGCAGCTCTCGCGCACGGTCTGCCGCCGCGGCCCCGGTGGCCACGCCGTGGACCTCGAGCGCTTCCTCAATCAGCGAGCCGACGCGGCGCTCCGGCGTGAGCGAGGCGCCGGCGTCCTGCGGAACGAGCTGCATGCGCTTGCGGAGCGCCCGCAGTTCCGTCGCACTGCAGCGCGCGAGGTCGCGTCCGTGAAAGCTTGCCCGCCCGCGCGTCGGGGGCACGAGGCCGAGCAGCGTGCGCGCCAGCGTGCTCTTGCCGCATCCGCTCTCGCCGACGAGGCCCACGCATTCGCCGGCGGCAATGGTCAGGTCCACGCCATCCACGGCGCGCACCACGCCCGATGGCCGCGCCCTTCCACGCGCCGGCGCCGCGAATTCCACCGCAAGGCCCTCGCCCACCACCAGTGGCTCCGTGGTGGGTGCGCGGTGCTGCCCGCGCGGTCGTGCCGCCAACCGATGGGCCTGCAGGATGCTCGCCGAGGGTCCGTCCTCGATCAGGCGCCCGTGATCGAGCACGAGCACGCGCTCCGTACGTTCGGCCACCAATGCGAGGTCGTGCGAAATGAACAGCAGCGCCGTGCCGCTGGCCGCGCGGAGCTCGTCGAGCAGGTCCAAGAGCTGCGATTGCAGCGTGACGTCGAGCGAGGTGGTGGGTTCGTCGGCGATGAGCACCTCGGGCTCGAGCAGCAGCGCGATGGCCAGCAGCAGGCGCTGCGCATGCCACCGGAGAGCTCGTGGGCGTGGCGGTGCGCGCTCGCGCGCGGGTCGCCGATGCCGACGCGTGCGAGCATGGTGTGCACCCGGTCGTCTGCTTCGGCACCGCGGGCGATGCCGTGCGATTCGAGCGCGCCGCGCAACTGCGCGCCGATGCGCATCGCCGGGTCGAGCGCCAGCAACGGTTCCTGAAACACCATCGCCAGCCGCCGCCCACGCACTCGGCGCATCCCTTCGGCGTCGAGCGCGCGCAGGTCGGTGTCGCCGAGCAGGAGCTGCGATGGGGGCGTGAGCGAGAGCCCGCGCGGCAGCAGCCCGAGCAGGGCATTGCCGAGCGTGGTCTTGCCGGCGCCCGAGCGGCCGACGAGCCCGATGCTGCTCCCGCGGTCCATCGTGAAGGACAGGTCGGTGAGCAGGTCGCGGGGCGGATCCCCCTCGGCGCGCACGCCGAGCGAGCCCACCCTGAGGACGGGCCCGGTCACGAACGCTCCCCGGCGACGTCGCGTACGCGTTCGGCCAGGAGGTTGGCGGCGAGCGTGGCGAGGGCAATGCCGAGCGTGGGGAAGACCACCAGCCACCACGCGCTGCGGATGCGGCCCTCGGCTTCGAGGATGATGTTGCCCCAGCTCGCGAGCGGCGGGCGCACGCCGAGCCCGAGGAACGAGAGCGCGGCCTCGAGCGGCACGGCCGCGGCAAACGCGATGGTGGCGTTCACGGCAATCGTCGGCACGAGTCCCGGCAGGATGTGGCCGCGCCAGAGCCGCAGCGGGGGCACGCCCAGGGCGTTGGCGCTGCGCACGTATTCCGTCGCCAGCAGCCGGCGTGTCTCCTGGCGCACCAGTCTCGCGGTGGTCATCCACCCGGTGGCCCCGAGCACGAGGGCGAGCGAGGCCGGCGTGAGGGGACCGGTGCCGGCGACCACGAGTAGCAGGAGGAGGAGTCGGGGAATGGCCAGCGCCGCATCGGTGCCGCGCATCAGCAACGTGTCGGTGACGCGTCCGCCGAGCGCGGCCGCGGCCCCGACGGCGGCGCCGAGCGTGAGCGCGACGAGCACCGACAGTGCGGCGATGCCGAGCGAGCTACGCGCGCCGAAGAGCACGCGACTCAACACATCACGCGAGTACGGATCGGTGCCGAACCAGTACGCCGGGCTCGGCGGTTGCAGCGCCAGGCCGATCGGATCCGGTTGGGCCGCCGGATCGAACGGCGCGAGCCACGGGGCGAGCAGCGCCACCAGCGCGAGTCCGCCCAGCAGGAGCAGGGGCCCGCGGAGCCGGCGCATCACAGGCGACGCCGGAGGCGGGGATCGGCCCACGCGACGGCAAGATCCGCGAGCAACGTCGCGAGCACCACGCCGACGCTCGTGACCAGCACGCCGCCGGCGACAAGCGGATAGTCGCGGTACAGGACGGCGTCCACCATCGCCCGCCCCATGCCGGGCCAGGCGAAGATCCGTTCCACCAGCACCGCGCCGCTCACCAGCGAGGCGAGCATCACGCCCATCACCGTGAGCACCGGCACGAGCGCGTTGCGCAACGCATGGCGCCACAGGATGCGCCGCTCGGGAATGCCGCTGGCGCGCAGCGCGCGCACGAACTCGGCATCGCGCACGTCGCGCATCGCCGCGCGTTGATGCCGTGCGACGATGGCGAGCACCACCAGCGCGAGCGTGCCCGCCGGGAGCGCGAGATGCCGCAGCACGTCCAAGAGGCCGGCGAATCCGCCCGGCCCGAACTCGGTGCGCATCCCACCGATGGGGAAGATCCGCCAGGTGAGTGCGAGAAGCATCGCAAAGAACAGGGCGAGGATGAACTCCGGCACCGAGACCACCAGCAGGAGCAGGCGGTCGCTCCAGCGGGAAAGTCGCGACTCGTGATGCCAACCCTGCCAGGCACCGAGGGCGATTCCCCCGAGCATGCCAAGCAGGAGTGCGCTTCCCATCAGCAGAAGGGTGTTCGGGAGCAGCGCGACCAGTACCTCGCGCACGGGGCGCGCCCGCGAATGCGACCAGCCGAGGTCACCGCGCGCGAGGGCGCCCACAAAGCGGGCGTACTGCTCGACGAGGGGCCGGTCATAGCCGAAGCGCTCCCGCTGGAGCGCGGCCGTCTCGGCGGGAATGTCGGGCTGGTCGAGGGACGTGAAGAATGGATCACCCGGGGCGAGGCGGATGAGCGCGAAACAGGTCGTGACGACGAGCGCGACGACGACCGCGGCCTGCGCGAGCCGGAAGACCACGACGCGCATCAGGCGCGCCGTCCCTCAGTTCGCGGTGGGGCGCGCATCGCGCGGCAGGCGCTGCGCGGGATCCACCGTCCACTCGGGCAGCGTACGCCACCAGCCATCGGGCCGCCACGCCGGCAGGGTGAAGCGCCGATGCACGGCGGCCATCACGCGCAGTTCGTAGAGGAAGAGCGCGGCGGCATCGTCCACGATGATCTGGTAGGCCTCGCGGAAGTGGCGGCGCACGTCGGCGGGCTCGAGGGCGTCCAGTCCCGCGATGACGGCCGCGTCGAAGGCGGAATTGCTGTAGCGGCCGTCGTTCTGCGTCCCCTGTCCGTCGGCGGAATTGGTGGCCCAGGTGCCGCGGAGGCCGCGCGGGCTCGGTGTCGTGAGCCAGCCGCCGACGACCATGTCGAACTGGCCGGCCTCGCGCTTTGCCGTGAAGGTTCGGTTCTCGGCGCGTTCGATCTGCATGTCCACGCCGACCTGCCGGAGCTGCTCCTGCATCAACACGGCCGCCCGTTCGCGGTTGCGGCTGGAGCCCGGCACGAGGGTGGTGAAGCGGAGACGCTGCGTGCCGCGCCGGCGGATGCCATCGCGCGGATCCACGCGCCAGCCGAGCGAGTCGAGGATGGTGGCGGCCGCGGCGCGATCGAACGGGATCTGGCGGATCGTCGTGTCGGCCGTGTGCTGGAGCCGCACGAAGGGGCCGTACAGTGGCATGGCGAGCGTGTCGAAGATCGCGCGCACGATGGCCGGGCGATCCACGGCCATCGCGATGGCGCGCCGCAGCCCGCGATCCGTGAAGAACGGGTGCGGGCGTTCGCGGTTGCGCGGGTCGCGGAAGTTGAACGCGGCGAAGCCGTAGTCGAAGGCCGTGGACGAGACGAGCCGCACGTGCGGATGGCGCACCGCCTCGGCGATGTCGCCGGCCGGCACGATCTCCCACACGTCGGCCTCCTCGGCCCAGATCTTCGCGAGGCCGGTGGCGGGTTCCGGCGAGATCGAGACCACCACGCGGTCGAGCCGGGCGCGGCCACGGTAGTGATCCTCCACCGCCGCCAACTCGATCCGGCTGAGCGGCTCCCAGGAGACGAAGCGATAGGGACCACTGCCGACGGGCGCGCGGGCGTAGGTGCTGGTGCGCAACGCGCTGCCGGAATCGGTGGGCAGGAGATGCGCCGGGAGCGGGAAGATCATGGACGCGGCGTAGAACTGCTCCGCCGTGCGGCGCCCGAAGTGCATCGTGACCTGCCGTTCGCCCTGCACGGTCAACGAATCGAGCCCGACGAGATTCACGCGGAGTGACGAGCCGTTGGCCGGGTCGCGGATCACCGAGAGTCCGGCCACGACATCGGCCGCGACGACCGGCTGGCCATCGTGCCAGCGCGCGTCGGGATCGAGAAAGAACGTGATGGCGAGCGAATCGGCGCTCCAGTTCCAGCGCTCGGCGAGGCGACCGCGGAAGTCCGCGTCGCCCACCGTGTTGAGCGAGGGACCGATCTCCACCAGGCGGTCGAAGAGCAGTTCCGAGACGAGGCGCCCCTGTGAACTGCCGACGAGGGGAGGCACCAACGCGTCGGCGTCGGCGGCGGCGGCGATGATGACGGTACCGCCGACCGGGCCACGGGCGGCATCGCCGGCACAGGCGGCGAGGAGGGACAGCGCGAACGCAAGAACGATACGACGCATCACTTACTCGGGCAGGGGAGTCGGTGCGCGGACGGCGAACGTTACGGGACTAGCGGCGAAACGTCCACTCGTCGCTGGCGTAGCGCGCGCGGTGCGCGGCCACGGCGGGGGGCAGTTCGTCCGGGTCGAGCGCCTCCGGAACCGTCGCGCCCACGGCGCCAAGCAGGGCGGCGACGAGCGCGTCGCGCACCTCGGCGTAATGCACCGGCCTCGCGAGCAAGGCGTTGAGGGTGGCGGCGGCACTTGGTGCCGCCGGCAGTCCGCGGAGGGTCGCGATCATCGGCTGATCGTCGTCCAGCAGGATGGAGCCGTGTTGCAGGAGCGCACGTTCGTCGCGACGCTGAGCGCTGCCCACGAGCTTGCGGCCATCGACCGTCAGCTCACCCATGTTTGGCTCGGCGAAGCAGGCCGCGCCATCCGGCGCGGTCGCGCGGGCGCGTCGCGGTGCCTCGGCCGCGCGCACGCCGAGCCTCGCCACTGCGTCCAGCAGGATGGCGTTGATGGCGCGATAACTCTCGCCGAGGGCGGTGCCGGCGGTGGGCGCCGTGACGCTGTAGGTCACCTCTCGATGATGCAGCAGCGCCCGCCCGCCAGTGGGGCGGCGCACGGCGTCCACGCCCTGCGCGGCCAGCACCGCCGCCGAGAGCCGTGCCCGCTCGTGCATCCCGAACGACAGCGTGGGACGCGACCACGCGTAGATGCGCAGCACCGCCTCACCGCTTGTCGCCGCGCGGTCGAGCAGGGCGTGGTCCACCGCCATGTTGGTCGCGCCGTCGGCGGGGCCGGAATCCAGGACGCGCCAGCGGGCGGCTACGGGCACGGCTGCCGTGCTCAGCGGACGATCAGGTAATAGATGACGTAGAGCCAACTGAAGATCCCGTGCACGATGGCCCAGAGCACGGATTGATTCAGGCTCCACGAAATGGCGATGGCCAGGGCCGAGCCAAAGCTGATTCCCGAGCGGGCGACTTCGACGCGCGTGGATGACATGGTCAGATGGGCGAGGGGGGAAACCAGACGGGTTCCGAACAATCTACCAGCATCCACTTCCGCCCCCCACTAACTTTCCTCTCACGCGCCGACCTCCAGCCGGCTGCCCTCATTCCGCTATTCCCCTCCCGGTGACCCAGGGCCACAGGCCCTTGAGGAGTCCCCCCAGTGACCGCTGCCGCGTCCGCGCATCCCGCGCCCGACACCTTCGTTCGCCGCCACCTTGGCCCGTCCGAGGCCGATATGGCCGAGATGCTCAAGGCCATCGGCTACGCCTCCCTCGACGCCTTCATCGACGCGACCGTGCCCGAGAACATCCGGCTCCGTCGCCCGCTGGCCCTCCCAGGTGCGATGAGCGAGCAGGATGCCCTCGCCGCCTTCCGCGCCGAGATGAGCGCGAATGAGGTGCGCCGCTCCTTCATCGGCATGGGCTACTACGACACGCACACGCCGGCGGTGATCCAGCGGAACATCCTCGAGAATCCGGGCTGGTATACGGCGTACACGCCGTATCAGGCCGAGATCGCACAGGGACGCCTTGAGGCGCTGCTCAACTACCAGACCGTCGTGAGCGATCTCACTGGCCTGCCGATCGCCAACGCTTCGCTGCTCGATGAAGGCACCGCCGCCGCCGAGGCCGTGACGATGGTGCACGGCATCGTCGGCAAGGACGGGAAGGACACCTTCCTGATCGCCAAGGACTGCCACCCCCAGACGATTGAAGTGGTCACCGCCCGCGCCGAGGCGCGTGGTGTGACGGTGAAGGTGGTGGCGGTGGAGAAGATGAAGCCCAACAAGTCCGTGGCCGGCGTGCTGCTGCAGTATCCGAGCACCACCGGGCAGGTCGAGGACTACCGCGAGCTGGCCGAGAGGGTGCACGCGGCGGGCGGCCTCGTGATCGTGGCCACGGACCTGCTGGCGCTCACGCTGCTCGCCCCGCCGGGCGAGTGGGGTGCCGACGTGGCGGTGGGCAACTCGCAGCGTTTTGGCGTGCCGTACGGCTACGGCGGTCCGCACGCCGCGTTCTTCGCCACCAAGGACGACTACAAGCGCCAGATCCCCGGGCGCATCATCGGCGTCTCGCGCGATTCCTCGGGCAAGGCCGCGCTGCGCATGGCGCTGCAGACCCGCGAGCAGCACATCCGTCGCGAGAAGGCGACGTCGAACGTGTGCACGGCGCAGGTGCTGCTGGCGGTGATTGCCGGGATGTACGCGGTGTGGCACGGCCCCGAGGGCCTGAAGCGCATCGCCAAGCGCGTGCACCACCGCGCCGAGCTGTTCGCGGCGGGCCTGCGCAAGCTGGGGATGGAGCCGCAGGCGGGGATCTTCTTCGATACGGTCACCGTGCCGGTGGGAGGCAACCTCCGCAAGATCGTGAAGGCCGCGGGCAAGCTGGGCATCAACCTGCGGGTGGTGGACCGCAAGACGCTCGGCGTCTCGATGGGCGAGAACACCACGGTGCAGGATGTGAGCGACCTGCTCACGGCGTTCAACGCCGGCCAGGCGCACGGGCTGGACCTCGACGCCCTCGCCAAGGGGCTCGACGCCCGTTACGACGAGCGCGTGGCGCGCACCAGCGACTTCCTCACCCATCCGGTGTTCTCGCGGTATCACAGCGAGACCGAGATGCTGCGCTACATGCGCAAGCTCGAGAGCCGCGACCTCTCGCTCACGCATTCGATGATCCCGCTCGGCAGCTGCACCATGAAGTTGAACGCCAGCGCCGAGATGTATCCGGTGACCTGGCGTGAAGTGGGCGGACTGCATCCCTTCGCGCCGGTGGAGCAGGCCAAGGGGTACGCGTCGATGTTCAATCGCCTCGAGAAGGCGCTGGCCGAGGTGACCGGGTTTGCGGCGGTGTCGCTGCAGCCGAACGCCGGCTCGCAGGGCGAGTACGCCGGCTTGCTGGTGATTCGCGCATACCATCGTGCGCGTGGGCAGGGGCATCGCACGGTGTGCCTGATCCCGCAGTCGGCGCACGGCACCAACCCGGCGTCGGCGGTGATGGCAGGGATGAAGGTCGTGGTCGTGGGCACCGATGCCAACGGCAACATCGACGTGCAGGACCTGCGCGCGAAGGCCGAGCAGCACAGCAACGACCTGGCCGCGCTGATGGTGACGTATCCGAGCACGCACGGCGTGTTCGAGGAGAGCATCAAGGACATCTGCGCCATCATTCACGAGCACGGCGGCCAGGTGTACCTCGACGGCGCCAACATGAACGCGATGGTGGGGTTGAGCCGTCCGGGCGACATCGGCGCGGACGTGTGCCACCTGAACCTGCACAAGACCTTCTGCATCCCGCACGGCGGCGGCGGTCCGGGCATGGGCCCGATCGGCGTGGTGGCGCACCTCGCGCCGTTCCTGCCGGGCCACTCGGTGGTGGCGCAGGAGGGCGAGACGCGCATCGGCGCCGTGAGTGCAGCGCCGTGGGGGAGCTCGAGCATCCTGCCCATCTCGATGATGTACATCGACATGATGGGCGGCGAGGGCCTCACGCTGGCCACCAAGGTGGCGATCCTCAACGCCAACTACGTGGCGCATCAGCTCAAGGGGCACTACGAGGTGCTCTACAAGGGCAAGAACGGCCACGTGGCCCACGAGTGCATCCTCGACACGCGTCCGCTGAAGGCCAGCGCCGGCGTGGAAGTGGAAGACATCGCGAAGCGCCTGATGGATTACGGCTTCCACGCACCGACGGTGAGCTTCCCGGTGGCGGGCACGCTGATGATCGAGCCGACGGAGTCGGAGTCGAAGGCCGAGCTGGATCGGTTCTGCGAGGCGATGATCGCCATCCGCGAGGAAGCGCGTGATATCGAGCGCGGCGTGCTCAGCCGCGAGGACAACCCGCTGGCCCACGCGCCGCACACGCAGGAGGTGGTGGTGAGCGACGCGTGGACGCGTGGCTACTCGCGCGAGCGGGCGGCGTTCCCGCTGGCCTGGGTGCGCGAGCGGAAGTTCTGGCCGGCGGTGGGGCGCGTGGAGTCGGCGTTCGGGGACCGGAACCTGGTCTGCTCGTGTCCGCCGATCGAGGAGTATGCGTCGGCGTAACGGCTAATCACCACGAAGCAACCGTGTGTGTGGAGTGTAGGTCAGGCCGTGGCCGCCATCGGGGCGCGCCACGGCTGCTTCGTCTTCAGGATGCTGTTGAGCAGGACGACGAGCTTGCGCATGGCGGCGACGAGGGCCTGCTTCGCCG
>JANJUF010000134.1 GCA_024710705.1 Gemmatimonadaceae bacterium | reverse complement strand
TCCCGCATCTTGTTGGAACGGCCGCCGCCGCAACCCACGTCACGCGAATCCGACATCCGCCAGCGAATGCGACGACTCTTCCTGCTTGCCTGCTTCGTGCCTGCGCTCGCGTGCGCTCGACACCCGCCTCCCGGACTCGGTAGCCTGCACGGCCCTTGCCGGAACCGCGCCGATTGGCTCTCGCAGTTCGCGATTCGACGCGCGACACAGGTCGACTCCGGCCTCGTCCACACGCAGCGCGGCGGCCTCGCCGTGCAGGCGAGGGAGGCCGTTGCGGCCATCGACTCCGTCTTGCCCGAGGCCCAGATTCGGCTGTTCCACGGGGAGCGCGAGAGTCCGACCGCGCTGATCGCCAGCGGCACCGCCGGCGCTCGCCACTGGCTCACGCTCGACGCACCCGCGCCCGCGACGGTCTATCTCCACGCGCGCTGGTACGGCTACGTCCCGCGCGGCGAGACCCTCGTGCTCCGGCCTGGCTACCGGGACACGGTCGTCATCCACCTCCGCTATGACGTCGTGTGTCTCAGCTCGTGACCGCACAACGACGCTTGCTGCCGAGGGCCGCGGGGGCGGAACGGCCTAGGCCAAGCGGACTGGCGCCCGCAGGTCTCAGGCCCCTTATTGGAGCGTCCACGGCACAAGCTCACGTGCTGGCGACTCGACACGCTCCCAGCCACCTCACGGTCTATGCTTTTCGCCCAGCATACGATTGAGATCTCGGCTCCACCGCAGCGCGTCTGGGATGTCTTGACGCTCACGCGCTACCTCCGCGAATGGGACGACGTCCCAGCCGCGTACACCGCCGACCGGGTCGCACTCGGCGCTGAGCTCACTTGGCCAGGACACGCGACGCTGACCTACACGGTCTTCGAGCCCCCTGCGCGGCTCTTCGCGAGTCTCCGCGTCGCGAAGTGGGCGCGCCCGCCTGCGGGTCCAGTCGGCTACGAGTACGTGATCACGCCCGTCGCCGGTGGCTCGCGGCTCGATTTGCGTGTCGGCGACTTCGCCCACGTTCCCGATGGCGCCGAGCTCCGTGAGGCGTCGGGCGAGTTCGTCCTCACCGCCGCTGCCGCCATCAAACGACTCGCCGAATCGGGGTCCTAGCGCGCCGCGCCAACACCCGCGGCGCAGCCGACGCCTACATGTCCGGCGCGATCGTCCGAAACACCATGTCCGTGAGGAACTCGGTGGTGGACCAGTCGGTGCGCGACCGGTCCACGTCGGTCAGCCGGGGCAGGTGCTCCGCGAAGTAGCGCTGGAGATGGGAACTCTCCACCACGGTCGACACCAACGCCACCGGATAGGCATAGCGCGGACTCACCACGCTGATCAAGTCCGCCACCGCCCGACAGAGCCGCTTGTAGCTGAGGAAGAGCCCGTCCCGGTTCTCGTCCGTCACGTCCCGATGCAGGTACACCTTCGACGACTCGGCCACGACCACCCGGTACAGGACCCGCTCATCGACGTGCGGGAAGAGATCGTCCCGCTCGATGGGACGGGTGAGTTCATGCAGGGCGAGGCGCAGGCGCTCCCGGGGATCGACCACGTTGCGCGTGGCCAGCATCAGCCGGTACTCCATCCAGGTCCAGTACAGGGCGATGAGGTACAGCAGGAGCCGGTGCTTGCTCTTGAAGTACCGATAGACCGACGCCTCGGTGGTCCCGATCCGCTCCGCGAGTTTCCGGAAGGTGAAGGACTCGTACCCCATCTCGTCGATCATCAGGATGCCTTGCCCGACAATCGCCAACCCGAGCTCGGAGGTCGTGGGGTCCTTCAGGTGGAACTTGGGGTCCAGCTGCAGCCGCACCCCATCCGTGACGTGCTGCGTCACGACGCGCCGATGAGGATGCGCGCGTCGTAGAAGTCGACGGCGCCGGATTCCACGTCGTACATCCCGCCGACGATCGCGATCTCGGAGTCGCGCACCATCTGGGACAGCAGCGGGCTGCGCTGCATGATCTGGCTCTTCACGAGCATCACGTTGAGCTCCGCGACACGTTCGACGAACTCCTCGTTCCGTGAGCTGCGGTCACCGATGGTCTCCGTCTCGAGGGCAATCGCCCCTTCGATCTTCTGCAGGAGGGTCGAGAGGTTGCCGAGTCTCACGCCGTCGCAGGCGCCCTTGACGGCACCGCAGCGCGAATGCCCGAGCACCACGATGGCCTTGGCGCCGGCCACCTTGCATGCGAATTCCATGCTCCCGAGAATATCCTCGTTGAGGACGTTGCCCGCAATGCGGACGCTGAAGATGTCGCCGAGGCCCTGGTCGAAGACCAGCTCGGACGAGGTGCGGGAATCGATGCAGCTCAGCACGATCGCCATCGGGTGTTGCCCCTCGCTGGTCTCGTTGACCTGCTGCAGCAGGTTCCGGTTGGCCTTGAGGTTGTTGACGAAGCGCTCGTTGCCCTTTCGCAGGACGTCGATGACCTGATGGGGGGTGAGCGAGTCGCGCACTTCGCGAGTGAGGGTTCTCATGGGATTGGATTAGGGAAGGGTGAGGCCGCGGAACTCGACGGTGATGTCGCGCGCGGGGGCACTGGTGTTGAAATCGCGGAGCATCTCACGCACGTCGAAGTCGATGACCTTGGACCGGGTGGCATCGATGACGACCCGCGAGCGCTTGGGGATGGCCGCCAGTTGCTCGCGGATGCGGCCCTTGTTGAGGAAGGAGACCTCCTCCGCCAGGTGGATGCGATACTCCTCGGTCCCCGGCTCGTGCTGCTGCACGGTGAACGGGTTCCGCAGGTTGTGATGCAGCACGACCACGATCGCGACGCCCATGCCGATGCCGATGCCGCGCAGCAGGTCGGTGGCGAGGATGCCCGCGACCGTCGCCACGAAGGGCACGAACTGCTCCCAGCCATGGCGATACATCTGCTGGAAGAGCGCCGGCTTGGCCAGCTTGTAGCCGACCACGAAGAGCACCGCCGCCAGCGTCGCCAGCGGAATCATGTTCAGCAGCCACGGGATCGTCGCAATGGACAGCAGGATCCAGAATCCGTGCAGGATCGCCGACAGCTTGGTGCGCCCACCGAAGGTGATGTTCGCCGAGCTGCGCACGATCACCTGGGTGATCGGGAGACCCCCGATCATGCCGGACACGATGTTGCCCAGTCCTTGAGCCTTCAGTTCACGGTTGGTCGGCGTGATGCGCTTCTGTGGATCGAGTCGGTCGGTGGCCTCCACGCAGAGCAGGGTCTCGATGCTCGCGACCAGCGCCAACACCACCGCGACGAGATAGACGTCCGGCCGCGCCAGCACGGAGAAGTCGGGCGCGGTGTGCTGTCCCAGGAACTCGGCGACGCTCCCGGCAATCGGGATCGCCACCATCTGGTGCGCCTCGAGCGTCCACGGCAGTGCCCCGGAGGCGTAGAGCGCGCTCAACACCATGCCGATGGCGACCGCTGCCAGCGGTCCCGGCACCATGCGGAACAGCTTGTACCGGGGCGCCAGCAGCGCATCCCATACGATGAGCAGTGCCAGCGACACGGCAGCCACGAAGACGGCGCCCGGGTTGATGGACTGGAAGAGTCCCTCGATGGCACTGTTCGCCGGAGCGGCGCCGCCGACGAGCGCGGCCTCACCAGGCGGCACGGCCGAACCCAGCGCGTGCGGAATCTGCTTGATGATGATCAGCAGCCCGATGCCAGTCAGCATCCCCTTGATCACCGACGAGGGGAAGTAGTAGGCGATGCTGCCCAGCCCGAGGTAGCCCATCCCGATCTGCAGGATCCCGGCGATCACGACCGCAGCGAGGAAGGCGTCGAACGCCCCCCCGAGGGTCGCGATCGCATTGAGGACGATCACCGCCAACCCCGCGGCCGGGCCACTCACGCCCAACGGCGAGCCGCTGGCGGCACCGACGACAATCCCGCCGACCATGCCCGCAATCAGCCCCGCGAAGAGCGGAGCGCCCGACGCCAGGGCAATGCCGAGGCAGAGCGGGACGGCGACGAAAAAGACGACGATGCTGGCCGGAAGGTCGTGCCGCAGTTCCTTAAATAGCGCGGTCATTTGGCTCAGACGGGGAAGGAAGTGATACACCCTGTGATAGTAGTAATGCTATCACGACGGCCAGAATGATAGCATTACTATTGCCACTGTCAAGTGCGGGGTTTTGCGCTCGGAAGCTTTTGGCCGCGTTGGTCGCAAGATTCTCTCGACGTCCAACACACCCAACCCATGCCCCCTGTCATTCCCGACCCACGCAAGATCCGCGGCTTTCGCTCCGAAGCCGCCTTCGAGGCTTGGCTGGCGAAGCATCACGCCCGCGAAACCGAGCTCTGGCTGCGCATCTATAAGAAGGCCACCGGCCGCGCGACGGTCACCTACCAACAGGCCCTCGACGTCGCGCTCTGCTGGGGCTGGATCGACGGCCTGCGGAAGTCGCACGACGACGTCTCGTTCGTGCAGCGTTTTACGCCGCGCAAACCCAAGAGCATCTGGAGCCAAGTGAACCAGGGTCACGTGGCGCGCCTCACCAAGGCCGGGCGGATGACCGCACACGGCCAGCGCCACGTGGACGCCGCCAAGGCCGACGGACGCTGGGCGGCCGCCTACGCGCCGATGCGCGACGCCACGCACGAGACCGTACCCGCCGACCTGCGCGCCGCCATCGAGAAGAACGCCAAGGCGCGCGCGACCTTTAAGACGCTGCGAAAGAACAACCTCTTCGCCCTCGCGTTCCGCACCAATGCGATGAAGACGCCGGCAGGGCGGGCGCGGAAGATCGCCGAACTGGTCAAGATGCTGGCGCAGGGGAAGGCCATCCTGCCGGGACCGAACCCACTCAAGTAGGGCGGCAGCCGCCAATGAAGCCACTCATGCATCGCACGCTGCGCCCCATGGCAATGGTCCTCACGCTGAGCATCGCCTCAGGTCTCGGCGGCTGCGCTGGCTCCAGCGGCGAACCGCCTGAAGCCGCCGTCCGAGCGCTCTGGGCCGACTACCTGCAATCAAAGCAAGGCAAGTTCGCAGCCAACGCCGGAACGCCGTCCGAGCTCTGGAGCAAGACCGAGCAGCGGAAGTGGCCGATGTACGATCTGGCTGGCTACTATCTCCCCGATGGTGCCGTGCCGGAAGTGATGCTCGTGAGCGCGCTGCCGGATGCGGCGAACGGCGCGTACGAGATCGTCACGCGATTTCGCGCCCCCAATGTGTTCGCGCGAGACTCGACCACGGTACAGGAGTTCACGCTCACGGTGCTGGTCCATCGCCGCCTCCGCCACTGGGTGCTGGCCAACGCGCTGCCGCATCGCACGGCGACCTGGGCGCGCGAGACGCGTGGCCGGATCTCCTACCGCATCGCACCGAACCTGACGTTCGACGCGGCCAAGGCCGACCGCGCCGCCGCCTTCGTGGACTCCCTCGCGCAAGCATTCGACGTACCGCTGCCGAAGCAAATCGAGTACTACTCCGCCGAGAGTGTTGATCAGGCGCTGGAGATCCTTGGGGTGGGGGTGCCGCAGGCGTACGGTCCCAACGGAGGCTTCGCCAAACCGATCAACGGCCAGGTGTTCTCAGGCGACCCCACGCTCGGCGAGGAGTACCGGCACGAGCTCGCCCACGTCGTGCTCGCCCCGGTGCTGCGTGGCGCCGAGACCACGCTACTCGCGTCGGAAGGCGTGCCCACCTGGTTGGGGGGAACCGGAGGCAGGGACTTCCGCGGCGCGGTTCGGCATCTCGATTCCTATCTGACGGATGAGCGAGATTTGTCACTCGACCAAATCATCTACGGCGCCGCGATCCCGTCCGAGATCCGGAACGCCGCCGGTGCCGTACTCGCTGAGATGGTCAACGAGGCCGGCGGGGCGGCGGCCGTCCGCGAGTACTTGCGCACCGGCTGGCAGCCTGCGGTGTTCCACGCAGGGCTTGAGCGTCTCCTGCAGCGGCCGTGGCCCAGCATCGAGGAAGAGTGGCGGAACACCGTCCGTCGGATTGTGGCAATCCCGGTCGGCCCGCCGTACGTTAGCGACCTCCCCCGACCGTGAGCCGTCCCTCATGCCCCGCTTCCTCGTCGAAGTCCCACACGACGAACGCACCGCGTCCTGCATCCAAGCCATTGACGTCTTCCTCCGCACGGGCTCGCACTACCTGACCCACGCCGATTGGGGATGCCAGGACGGCGTCCACAAGGCGTGGATGGTGATCGACGTCGCGACCCGGCAGGAGGCGCGCAGCATCGTGCCGGCGGACTATCGTGAGCGAGCCGTGGTCGTCCAACTCAACAGCTTCTCGATGGAACAGCTCGAGAAGCTGCACCGGAAACACGGCACGGCACCCACGTGAAACCCGTCATTCTCGCCGTGGACGATGACCTCGCCGTCCTCGGCGCGATCGAGCGCGACCTCCGCCAGCACTTCCGCGCCGACTATCGCGTGCTGAAGGCCAACTCGCCAGCTGAAGGCCTCGAGACCGCGAAGGAACTGGCGACGCGCAATGCACCGGTGGCGCTCTTCCTGGTGGACCAACGGATGCCCGGCATGACGGGGCTCGAGCTGCTGCGCGAAGCGATGAAGATTCACCCCAAGTCGCGACGGGTGCTGCTCACCGCCTACGCCGACACCGACGTCGCCATCGCCGGCATCAACGACATCGCGCTCGATCACTACTTGATGAAGCCCTGGGATCCGCCGGAAGAGCGGTTGTTCCCGGTGCTCGACGACCTGCTCGCCGAGTGGCGGGCCAACACGGTGCCGACCTTCGACGGCATTCGCGTGATGGGCTCGGAGTGGTCGCCAGAGTCATTCGTGCTGCGCGAGTTCCTCTCGCGCAACCGCGTGCCCTACCAGTGGGTGGACCTGGACCACGACGCCGCGGCCCTCGCCCTGGCAGAGTCGGCCGCCGGCGGACTCGCGCGGCTGCCGCTGGTGGCGTTCCCGGATGGCACGCTGCTGGTGGCGCCCACACAGGCCGAGCTGGCGCGTAAAGCGGGATTGATGGGCGAGGCATCGCGCCCGCTTTACGATGTCGTCATCGTCGGTGGTGGACCGGCTGGACTGGCCAATGCCGTGTACGCGGCAACCGAAGGCCTACGCGTGGTGGTCGTCGAGGCAGTGGCGACCGGGGGCCAGGCCGGGACGAGTTCGCTGATCGAGAACTATCTCGGCTTTCCTGCCGGCGTGACGGGCGCGGACCTGGCCCAGCGCGCGGTGGCGCAGGCGCGTCGCTTCGGCGCCGAGTTCCTGTCGGGGCAGGATGTCGTCGGCCTGCGACGTGAGGATCCCTATCGCATCGTGATGCTGCGCGACGGCAGCGAACTCTCGGCGTTCACGGTCGTCATCACCACCGGCATGAGCGCGCGCACGCTGGACGTGCCGGGCATCGCGCCGCTGCAAGGCATCGGCGTGTACTACGGCGCGGCGATGTCGGAAGCGGCACGCTACCGCGGCAAGCACGTCTGCATCGTCGGTGGCGCCAACTCGGCGGGGCAGGGGGCGCTGTTCTTCTCGCGCTATGCATCGAAAGTGACGATGCTGATCCGCGCCGCCGACCTGCGGCCGACGATGTCGGCCTACCTCGCCGACCGCATCCGTGGCGTGGCGAACCTCGAGGTGATTCCGGGTGTGGAGGTGGAGTCCGTTGCCGGGTCGAACGGACTCGAATCGATCACGGTGAAGTCTGCGCAGTCCGACGAGCGACAGACCATCGCGGCCTCAGCGATGTTCATCTTCATCGGCGTCAAGCCGCACACCGAGGCCTTCGCCGGCACGCTCGAGCGCGACGAGTCGGGCTTCCTTCTCACTGCGGCTGACCTGCCGCAGGCGCACGGGCGGCCGCGGGGGTGGACCCTGGAGCGCGCGCCGTTCGCGTTCGAGACGAACGTGCCTGGCATCTTCGCGGCAGGCGACGTGCGCTCCGGAGCGAATCGCCGCGTGGCCGCGGCCGTAGGCGAGGGCTCGGCGGCGATCTACTCCGTGCAGCACTATCTGCGGACGGTCTGAGACGCGACCCATGGAAACGAAGGACCTATCCGTCGAGGCGAAGGTCGAGCGGCTCCGCGCCCACCGCGCGCTCGGGCACGCGCCGCCGGCCGAGCTTGAGTGGCTGGCCACACGCGCTGCGCTCGTGACCTACGAGACGGGCGACCTGCTGCTGCGCGCGGGCATCGCGTCGGAAACGCTGAACGTGGTGCTCGTCGGCCGCTTCGTGATCTTCGTGGACAAGGGGTCGGGTCCGCAACTGCTCTTTGAGTTCAAGGCCGGTGACGTTTCGGGCGCGCTGCCGTTCTCCCGCGGCGCGCGCGCCCCGTCGAACGTCACGGCCGCCGAGCCGACTGAGACCCTCGAGATGCCGGCGTCGCATTTCCCGGAGATGATCCGGGAATGCCCCACGGTGACGGCGGCCTGCGTGCACTCGATGCTCGACCGGGCCCGTCACTTCAGCACCAGCGACATCCGCGACGAGAAGTTGGTCTCGCTGGGCCGCTTGGCGGCGGGCCTCGCGCACGAGCTTGGGAACCCGGCCTCGGCGGCGGTTCGCAGCGCCCGGAGCCTCGACGATGCGCTGAAGGAGATCGAGCGTGCCTCGGCCAGCGTCGGTGCCGCCGGCCTCACGACCGAACAGCGGGCGGTGATCGAACGCGTGCGCGGACGGTGCTTTGCGCGGCTCTCCGGGCCCGCGCTCTCGCCCATGGCGCGTGCCGATCGCGAGGAGGAGCTGGGTGCGTGGTTGCGGGCGCACGGCGTGCGCGAGGACTGCGCCGAACCGCTGGCCGAGACCGCACTGAAGATTGCCGCGCTCGACGAGCTGGCCGCGGCGATCACGGGCGAGGCGCTCGACGCCTCCATCCGGTGGATCGCCGCCGGCTGCCTGGTGCGCACGCTTTCGGCGGAGATCCAGATGGCCACGTCACGGATCCATCAGCTCGTGGGGAGCGTGAAGGGATTCACGTACATGGACCACGCGCGCATCGCCGAGCCGGTGGACATCCGGGCGGGCCTCGATGACACGTTCACGATGCTGGCGTCGAAGACGCGGGCGAATCGCGTGGAGGTGGTGCTCAGGATTCCTGCTGACTTGCCACTCGTCCAGACCGTGGGCGCCGAGCTCAATCAAGTCTGGATGAATCTCATCGATAACGCGCTTGACGCCCTCAAGGGCGGCGGGCGGCTGACCGTGCTCGCGGGGGTGGAGCAGGGCCGCGTGGCCGTGCGCATCCAGGACGACGGTCCGGGGATTCCGCCGGAGCTGTTGGGGATGATCTTCGACCCCTTCTTCACCACCAAGGACGTGGGGCAGGGAACGGGGCTTGGGCTCGACATCGTGCGCCGGATCCTGCACCGGATCGGCGGGGAGATCGCGGTGGAGTCGGAGCCGGGGCGGACGGAGTTCCGGGTGACGTTGCCGATGGCGACGTAGGGCCGCTCCGCCCTTCCCCCGTCGATCTCACTCCATCCGCTGCACCGGCGTCAGGTGAGTGAGCATGCAACGCCAGGTATCGCCGTCAGGGTCGTCGGATACGGCGCGGCTACTGCAGGAAGCGGAACAGCCCCACCAGCCCGATCACCAGCCCGGTCACCGAGATGATCGTGCCCACATCGTCGCCGATGATGGAACCGCCGACGAGCATCCCGCCACCGACGATCATCCAGATCACGTTGCGATTGTTCGGACCCGCGTTCTGGATGTGCAGCGTGCGCGAGTCCGACTCGGCGTCTGCGCGCACGACCCCGACCGGCGCGATGACCGGGCCGATGCTCGACGCGGACACGGCGCGTTCCTGCGCCGATGCGCCAACGGGGGTGACGAACAGCGCGAGTGCAGACAGCGCGGCCAGCGCGAAGGTACGGGCAATCGTCAAACGATGCATTTCCAACCTCGGTGTTGAGAGACGTGCCAGTTCGGTACCCGGTCCTTTCACAAAGGTGCCGTGATCAGGAGTGGTATCCGGTTGGGCGACGGTGTGGACTGTTTCGCGGGTCCCTGGCGTGGACATTCGCATCGGCGCACAGGCCGCCGAGCCGACGAACGGATTTGGCGACGTCTACGACTCCGGCCTGGGGCTCTACGCCCGCCTCGGAGCGCCCGTCGGCCCGATCTCGCTGATGGGTGCTGCCACCTGGACGCGCTTCAAGCCGCGGGCGGCGCTGTTCAACGACCTCGACCGCGCACGAGTTGGGTCGCGCTGGGCAAAGGAGACGCTGACGGGCATCCCTGAGCTGGTGCGCCGCGGAACCCTTCGGCACATTCCGGCCTACCACAGGCACCGTAGCTGTGCCGGAGACCGAGATGCCCCCCACCATCGCCGTACTCCTTCTCGCGCTGTTCCCGCTCATGGCAGTCGCGCAAGCACCGCGTGTGCGTGAAGTGCCGCTGCGCGTGGATACGAGCCGCGTCGAGCCATCGGCCGCCATCCTGCGGGCCGCGATCCGCGAAGGCGCCGCCGCCGCGAGTTTCGTGGTGTTCGCGTCCGGAAGCGAACTCTGGACGGTGGATCGGCGCCTGCAGGTGACCAATCCGCGCGCCGGCTCCGATCTCCCGCGGCGCGCAAACTGGTTCTCGGCGGTCTGCTCAGCAGGGTCCAGCGTGCTGGTGCAGGTGAGTTCGTATCCCGACAGCGTTCGCAGGTCCGATGCCGAGACGCCGCGCGGGGGATTCCGCGCCGGCCCGACGCCCTTGGGCGTCGCCGTCCTCGGTCGCGATGGCATGCGATACATCGACAGCTTCCGGGTGACGGAGGCCTGGCCTGGCGTCCGACCGTCGTTTCCCGACAGCGCGCTGCCGCGGCGACTCACGCCGATGGTGCAGTCCTGCTTCTGGACGGGGCGCGAGTTGGTGGTGGGCGCGTATGGCTTTGCGGCGGCGCTGGACCTCGAGCGCGCCACGGCCCGCATCCTCGCCCTCGATGGGGAGCTCGCATTCAATCGCCACGCCGTGCTGCTGGTCGGCGACACCCTGTGGACGGCCGAGGATGAGGGCGGCGCATCGGGTGGATGTGTGGAACGTCGCGTCCGCGGCGGGCGGCGCGACCGTTTCTGCGTGATGGGATTCAACAACGCGGAGATCGGCGTGGACGCATTGATGCAGACGCGTTGGGGCTTCCTCAGCGCGTCGGCGGCGGGGCTGGTCGAGATCGTCGCCCGCGACAGCAGTTACACCCACTACCAACTCTCGCCGGACCGGCGCCAGATGGCGATGTTCGCTGCGGCCTGCGCGCAGGGCGTGCTCCTCGGCCTTCGCGATGACGGCATCGCCATCGTGAATCCGAGTTCCCGGCGCGCACAGCTCGTGCGGCTCGGTGATGGGTCGCTCGGTGCCGTGCATGCGGTGACGCGCGTGGGCCGGCACTGGGCCATCGGCACCGACTCCGGTGTGGTGACGGCGCGGTTGCCGCTCCCCGGGTGGCGGCCGTGGCGGCGGAGCACGTGTTGAATGCCAACGCTCGGCGCAATCGCACGAAAGGCTGTCCCCCAAACGGCTGATACCGCACGCCCGGAGGACTGGCTAGGGTTGCCGGCATGGCCGACCCGCAAATGGAAGTCCCAGCCGACGGCGAGATCCTGGTCGCGATCGTGGACGACAACCGGATCTCGCGCGACGCGCACGTCCTGCTCCTGAATGCCCAGCCCGGCGTGACCGTCATCTCGGCCGAGGCGACGCTCAGCGTGACCATGCTGACGGAGTCGCAGCCCGACGTCGTGCTGGTGGAGGCCGGCGACACCGAGGTGCTTTCGCTGCGGGCCGCGCTGACGACGCGGCGCGTGCTCCCGGACGCTGGCGTGGTCATCACCGACCTCGTGCCAGAGAACGAAGACATCGCCGACTATGTGAAGGCCGGTGTGTCGGGGTTCCTGCTCCAGGATGCGACCCTCACCGATCTCGTGGACACCGTGCGGGACGTGCACGAGGGCGCCCACGTGCTGCCGAACGAGCTGACCTCGCCGCTGTTCGTGCAGATCGCGGCCGAGGGGATCGAACTGGAGGTGGACGCTGACGGGCCGCCGATCCGCGCCCGCGTGGCGGTGAGCCTGACGCTGCGGGAGCAGGAGGTCATCCGGTTGATGCGCGAAGGGCTCGCCAACAAGGCGATTGCGGCGCGGCTGCTGGTCTCCACCCACACGGTGAAGTCGCACGTGCGCAGTGCGATGGAGAAGACCGGATTGCGGACGCGGGTGTTGCTGGCGATGAACTCGGGAGGGAACGGCGCGGTGCCCGGCCGCTAGGGCAGGAGTCTCCCGCCGCGCCTACCGCAGCCTCGGCAGCAGCACGATCGGGGTCCCGACGCCCAGACCGCGCGCTCCCGCGCCGATCACGTCGAGTCCGTCGGGGAGCGGACAACCCATACATAGCACACGGACGCCGCAACGAAGGCCTGCACCAGGGCCATCGCGGTGGAGTTCATGTCGCGCTCCGTTCGGGGAATGGGGATGGCCCCGTCTACGGGCCGTCCTCGCTTGCGCGACTGGCAGCTTGAGCCCAACGTCGTGGGGTCGTCCGCTCGACTTTTTCCCCCCAGGCCTTCCGAAATGACTCATCACCGGCGTGTGCTCGCGGCGGCGCTCCTGCTGGTTCCTGTTGTCGCTGAGGCCCAGGCCTGGGACGTGCACTCGATGTCCCGACCGAAGCCGCGTGCGGTGACTCCCGCTCCGGCCAGCGCCCCAGCGGCCCCACCGGCCGACGCCATCGTGCTCTTCGACGGGCGTGACCTCAGCCAGTGGCGTGGCGGCGACGATGCGCCAGCACGGTGGCGGTTGGTGGACGGTGCGATGGAAGTCGTGCGCGGCAGCGGCAGCATCAGCACCGTGCGCGCCTTTGGCGACATCCAGCTGCACCTCGAATGGCGCAGCGTGGCGCCGCCGCGCGCCGATGGCCAGAACCGCAGCAACAGCGGCGTTTTCCTGATGGGGCGCTACGAGGTGCAGGTGCTCGACTCGTACCAGAACGAGACGTACGCCGACGGGCAGGCCGCGGCGCTCTACGGCCAGCAGCCACCGCTGGTGAACGCGAGTCGCCCGCCGGGGGAGTGGCAGACGTATGACATCGTCTTCCGTCGTCCACGCTTCGCCGCCGACGGCAGCGTCGAGCAGCCTGCGCGCATCACGATGTTCCACAACGGCGTGCTGGTGCATGATGCCGCGACGTTCAGCGGGGCCACCGCGCACATGCGTCGCGCGACGTACGAGCCGCACGAGGACCGCCGGCCGCTCGCGCTGCAGGACCACGGCGACCCGGTGCAGTTCCGCAATATCTGGGTGCGGGACCTCGAGCCGGAGCGCTGACGCAGCGTATGACGTCCCCGGCGCAGAACGAGCACGTGGCCGCCGCCCGCTCGGCGGGCCTGCGGTACGTGACCGATGCGCAGCCAGGCATCACGCGCCGCCGCGCTGGCTCGGGCTGGGCCTACCACTCGCCCCGCGGCATGCGGATCACCGATGCCGACGAGCGGCAGCGACTCGCCTCCCTGGCCATTCCGCCGGCGTGGACGGATGTGTGGATCTGCCCCGACCCGCGCGGGCACCTGCAGGTCACCGCCCGCGACGCCAAGGGACGCAAGCAGTATCGCTACCATCCCAAGTTCCGCGCCGAGCGCGATGAGTCGAAGTTCGACCGCATGCTGGCGTTCAGTGCCGGGCTGCCGCGACTGCGCGAACGACTCGAGGTGGACCTCGCGTTGCCCGGCCTGCCACGCCGCAAGCTGCTCGCCACGATGGTTCGCCTCCTCGACAAGACGCTCATCCGCATCGGCAACGAGGAGTACCTGAAGGCCAACAAGTCGGTGGGGCTCACCACCATGCGACGGAGGCACGTGGCGGTGGACGGCCACACCTTGACGTTCACCTTCCGTGGCAAGAGCGGCGTGCAACACGAGATCGCCGTGACCGACCGTCGCTTGGCGCGAATCGTGAAGCAGTTGCAGGAACTGCCGGGGCAGGAGCTCTTCCACTATCGCGACGATGAGGGCAATCGCAATACGATCGACTCCGGCGACGTCAACGCCTACCTGCAGGAACTCTGCGGCGAGGACGTGACGGCCAAGGACTTCCGGACCTGGAGCGGGACGATGCTCGCGGCGCGGGCGCTGCGGGAGATGGGTCCGGCGCCGACGCAGGCGGAGGCGAAGCGCAACGTCAACAAGGCGCTGGATCTGGTGGCGTCACGGCTCGGCAACACTCGCGCGGTGGCGCGGAAGTACTACGTGCACCCGGCGGTGATCGACGCGTACCATCGCGGCGTGGCGGCGCCGGAGCCGAAGCGGGCCAAACGGGGCATGCGGGCCTCGGCGGCACTGCGGCGGGATGAGGTGCTGGTGCTGCAGTTCCTGCACGATGAACTGGACAAACTGGAGCGCGGTGCCCGGTCAGCGCCGTCGGTATAACGCCCCCATCGCCACCGCCATCAACAGCACGCCAATCAGCGCGGTGGCGGCATGTGCCGCGCTCAGCGAGGCAAACAGCGAGCCCGACGGATGCGCCACGTCGAGTGCGAAGAACACCGCCATGTTGAAGCTGTTCGACCCGAGCATGTTGCCGATGGCGAGGTCGTACGCCCGCATCCGCACCGCGGCGATGCCGCTCGCCAGCTCGGGCACGGATGTGGTGAACCCAAGCAGGAAGGTGCCGACGAAGGTGGTGCCGAGCCCACTGAGCTCGGCGAGGCGCGTGGCGACGGAGGCGAACACCGGGGCCAACAGCAGGATGACCACCGTCGCGGCGACGAACTGCAGGATGGCGATGGCACTGACCTTCGCGTCCTCGCCCTGCGACGTACCGCGTTGGTAGGTCGCGCGGGTCCCGGCGACGAAGAGCGCCAGCAGCAGCAGCGAACCGGGACTCACGCCGAGGACGGTGAACGTCGTGCCCGACAGCACGAGGCCGGCCGCCACGAGCGTGAGTCCGATGGCCAGGCCACCGGTGACGAGGTGCATCGCCGAGGCGCGCTTCAGCAACTCCCCGCGTGTGAGGAAGACCAGCAACGCGAGGATCCCCATGTTGGCGATGCTCGAGCCGAAGAGGTCGCCGACAGCGAGGTCCGGCTCGCCGATCATCACGGCCGAGATGTCGGTGCTGAGCTCCGGAAGCGAGGTCGCGCCGGCGAGGAACAGCGAGCCGACGAACAGGCGCCCTAATCCGCTGCCTTCGGCAATCGCATCCGCCGCGCGCGTGAGCACCGTGCCCGCCCCCGCCAACAGCGCGGCGCACACGATGAACCAGAACACGGTCGCCATCATGTGGTCATCTCCCGGGGCGGCCGATGCCGCAGCAGGCCGCGCCTGAGCAGGAACTTCTCCGCCTCCACCGCCAGGAACCCGGCGGTCGATGCCGCGACGCAGAAACCCAACTCAGCGGCGGAGAGGGGAACGGTGGAGAACACGCGATTGAGCGCCGGCACGTACAGCACGGCCAGCTGCAGTAGCACGGTGAACGCCACCGCGCCGAGGAGCGCGGGGTTCCGCAGGAAGCCGACGTAGAACGCGTCGCGATCCGAGCGGATCGCCAAGAGGTGTCCGAGCTGCAGGAAGGCGAGCACCGTGAACGTCATCGTCTGCCAGCTCTCGCGTCCCGACCCGTAGGTGAAGGCCTGCGTGGCGAGCGTGACGCCAGCCATCACGAGGCCCACCCACAGCACGTGCTGCCAGAGGCCGTGGGCGAAGATGCTTTCTGCCGGCGGCCGTGGTGGACGGCGCATCAGGGCACGTTCTCCTGGTTCCACGCCCAGCGCCAGCCCGGGCAGGCCGTCGGTGACGAGATTGATCCAGAGGATGTGCAGCGGAAGCAATGGAATCGGCAGCCCGACCAACGGTGCCAGGAGCAGCGTCCAAAGCTCCGCTGAGTTACAGGTCAAGGCGTAGCGCACGAACTTGCGGATGTTGTCGTAGATGCGCCGCCCTTCGCGCACGGCGGCGACGATCGTCGCGAAGTGATCGTCCAGCAGGATCATGTCGGCGGCCTCGCGCGCGACGTCGGTGCCACCACGACCCATCGCGATGCCGATGTCGGCGCGCTTGAGCGCCGGCGCGTCGTTGACCCCGTCGCCGGTCATCGCCACGAACTCACCGGCCGCCTGCAGGCGCTCGACGATGCGGATCTTCTCCTCGGGCGACACCCGTGCGTACACGCCGTCGGTGATCCCCAGCAGGCCGGCAATGGCGTGGGCGGTGGCGGGGTGGTCGCCGGTGATCATGACGACGCGGATGCCGGCGCGATGACACTCCTCGACGGCCGCGCGGGCCTCGGGGCGCGGCGGGTCGTGGAGGCCGACGAGGCCGAGGAAGGTCAGGTCGGATTCGACGTTCGCGTCGGTGAGCGGCGACGGCAGGGAGTCGAAGTGGCGCGCGGCAACGGCGAGTACGCGCATGCCCTCGGCGGCGAGCCGCGCGGCCGCCGCCGTGACGCCGGCTGCGTCGAGTGGCAGGAGCCCGGCGTCGGTGCGCGCGTCTATGCAACGCCCGACCACCACCTCAGGCGCACCTTTGGTGAAGGCAATCACGCCGCCGTCCCGACGGTGCAGGGTGGTCATGCGCGCGCGCTCCGAGGAGAATGGAAGCTCGGCGAGACGCGGCATCGCCAGCTCGAGGGCGAATTTCTCCACGCCCTGGGCCGCCGCCGCCTCCACCAGCGCGGTCTCCGTCGGGTCACCGCGCAACGCACCATCCGCCCCGCGCTCGGCGTCGTTGTTGAGGGCGAGCGCCTGCAGCAGCAGCGGCGCGGGCGCCGACTCGGAGCCGGACCGAATCTCGGCGACCCGCATCCGGTTCTCCGTCAGCGTCCCCGTCTTGTCGGAGCAGATGTACGTGACGGAGCCCAGCGTCTCGACGGCGGGCAGCCGGCGGATGAGCGCGTTCTTGGCAGCGGCGCGACGTGCCCCGAGGGCGAGCGAGATGGTCACCACCGCGGGCAACGCCTCAGGAATGGCCGCCACCGCCAGCGAGAGCGCCGTGAGGAGCATCAATCCCGCCGGCTCGCCCCGCAGCAGGCCGAGCCCGAAGATCACCGCACAGATCACCGCGACCGCCAACGCCAGCCGCTGCGTGAAGCTGGTGAGCCGGCGCTGCAGCGGCGTGCGCACGGCCTCGGTCTCGCCGAGCAAGGTCGCGATGCGCCCCAACTCCGTGCCCATTCCCGTGGCGACCACCACCCCAGTGGCGCGGCCGTTCGCGACGATGGTGCCCTTAAAGGCCATCCCGCGGCGATCCCCAAGCGGTGCTTCGGCGGCAACCGGGTTCGCATCCTTCTCCACCGGTTCCGATTCACCGGTGAGTGCGGCCTCGGCGATTCGCAGCTGCGCCGCCTCTGCGATCCGCACGTCTGCCGGCACCACGTCGCCGGCCTCGAGCCGCACCACGTCCCCGACCACCAACATCGCCGAGTCGATCGTGCTCGTGATGCCACCGCGTCGCACGCGGGCCTGTGGCGCTGCCATCGCACGCAGGGCCGCCACCGCCGCCTCGGCGCGGTACTCCTGCACGAAGCCGAGTCCGGCGTTGAGCAGCAGGATCACCGCGATGGCGATCGTGTCAATCGGCTCGCCGATGAAGCCCGCGAGAATCGCCGCCACGACGAGCACGAGCACCATGAGGTCGCGGAACTGCGCGAGCAGCATGCGCCACGGTCCGCGCCGCCCCGCTTCCTGCAACGCATTCGGGCCGTCGCGCGCAAGCCGCCGCGCCGCCTCGGCCGCGTCGAGGCCGTCGGCCACGTTCGACTCGAGGGCAGTGATCGCGTCCGTTGCCGTACGGGCGTGCCAGGGCGCGGCGTCGGATGGGGTCGGTCGCACCGGAATCCTCCTGTGGAGAGTGTGCCGGCCACCTCCCGCACAATGTGGCCGCCGGACCGCGCGCCGGGCATGAGGATTCGTCCGTTCCGGTGTAAAGGAAATCCCGGCTATCGCGTCGGTGCGCGGCCACCCGTATTGTCCACGCATGAGCGAACCCCTGTTTGGTTTCGACGCCTACTCGCCACGCGAGATTTCCGAGCGCGTCGAGCAGGCCGGCGTGGCCAAGGCCCGACTGCCGCTGCTGCCAATGCTGATGCTCGCCGTGCTGGCCGGAGCGTTCATCGGCTTGGGGGCGATGTTCTATTCCATTGCGCGCGCCGACGCGTCCCTCGGGTTCGCCGCTGGCCGCGTGCTCGGCGGCGTCGTCTTCTCGCTGGGGCTGCTCCTGGTGGTGGTGGCCGGAGCCGAGCTGTTCACGGGCAACAATCTGCTTGCGATGGCGTGGGCCGATGGGAAGATCACGACCCGCGAAGTGCTCCGGAACTGGGGCATCGTGCTGACCGGGAATCTCATCGGCGCCGCCGGATTGGCCCTGCTCGTGGTGTTGTCCGGGCACACGGCCATCCGCGACGGCCAGATCGCCGACACCTACCTGCAGATTGCGCACGCCAAGGCAGCGCTCCCGTTCGTCACGGCCTTCGCGAGCGGCGTGCTCTGCAATGCGCTGGTGTGCCTCGCGGTGTGGATGGCGATGGCCGGCCGGAGCGTGGTGGACAAGGCCGTGGCCATCGTCTTCCCGATTGCCGGATTCGTCGCGGCCGGATTCGAGCACAGCGTGGCGAATCTCTACTTCTTCGCCGTCGCGCTACTCCTCGAAAGCGGCGGTTGGGGACCGGCGCGGGAACCGCTCCTCTCGCTGGGCGATGTGGCCGGCAACCTCGTGCCGGTCATCCTCGGCAACGTCGTCGGCGGGAGCCTGCTGGTGGCGCTGGTCTACCATGTGATCTACCGGCGGGCGTCGGCGAACTGACCCTCGCGGCCCGCCCACGCATCCCGCTTGAAACGCACGCGCCACATCCAGTAGAGCAACACCACCAAGGGCGCCGAGCCGAGCAGGACCATCATCGGCACGCTGCGCATCCACTCCGGCATGCCCTCCATCATCGCGAGTTGGGCGACGAACGATCCGGACGCGATGAACAGGCCGAAGCACATCCGCCACAGATGCCGCGCGAGCCGCCGCGTGCCCTGAATGCTGCCGGCGCGAATCATTCGTGCGTCGCCGATCGCCGCCAGCAGGACGATGGTGGCGAGGAAGAACAACATCCCCGCGGGCACGCCTGCGATGTGGCCTCCCGGACGTCCGAGCGCGTCGAAACCTCGCAGGAATCCTCCGGCGGCGAAGACGAAGGCCAGCGCCATCAGGGCGAGATCCACGCGTCGGCCAGCGCCACGAAGCGGGGAGACGGTGGTCCAGGACGTGAAGACGAGGTAGGCCGTCAGCGCGCCGCTACTGACGTCCTCACTGCCCTCATAGACGGAGATGCCAACCGCCGAGAGTCCAAGGGCGAGCATCGCGTAGACGAAGATCGTTCCGCTGCGCCGATGCCACCTGCCTCCCTTGCGCGCGGCGATGGCGACGTAGCCCGCCACGAGGGCGGCACCGCCCGCCACGACGTGCATCGCGAGGGAGAGCAGGGGAAGTCCTGTCGCGGTCGCCAGCGTCAAGCGGTCGCCCACGCTTTCCTCCAGGATTCCGTGGCCGGATGCGATGCATCCTGCCACCCTGTACGGCAGTCCGGGTGCATGGTTTCGGCTTCCCGGACCGGCGGTTGCCCACGCGGACGTGCCGCCCTGCGCTCCCTCGCACGCGGGCGCTGGGGACGTTGACCCTGGCGCCGAAGAAGGTCCCTGGGGGAAAGCACTACGGAGAACGCCTGACAGGTATTCGCACGGTTCTCCCGACAGAATCACGCGCCCGCTGCCGCCAGCTTCCCCACCCGCGCATTCCCTGATGCGCTGAGGACGTCCCAGGCATTCGGAGCTACGCGATGTCGTTCGATCCTGCGACCCTGCAGGTGCCGGAGGAGCTGCTCGCACGCTACGACGTGGCCGGGCCGCGCTATACGAGCTATCCCACCGTCCCGACGTGGACCGATGGCATTGGTGCGGACGCGTATGCGTCGGCGCTGCGACGGGCGGCGTCGTCGGGGAGTCCGATGGCCCTGTACGCGCACTTTCCGTACTGCGCGGTCAAGTGCCTGTACTGCGGCTGCCATGCGCTGACGACGAGTCGTGCCTCGACCAACGATCGCTACCTCGATGATCTGGAGCGTGAGCTCGATCTTGTGACGGCGCAGCTCGGGCGCGGCCGGTCTACGGCGCAGATGCATTGGGGTGGCGGGACGCCGAACCTGCTTGACGGGCGACAACTCGAACGTGCATTCGGCCTCTTCGCCGATCGCTTCACCTTCACGCCGGACGTTGAGCTTTCCGTGGAGGCTGACCCCCGCCTGACCACGCGAGAGCAGCTGGACACGCTCCGCGCCCTCGGGTTCACGCGCATCAGCTTCGGCGTCCAGGATCTCGACCACGGCGTGCAGGTGGCCATCGGCCGCATCCAGCCGCTTGAAATGATCGCCGACGTGTGCGCTTGGGCGCGCGAGTCGGGGTTCGAGGGAATCAACCTGGACCTGATCTACGGGCTGCCGCGCCAGACCGCGGAGAGCTTCGGGCGCACCATCGAACACGTACTGCAGCTGGCGCCGGACCGTGTGGCCTGTTTCGGCTACGCGCACCTGCCGGCGCTGCGCGCCCACCAGCGGCTGATCAACGAGGCGGAATTGCCCGACGCTTCTTCCCGTGCCGCGCTGTTTCACCAGGCGGTCACGGCGTTCGTTGCGGCCGACTACGCGTGGCTGGGTCTGGACCACTTTGCGCGGCGCAGCGATCCGCTGGCCGTGGCACAGCGCGACGGGCGACTGCACCGGAACTTCATGGGCTACACCACCATGCCGGCCTCGCATCTGGTGGGCGTGGGGATGAGCGCCATCTCCGAGGTGGCAGGCTGCTTCGCGCAGAGCGAGCCCAGGTTGGCCGCGTGGCGCGCGCGCGTGTCGGCGGGCCAGCTGCCGACGATCCGGGGCCACCGGATGTCGGCCGACGACCAGGCACGCCAGCGTGCGATCCTCTCGTTGATGTGCAACCTCGAGCTGGCACTCGACGCAGTTCCGACGGGCCTCGGAAATCTCGAGACGCGACTGGCGCGATACGTGGAGGACGGGCTGGTGGAGTTCCAGCCCGATCGGCTGGTGGTGACGCCACTGGGGCGATGCTTCGTGCGCAACCTGTGCATGGAGTTCGATGCCTATCTCCCGGCGCAGGGTGCGACGCCTCGGTACTCGCGGACCGTGTGAGTCGTTGCGCGGCGTCGAGGGCCTGACGCATCTTCGATGCCATGCCTTCCTCCGCCTCCTCCCGCATCACCAAGCACCTCCGCGAGCTCGGCGGCTGGCGCGGTGCCACGCTCGCACAGGTCCGAGCCCTCATTCACAAGGCGCTTCCCGACGTCGTCGAGGAGTGGAAGTGGGATGTCCCGGTGTGGTCGCACAATGGAATCCTCTGCACCGGCGAGACGTACAAGTCGGTGGTGAAGCTTACCTTCGCCCACGGCGCCAGCCTGCCGGATCCCTCCGGCCTGTTCAACGCGAGCCTCGCCGGCGGCACGCGGCGGGCGATTGACATCCGTGAGGGGGTGAAGCTCGACGCCACCGCGTTCAAGGCACTCATCAAGGCCGCAGCCGCGCGCAATGGAGCCGCGGGCAAGGCAACGAAGAAGTCGCCAGCCAAGCCGAAGCCTGTCGCGTCGACGCCCGTGAAGCTCCTCTCCAGCGGCAACCCGCAGATCGCCAAGGCCGACGGCGACGCGCCCGTGCAGGCCTACATCAACGCAATGCCGGGCTGGAAGCGTGACGTCGGCAAGCGCCTGGACGCACTCATCGTCAAGGCCGTGCCCTCCGTGCAGAAGGCCGTGAAGTGGAACACGCCGCTCTACGGCGCCCCCGGCAAGGGGTTCTTCCTCGGCTTCTACTGCTTCACGCACTACGTGCAGGTCACGTTCTTCAACGGCACGTCATTGCGCCCGATGCCGCCGAAAGGGAGCAAGGTGGAAGGGACGCGCTACTACGAGATCCGCGAGGGTGACACGCTCGACGACGCGCAGTTCACGGCTTGGGTACGGCAGGCGGCGGCACGGCCGGGCTTCTTGGCTCCACGATGATTCGCTGGATGATCTGCCATCCACCGGACTCTGCCGTTCCCACTTCCA
>JANJUF010000113.1 GCA_024710705.1 Gemmatimonadaceae bacterium | reverse complement strand
CCCCGCCCCGCGGGGGGGGCGGCCGCCCCCGCGGGGGCGCGGGCCCCCGCCCCCCCCCACCCCCCCCCCCCCCCCCCCGCCCACCCCCGGGGGGGCGGGGGGGGTGGTGCCCCCCCCCCGACCGCGCGCAGAACTAACCGCGCGCAGAACCAATCGCGCGCAGAACCGACCACGCGCAAAAACCGAGATCAGAGTCCCGCGAGTAGCGCGTCGTTCGAGGTCGTGCCCGCGATCCGCTTGATCAGCCATTCCATCGCCGCCTGCGGCGGCATCTGCTGCAGGCCGCGGCGGAGCGTGTAGATCGCATCGATCTGCTCCGCCTTGTAGAGCTTCTCCTCGCGGCGCGTGCCCGAGGTGGCGATGTCGAACGCCGGGAAGATGCGCTTCTCGGCCAGCGAGCGATCGAGCTTGATCTCGCAGTTGCCCGTGCCCTTGAACTCCTCGAAGATCACGTCGTCCATGCGCGAGCCGGTCTCGACGAGCGCGGTGGCGATGATCGTGAGCGAGCCGCCGCCGTGCTGCGGCAGGATGTAGCGGGCCGAGCCGAAGAAGGCCTTGGGGCGGGCCATCGCCGAGGTGTCGAGGCCGCCCGAGAGCGTGCGGCCGGTGCCGCGTTCGGCGGTGTTGAAGGCGCGGGCCATGCGGGTAAGCGAGTCGAGCACGATGACCACGTCCTTGCCCTGCTCCACCAGGCGCCGCGAGCGCTCGATGACCATCTCCACCACTTCCACGTGGCGCTTGGCTGGCTGGTCGAAGCTCGAGGCCACGACTTCGCCCACACCCCATGAGATCGCCTCGCTCACTTCCTCGGGACGTTCGTCCACGAGGAGGATGAGCAGCGTGGCCTCAGGATGGTTGATGGCGATGCCTTCGGTGATCGCCTGCATGAGCATCGTCTTGCCGGCACGGGCCGGGGCGACGATGAGGGCGCGCTGGCCGTAGCCGATGGGCGCGATGAGGTCGATGGCGCGGCGGGTGAGTTCGGGACCGCCCTTGGCGGGACGGCCCGTCTCGAGCGTGAGGCGCCGCTCGGGATATGACGCGGTGAGCGTCTGGAAGTCTGGGCGACGCGGGGCCTCGGTGGGCTCGGCGTCATTGATGGAGACGATCTCGGCGACGGCGAGTCGACCCCGGGCATCGCGTCCGGTCCGGGCGACGATGGCGTCGCCGCGGCGGAGGCTGTATTGGCGGCAGAGATGCGCCGGGACCCAGGCATCGCCGGGTTCATTCAGGTAGCTGTACTCGGCGCGCCGGATGAAGCCCGAATCGCGGGCCGGGTCGAACCAGCCGCTGGTCTCACCGTCCACGACGAGGATGACTGGTGGCCCGCTGTCCTGCGGGAAGTCGCGCGGCGGGCGCGCCTCACGCGGTTCGCGCGGTCCGCGATCGTCGGGACGATCCCCGCGGCGTCCGCGTCCGCGCTGCCGACGGCCACGACGTCCACGTCCGTTGCGCTCGGCGCCATTGCGGTCACCGCGCTCTCCGCGGTCCTGCCACGGACGTCCGCCTTCGCGAGGCACATCGCCCTCGGTGCGGTCGCCTTCGGTGCGGTCGCCGGCGGGAGCGTCGGCGCCATCGCCGGAGGCCGCGGAGGCCGCGGACGGCGCGGGCGGAGAGGAATCGGCGTCGGGAGCGTTCCCCGACTCGAGATAGGGATCGGCGTCGGACGGAACATCCGGCGCGGCACCGCGGCGCGGACGGCCGCGCCCACGGCGGGGAGAACGGGGACGATCGGTCATGCTAAGGGGTGTGGGACCACAGAGGGTCGTTGCGGAAACACGCGTCCCGCGGAACAGCGATGTGAGATCTGAGCGTCCTGACGTAATCCGTCCGGATCCCGGCACTCGGGCCGGGGAGCATCGCGCGAATGGGCGCGAGGGGGGAGCGTCTGGGTGCGCGGCCGTCCGGGTGGGCAAACGGCCTCACCGCGACGGGCGGTTGTATCAGTATGCCGTGTACCGGTCCGAAGCGCAACCCTTCACTCGTGCGGAACCTGTTCCCGCACGATCTGCACCACGCGCCGGCACAGGGCGATGGCCCGTTCCACGCCCTCACGCTGGCTCGGCGTCAGGTCCTCCATTTCGAGGAGCTGGAGTTCCGCGAGGAGGCCGGCCAGCGGGTTGTTCAGTGTGTGCTGGAGGCTCTTCTTCGGGGCTGATGAGTCCACGCCGACTCCGGTGCCACGGGCCCGCCGGGCCCGATAGCTTTGGATATGGTGAAATTCGCGCAGGACGCGCGCGCCGCGGTTGCGGCCACGGTCAAAGCATACCGGCACGACGGCGATATCGCCAAGCTCCTGGCCACGCTGGACGCCGTGTGCCAGGAGACCTCGAGCGCGGCCGAACTCATTGCCGCCGTGGAACCGTTCCGTGAGCTGCACGAGGTCGCGGGCCCGGTGTACGAGCGCGTGGTGGAGCGCGAGCCGAACAACGCCGAGGCGCTGGTGGCGCTGGCCAACGCCTACTGGCTGACCGGACGCGGTCCGGATGTGGTCGGTGACATCGCCGGGCGTGCCCTCGCGGCCGATCCCGAGAACCGCGCCGCCTGGCACCTCTGGGCGCTCACCGAGCAGTCGCCCCGCGGGCGCATGACGCGCTGGCATCAGGTGGCGACGCGCTTTCCCTCGGACAAGCTGGCCCACGCCGCGCTGGCCGATAACGCCGCCAGCGTGGCCAGCGCCGAGAACGATCCGGTGGCCCTGAAGCTGGCAATCGGCACCTACGAAATGCTGATGGCGACGGCGATCGAGACGCGCGAGAAGGAGGCGCTGTCGTCGGCCCTTACGACGCTGCGGAATTGGCGCGTGTGACGGGCGCCAGCGTCCGCAGCGTCTCCACGAGCCGCGGGACGTCGTAGGGCTTGCGCAGGTGCAGGCAGCCGGTGCTCCGCACGATGTCGTCGGCCTGCTCGGAGATGTCGGCCGAGAGGATGATCGTGTGTCCGCGCAGCCAGGGCTGGCGGGCGGCGGCTGCATAGTAGAACGCGTCGCCGCGCATGCCAGGGAGCCGGAGGTCGAGCACGAGGAGATCGAAGCGCTCGTCAAGCAGGTGCATCGCGTCCTGCCCGCTTCCCGACGTCACCACCTCGAACCCCGCGCGACGCGCCAGGGTCGCCAGGACATGCGCGACCGCTGGGTCGTCGTCCACCATCAGGACGCGGGGCGCGGGGGCTTCAGGGCGCGGCATCGGTGGTGGCCGTCGCGGGCGCGGCCGGCATCAACCGGGCGGAAAGCATGTTCACGAAATCGTCTGGTGCCACCCGGTCGCGGGCCCGCGCCGTCGTCATGCCACAGGCCCATCGCATGGTCTTCGTGAGATGGTGTGGGCTCGAGAAGCGCAGGTGTTCGGCCACGTCCTCGATGGCGTAATCGGACTCGCGCAGGAAAGCATAGGCCCGCAACACGCGGGCGCCAGCAATCACTTCGCGCGGCGAGGCCAGCTGGGCGCGCTCGCACTCCCGGTAGATGGTGCGCCGTGAGACGTTGGCGGCAGCGGCGAGGTCAGGCACGCCCTTGAACGCGGCGGGCGTGTGGACCACCCGCTCGATGGCCCGCGCCACGTCGGCGGGCAACGACCGGAGCCGTGGTTGCAGCCGCGTCATCAGCTGTTCGGCCAGTGCGACACCCGGCTGGCGCTCAAGGATCCGCCGCAGGTGCCGCGGATCGTCGTCCACGCCGAAGAGCACCAGCTGCTCCATCCCCTCGCGGCCGAGCTCGATGATCGGCTGCAGGGTCTGTGCCGCGAGGACGGAGTAGACCACGAACGGGACCGAGCGGAACTCGGCGCGCAGCGAGCGAATGGCGTCGGTGCGAGGCCCGTTCGACGACCCGAACGCGGGATCCACGACGAGCACATCCACCGGTTGCCGCCGCACGATGCTGTTGGCGTGATCCCAGTCGAGCGCGACGTGCAGACGGTGCGTGTCGCCGACCGCCCCGCGGAGGCGAGCGAGTTTGGGTGGTTCGACACAAGCTGCGACAATCATCTCACTGCCTCCAAAGGGCGCCAGTGGCGCGAACATGGCACAAAAGTCGTATTTACAGACACAAAACACTATATAGACATCAGAAAAACCTGCCTAACTTCGAGACACCTCGGGGATGATTCCCCCTTACCAGGAGCTCGAACATGCGCAGCGCTCGCCTCGTCTTCGTCGTCCTCTTCGCCGCCCTCGCCCTCTCGGCCACCGCCTGCACCAACCCGGTTGGTCCGAAGCCGACCAGCGACGTCTACAGCTCGGGGATCTAATCCGGTCGCGGGGACCGGCGACGGTCAGACCGTCGCCGTCTCCCGCAGCAGTCCTTCGAGCGCCTCGGCGATGTCGGCCGGAGCGGACGTTGGAACCACCTGCTTCACCTTCTTGGCCTGCTCATCGAGTGTGGCCGCCAGGGCTTCGATCTCGAAGCTGAGCTGATGCATCCCCTGCGCGCTCGCGAGTCCGCGGGCGCGCTCGAGGGAGGTGCGCGCCTCGTCGAGACGGCCGAAGCGCGCCAGCCCCTTGGCGGCATCACGATGGTAGGTCACGCCCAGACGCCCTGGGAGCGTGGCCTGCTCCAGCGCACGCCGGTGCTGCTCGAACAGCGTCTCGCTGCCCTCGCGAGCGGCCAGATCCATCAAGTTCACGCGCGAGTTCCATCGCGTTTCCTGTGTCCGCGCGCTACGCTCGAGCAGCGTGAGTGCCGTGCGGGCGGTGTCGTACGCGCCCACGTGCCCCAGAAAGTTCCCTAGGTCGCCGAGCACGCGCTCCTTCTCGCCGGCATCGGTGGTGCGGGCGAACGACTCGAAGGCTAGACGGATGGCGCGAGGAAGATCCTCCCGTAACCGCGCCACCGCCGCGCAGTCGTGCAACGCGATGGCGTGCAGCCGGGCATCGCCCAGCGTCTCCGCCTCGGCCGCGATCTTGGTGAGGGCGGCGTCGGCCGCCGGCAGGTTGCCCCGGCTCCACGCCACCTTGGCCTCGCCGATGCGGGCGTAGAGCACCCGCGACCGGTCGCGCGCCCGCCCGGCCAGCATGCCGGCGTTCTCGTACGCCCGCTGCGCGGCCTCGAGATCGCCCCCGACACGCGTGCAGAAGCCCTGCTTCATGAGTGCGTCGAACGCGAGGTCCAGATGGGCGCGCACATCCACGTAGCGCGAGACGGTGGCGTAGACGTCGGCCGCCAGCATCAGGTGGCCGCGATGTTCGAGCATGCTGCCGTAGGCGAAGACCCGCGGCAGCACTGGCTGCGCGTCGGGATCATGCAGCATTGTGATGGCTTCGAGGATCCGGAGCAGCGCGGTGCGCGTCTCGGTATCGTCGCGCACGGCCTCCACCGCCGCCTTGGTGGCGACGTGCGCCTGAGATTCCGAATCGGCGATCATGCCGCCTAGCGACACCCACTCATCGAGCAGGCGAAGCGTCAGGAATCCGGCCTGGAATGAGATGCGTCCCGGCGAAGCCTCATCTTGAAGCGCGACCGCTTCAAGGAAGGCGACATGTCGGAGGGCTGGCTTTGGGCCACGCGGGCGTCTGATGGGCATCGGTGACGGTGATTAGGGTACGCAGAACATGCCCTTCCGTGCCACCACGGGCAAGTCAGGGGCATCACCACGTGACAAGCGCCTACGTTTAGCGCCCAATTCTGGTGCCGGCACTCACGTATCGGACGCCCTCGCGGTCGAGGCGGTCCAGCAACCGTTCGAGTTCGTCGCCGAAGACCTGCACTCGCGGGATCCGGAGGGGGTCGAAGGCGGGGTCCTTCGGCGAACGGGCGGGTCCCCCGGCGACCATCAGGATGGCGTCGATCTCATACTGGACCACCCGGCCGGAACGAGGGTCTGTCCAACTTCCCGACTTGAGCAGGTCGCGGTCGGCGGGCCACTGGCCGAGCGGCAACGCGAACGTGCGTGGCGCGTATCCCGGCACCGCCGAGTCCACCGCGAGCTGCGCCCGGGCAATCTGCTCGCGCACCACGGCACTGCTCATCTGCGCGAGATTGGCGTGCCACAGCGTGTGGTTGCAGACCTCGTGCCCCTGTTCGATGAGATAGCGCACCTTGGGCAGGCGCCACGCGCTGCGCTGGCCTTGGATCCCCCTCTCGCCGAACAGCGCGTGCCCTTCGTCGGCGGCGGTCAGCACGCAGAACACGGCGCGGCCCTTCCACTCGGGGTGGCGCGCGGCGAAGGCGTCCCAGATGCCAACGGCCGACGTGGGATCCACCCGCAGGCGTCCGTGCTCCTCGAGGTAGCGGAACTGTCCCGGCGATGCGTCGTCGAAGGTGATGACGACGGGCGAGAGGCCAGCCGGCAGGTCAATCTCTCCGCGGACGAGCTGGCGGACGGTGATCGGCCGGTACCCCCGCTCGTGCAGTAACTCGAGGTCGCGCGCGAAGCGCTGCCAATTCCGCGACCAGCGGCTCTCCCGTTCGCCGATGAGGTGGTACTCGAGCACCGGGATGCGCCCCATCTCGTTCGGCGCGCGTGTGACCTGGGCCAGCAGCGAAGGCGGAAGTGTCGCGACGAGCGACAGCGCGAGCATGGCACGGAGCATGCACAAAGCTATCACACGCACGAACGCGTTCGTCGGAACGCCGTTCGTCGGAACGCAATGTGACACCTCGGTGTTCCTCTGGGGTATGTAGGCTAACGGCAGGCGTGGTGAACCGGATGCACGAGGCGATGATGGACGTGATGGTGGAGTGGGATGAGTCGGCGACGGATGCGCGGTCCTTCGCGCGCGTGAGTTCGGTGGCGTCTCCGCAGACGCTTGAGGCGCCGACGCGCGAGCTTGTGACGCTCTACGGCGCCCCCACGCCAGAGTCCCTCGCGCTGGCGCTGGCGGCCGCCGTCGAAGCGCGCCGTGCCGGAGAGGGCACGCTGCTGGCCGGCGGCGACCTCCACCTGACCGAAACGGATGGTGCCGTGGGCGACGCGGCGTGGCACGATCGCCACACCGGAGAGATCATCCGTCGCGAGCTCGCCATTCCGCTCACGGTGCTCCGCGAGACCGCGGCCGAGCTGCTGGCCGAGGGCGGCCAGAGCATCCGTCGGCTGCTGGCCGGCCTGCTGATGCCCGACTGGCCCGAAGGCACGCGCCGCACGCTCACGCTCCAGCTCGCCGTCGCCGGTGGCGCCAGCGCGGCGGACACACTCGCCGCGCAGCGGGAAGCGGACGCCGAGAACTTCGTCGACGAGGACTGACTCCCCGCTGCCCGGTGGTTCCCTTACACGTGGATGGGAACACGCCTGCTTGACCCTTCGCGCCTCGGGATGCAACGTGACTTCCCAATGATGCGCCCGCCTGCTGGCGGGAGGAGGGATGTCCCATGCGGGAGTACAAGAGCGCGGAAATCCGGAACGTGGCGGTTGTCGGACATGGTGCGAGCGGGAAGACCACTCTGGTCGACGCGCTCGCTTTTGTTTCTGGGACCACCCGACGACATGGCTCGGTGAAGGACGGCACCGCGCTCACGGATACCTCTCCCGAAGAGACCGCCCGCGGCTACTCGATCTCCCTCGGCTGCGCCTTCGCCGAGTGGCGCGACTCGAAGATCAACCTGCTCGACACGCCCGGCTACGCCGATTTCGCCGGTGACGCCATCTCTGGACTGGTGGCCGCCGACGGTGCCCTCGTGGCCGTCGGCGCGTCGGCCGGCGTCGAGGTGGGCACCGAGCGGATGTTCCGCGAAGCCATCCGCCGGAAGGACCCCGTCCTGTTCGTCGTCACGATGATGGACAAGGAGCACGCCGACTTCGACGCCGCCTACCAGGCCATCAAGGACAAGCTCACGGCCAAGGTCGTGCCGGTGGAGATCCCCATCGGCGCGGGCGCCGGCTTCAGCGGCATCATCAACCTCTTCACCAAGAAGGCACACCTCTTCAAGCCAGGGACCAAGGCCGGCGAGTACGAGGAAGGCCCCATCCCGGCGAGCGAGCAGGCCCGCTTCGAGCGCTACCACGCCGAAATGGTGGAAGCCATCGCCGCCACCGACGACGCCCTGCTCGAGCGCTTCTTCGCCGGCGAGGAGCTTCCAGGGGACGAGGAGATGCACGCCATGAAGGAGGCGATGAAGCGCGCCGAGCTCTTCCCACTGCTCTGTTGCTCGGCCGGCCTCACCTACGGTGTGCGGGCGGTGCTCGACCTGCTGGTCCAACTGATGCCCAATGCCTACGAGATGGAAGAGCTACACGGGCTGCATGGGGCCGAAGGCGACCGGATGGTCGAAGTGCACCCGCGCGAAGACGCGCCCTTCACCGCGCTGGTCTTCAAGACCACCACCGAGACGCACGTCGGCGAGGTGAGCTACTTCCGCACATTCAGCGGCACGGTGGCCAACGGCGCCGAGGTGTACAACGCCACCCGTGCCGTGCCGGAGAAGCTCTCGCACCTGGCCATCCCGCAGGGGAAGGAGCGGGTCGAGGTCCCGCGCCTCTACCCCGGCGACATTGGTTGCGTGGCCAAGCTGCGCTCCACGCACACCAACGACACGCTGTCCACCAAGGAGCACCCGGTGCGCATGCCGGCCATTCCCTTCCCGGATGCGCTGGTCTCGTTCGCCATCGATGCCGCGGCGCGCGCCGACGAAGAGAAGCTGCAGATGGGCTTGCACCGGCTGCACGACGAAGACCCGACCATCCAGACCCACTTCGAGTCCGAGACGCACGAGACGATCATCGAGGGCCTCGGCGAGCGGCACCTCGAGGTGGCGCTGGCGCGACTCGAGCGGCAGTACGGCGTGAAGGCCACCTTGCGCCCGCCGCGCGTGCCGTATCGCGAGACCCTGCTGGGTGCGGCCGAAGGCCAAGGCCGCCACAAGAAGCAGACGGGCGGCAAGGGACAGTTCGGCGACTGCTGGATCCGCATCAAGCCGGCACCGCGCGGCACGGGCTACCGCTTCGTGGACAAGATCTCCGGCGGCGTGATCCCCCGGCAGTACATCCCGGCGGTGGAGAAGGGCGTGCAGGAAGCGGCCGAACGCGGCGTGCTGGCCGGATTCCCGGTGGTGGATTTCGAGGTCGAGGTGTTCGACGGTTCGTACCACTCGGTGGATTCCAACGAAGCGTCCTTCAAGATGGCGGGCATCCTGGCCTTCAAGACGATCGCGCCGAAGGCGAAGCCGGTGCTGCTCGAGCCGCTGATGCAGGTGGACGTCACCACGCCCGATTCAACCTTGGGCGACGTGCTGGGCGATCTTTCGGGGCGTCGCGGCCAGATCCTCGGCACGGAGCCCGCGCCTGATGGGAACGGGTCCGTGGTGAAGGCGGTGGTGCCGATGTCGGAGCTGCACCTCTACGCCACGCGGTTGCAGAGCATCACGCACGGGTACGGCTCGGTGCGGTACCGGATGCACGGCTTCGAGCAGGCGCCGGCCGAGGTGGTGGCGAAGGTGGCGAAGGCGCAGGCGCCGGAGTGAGCGCCTAGACCTTGTGGTCCGCGATCCGCGCCGACTCGGCGCGGTCGGCCGCCACGTACACCTCGAAGTCGGCGAAGAATCCCGGCGCCTCCTGCTGCAGCACCCGCAGCACGGCGAGGGCCATGCGCCGGATCTCGAACTCGGCTCCTTCGCTGGACCGGAGTTCGAGCATGGTGCGCCACGCGCGGGCGTTGCCCGTCACGACGATCTTCGTTTCGGTGGAGTTCGGGAGCACGCCGCGCGCCGCCTCGCGGGCCATCTTCCGGCGGTGGACCTTGTCGTCCACCCACTGGTAGCGCGTCATCAGCTTGTCCACCAGCGCGATGTACGTGGCCTGCGCCGACTCGACCTGCGCCTTCCACGCGTCCACGAGCGCCTCGTCGCCGAGGATGGCGGGCGGCACCACGAACGCCGCGTCCGACTCATCCACGTAGCGCTGCGAGAGCTGCGAATACGCGAAGCCCGCACGGTGCCGCACCAACTCGTGGGTGAGGGAGCGCGAGACTCCTTCGAGCAGCAGCGAGTAGTTGGCGTGCTCGAGCACCGAGCCGTGCCCCTGCTTCTTGATGTTCTCGAGGTACTCACGGGTGGCGCGGCTGGCCGGGTTCTTCTGGCTCATGTAGCAGAGCCGGCCGGCGAACTCGGCGAGGCGCTCGCCGTCGGTGCTCTCGCCCATCCACTTCACCGGGAGATGCGCGGGCTCCGCGAAGACGGGGCGGGCGAGGACGGTGACCTTGGGCTCGGTGAAGAACTGGGGCATGGCGACGAGAGGGAAGCGGGAGTCGAGGAGGAGAGGGAAAACTACTCGGTTGGTGCGGTGCCGATGAGGTCCAGCCGGAAGCGTCCCCAGGCCTTCTCCTGCACCACCTTGTCGAGCGCGGCGCGGGCGGCCTTGGGCAGGGCGGGGAGGGCCGGATCGTACTTCACCGACTCGAGCGGCGCCGCACCCGGCGCCGGGACGATCACGCCGGGATTCAGGATGCCCTGCGGATCGAAGGCCTTCTTGGTGGCGCCGAAGTGCGCACGGGCCTCGGCGCTCCACGTGCGCGCGAGGAGCGGTGCGCGGAGCCGGCCGTCGCCGTGTTCGCCGGCGAGGGTGCCGCCGAGGCTCGCGACGAGGTCGGTCACGTCAATGACCAACTGGTCCATGCGGGCGCGCCAGTCGCGCTCGCGCACGTCCACGAGGACGTTGACGTGGGCGTGCCCGTCGCCGGCGTGTCCGAAGATGACGCCGCGGACACGGGCGGCGTCGAGCGCGCGCCGCACGCCACGGACATACTCGGCGAATCGCGACGGGGGCACGCAGCCATCCTCCACCAGCTGCATGCTCTGCAAGCGGGGCGCGAGGCGGTTGAGGATGGGACTCGCCGCGTGGCGCAGCTGCCAGAGCCGGGTCTCGTCGCTGGGGTCACGGGCCTGCTCGATGTGCGTCGCCCCGCCGGCGTCGCACCAGCCGGCGAGACCGCGCAGGCGGGCGATGGCGGCGATCTCGGTGTCGGCTTCGACCTCGACGATGAGCACGGCATCGAGGCCGGGCGGCAGCGCAATCGGCAGGGCATCGCCGCCGCTCGCCGCGATCTCGAGGAAGCTGCGATCGAGCAGTTCGACCGCGCTCGCTCCGGCCTCGGCGAGCCGCCCGGCGGCGGCGGCGGCCCCTTCGAGGTCGGGAAATCCGGCGAGGAGACCGGCCGTCCCGCCGGGCAGGGGCGCGAGGCGCAACTCGACCCCCACGATGATCGCCAACGTGCCCTCGGAGCCGATGATGACATCCACCACATCGCCGCTGGCGAGCCAGTCGGCGAGGCCGTAGCCGCTGGATTCCTTGCGCGTGGCGTGCTTGAACAGCGCGGGATCGCTGGCGCGAATGGCGGGGCCGGCTTCAAAGAGGAAGCGTGCCACGCAGGTGAGGTCGTCGCGCGGATCGTCGCCGCGGCGGATCCACGCGCGCTCGCCATTGGCGAAGACGCACTCGACGGCCTCGACCCAGCGTCGCGTGGCGCCGTACTTCACGCTGCGGGCGCCGGCCGCGTTGGTGGCGCACATCCCGCCGATGGTGGCGAAGGAGCCGCTCGAGGGGTCCACCGGGAAGACGAGCCCGTCGGCGAGGGCTTCGCGCTCCACGCGGTCGCGGGTGACGGCGGGGCCGACGATGATGCGCCGGGTGGCGACGTCCACCGCGCCGCAGCGGTCGAGGCGCGCGAGATCCACGATCACGCCGGGGCCGATGGCGCCGTTGGCCATGGAGCTGCCGGCGCCGCGCGCGGTGAGCGACATCCCCGTGGCCGCGGCCCATCGGACCAGCGTGACGACGTCATCGGCGTCGGCCGGCACCGCGACGGCTGCCGGGAGGATCCGTCCGACGCCGGCCGCCTCGCTGTACACCGCGCGGGCCGCGTCGTCGGTGCGGAACGTTCCGCGGAAGGCGCTCGGTCCCACGAGCGGCGCGGAGAGCGGTGCGGACACCGCCGGGCTCAGCCCCCGACCGGGACGAGCGTGAAGGGACGGGCCTTGACGCGTCGCACGAGGCGGCGGAGGGCCACGTTGCTCACGAGGGCGAGGATGCCAGCGACCATCAGCGCCTTCACCTCGCGCCGCGAGATCTTCACGGTGCCGCCCACCGTGAGCATGGCGCGCGAGCCGGAGAGGTCGCGCAGCGTGGCGTAGGCGAAGAGCAGCGGCAGGATGCAGAACGCCCGGATGGCGAAGGCGCGGCGCGGGATCATCAGGATGTACTCGAGCGCGTCATCGAGGTCGGTGCGCGCGAGCTCGATGAAGTGCGCGACGGCCTTGTGGTTGTGCTCGAGGTGCTGCGGAGAAAGGAGGGTCTCGTGCGAACTCCCGGCGGCCTTGAGGTCGTGCGCCGGGATGTAGATGGAGTTCTCGTGCTGGGCGTCCCAGGCGATGTCCTTGAGGATGTTCACCGTCTGCAGCGCCTCACCGAAGGCCTGGCATTTCACCCAGAGCCGATCGAACTCGCGCTTGCCCACCGAAGGCGCATGCAGGTGCCAGAGTTCGGTGAGCAGGCAGCCGACCGTCCCCGCCACGTAGTAGCAGTACTCCTTGTACTCGGCCAGCGTCTGGATGCGGATGCCCTGCGGATAGGTTCGCACGAACTTCGCCATGCCCACGCCCATCTCCCGCACCCAGTGGGCCACGCGATCCTGCGTGCGCTGCGGCAGCGTGCGGAAGAGCACGAGCACGAGATCGGCGCGCGCGACGAGCGCGAGGTGCGCGGCATCGCCCTTGAGGCCGGCGGCGCGCGCCGGGAAGGCATCGGCGGCGTCGCGGTCGGTGAGCGTGCGCAGGAACTCCTCGAGCAGTTCGGCCCGCGTGGCCGGCGCCGTGCTGTTGTCGTCCTCGATCGTGTCGGCGATGCGGCAGAGGAGATAGGCCGTGAGCACCGCTCGCCCCAGCGTTCCCGGCAGGAACCGGATGCTGATCGCGAAGGTCCGCGACACGTCCGGGAGGATCGCCTGTCCGAACCGTTCGGCCTCACGGATCCGCGGCGCGGGATCCGCCGGCGGGATGAAGGCCTTGGGCGAAGTCATAGTCCGGAAAATAGCGTCCGCCGTTTCGGTTCGCCGAACTCCAGACGGTCGAGGGTCTGCTCGAGGGCCAGCTGGGTGAAGCGGGCATCGCGGCGATAGTTGCTACGCGAGGCCCACAGGGCACTCGCGGCAATCAGCGCACCGACGGCGACGGCCAGCGGGAGCAACGCGCCGAGGGCCAGCCCCACTGCGGTGGCGCCACTGCCGCCGACAATGCCGATGGCCCCCGCTTGGGCCGCGCCCGAGCGCCGATCCACCAGCGTGGCCTCAAGCCGGATGTGCGACCGCCCCGGATCGGCTGGGACTGCACTGGCGCTCACCTCGTCGGCGCGTGCCAGCGGGAAGCCGCGGCCGTCGAGTCGGGTGAGCACGCGGATGGCACCGGCGAAGCCGCCGCGCGCGCCCCATACCATCCGGTCGGGAAATCGCCGCAGCTCGCGCAGGTTCTCCTCGCGCTGGAAGTCGTCGTTGAGCCGCGCGAGCAAGTCCTTCGGGCTTCCGCTCACCACGCGCGTGGCGACGAAGGTGGCCGGCCCCACGAGCGCCGCCAGGAGTCCGCGCTCCTCCGGCAAGACCACGCGCATCCGTTCCTCGAGCAGCGCCTGCCTGAGCGCGGTGGCGCTGAGTCCCACCTCAGCACCCAGTGCCACCAATTCGTCTTCCGTGAGCGTCTCCGGCACTTCGGTGGCGGCCGTGTGCAGCTCGGCCGCACGCTGGAGCACGCGCTCCAGGGCCGCGCGGTGCAGGACGGGCTTGTTGCCCTCGGGCACCGTCAGATGCCCTGCGCGGCCAGCGCGATCTGGCGCTTCATGGACTCGATCATCACGTCCGGCATCGGGAACGCCTCGGCGAGCGCCGCGAGCGCGCTGCCCTCGGGAGCGGGGCGGCCCGCCTGGGCGAGATACCAGCGCGCGTAACCCTCGGCCACCTCCGGCAGGAACTGCTCGAGGAGTAGCGCCCCACCGCGGACCAGGCCGGCGCTGCCGTACTGATCACCAAGTCCGGCGCGCTGCTGGGCCGGCGTGAGATTGTCGTCAACCGCGACCTTGGCGATGGCTCCCGCGGCCTCGTGCACGAACACGTAGAGCAGCACCGCCGCCGAGTCGGGCGTGCTCGGGAAGGCGACGGCGTACTGGTTGGTGCGCGCGCCCGCCGGCACGGCGCGCCCCTCTCCCCCGAGCACCAGGCTGAGGATCAGGTCGCCGCCAGTCTGCCGCGTGTAATTCAGGAATCCTTGCAGCTTCGGCCGCCACGCCTCCTGCCAGAGCGAATCGGCCGCGGCCAACGCCGGCTCGCGCGTGCGGAACTGATCCAGCCACCAGGCGCGATGGAACTGCTCGCGCTCGTCGGCGAGGGCGGCGATGAACTTCCCTGCCCACTCCCGGTCGGCGGGGCGCGGGAACTGCGCGGCGAGGAAGGCGATGATGCCCTGCACTTCGCGATTGGAGGAGCTGCGCGGATTGCCCTCGGCGCGCAGGAAGTAGGTGAAGGCCTGCTGCATCTCCTCCCAGGTGCCGAAATACAGCGCCAGGAACTGGGCGTTCAGCAGGTGCGTGGCGCCGGTGCGCGCGAGCTCGTCGCGGGCGGCATCGAAGGCCGTGTAGAGGCCGCGCCCGTTCTTGATCACCGTGATGCGTTCGCGATACCCGCGATCGAAGATCGGCACGGCGGCGGTGTCGTCCTGCAGCAGCGCGAAGCCGTGGAGCCAGAGGTCCACATGCTCTCGCGTCTTCACGGGCCAGGTCGCCGTGGGTGTCGCCGGCAGCGCGTCGCCACGCCCACGCCGCTGCGCCTCGAGGGGCGATGCGAGGAGGGTCGCGGCGGCGACGACGAGGCTCAGGCGGCCGAGCGGCCGCAGGTGACGCAGAACTTCCATTCGGATTCGATCTCCGTGCTGCACCCAGGACAGCGGCGCACGCGCAGGTTGATGCCACATCCGGGGCAGTACTTCACCGGGCGATCCGTGGGGAGCGCATGGGTGCAGTACGGGCATTCGGCGCCTTGGGGTTCGACGCTCCGAACCACGGTGGCCGGGGCGGTGGCAGGGGTGCTGGCGGGGGTCATTCCCCCGACGGGCTCCACTGCTGATACCCCGTCCGGCGTCGTCGGGCGCAGGTCAATCGCCGTGTCGCCCGCCAGGACCCGCTGCACGGCGCTGGTGGAGAGCCGCACCTTGGCGCTGGCGTAGGTGCGGAGCACGCCGAGGTCGGGGTTCGACGACGCGACCTCGTTGCGGAGGTCGTCCTGCATCAGGTCGTCGGCGAAGACGAGTTCGCGCTCGCCGGCGAGGATCTGCAGCATCGCGTGCAGGTAGTCGTCGTGGGTGTCGATGGTGCCGTCGCGCCGCGCGGCGCGATAGGTGACCAGCGTGTCGAGGATCTCCCCGACTTCGAGCGGACGCGCCAGCGCGTCGGCCGCTTGGGCCGCGAGCACGAGACGTCGGAAGAGGAGGTCGATGGTATCCACAGGAATCAGTCCACGCGAGGCAAAGATGCCGAGGCCCTGAAGCTGTCGCTATCGGGGAAGGCTGCCACGTCGTGCGTGCGTCCGCCCTTGGCCCGATACGCCGCGAGCCAGGGCTCGAACTCGGAAGGTACGGCGCCCCCGCTGGACGACTGGTCGGCGGCGGCCCGCGTCGCGAGGTGATTGGCGTACTCGTTCTGCGGATGGCCGTTGTGCCCGCGCACCCAATGCCAAGAGACCTGGTGCCGACCAGCCTCGCGGATGGCCTCCTTCCACAGGGCGAGATTCTCGATCGGTCCGGTCTTGCGCTTCCATCCGGCGCGCGCCCAGCCGAAGACCCACTCCTTCATGCCGTCCACGATGTAGCGCGAGTCGGTGGTGAAGACCGCGCGGAAGTGCCCGTCCTTGGCGCCGAGGGCCCGGAAGGTCTCGATCACCGAGCGCAGGGCCATGCGGTTGTTCGTGGTCGCCGGCTCGCTGATCCACAGGTCGCGGCGCGAGATGCGCCCATCGGGGCGGCGGAACTCGATCAGCGCGCCGGCACCGCCGGGGTTCGCCCCTTCCTTCCCATTGCCGAGGCAGGATTCGTCGGCGTACACCGCGACCAGCGGCAGCGGCGCGCTCATCGCACCACCTCGATCGCATCGGCCTCGTCGAGGTAGATCGTGAGGGCCGCCCCGGTGGAGGGGTGCCGCGCGCTGATGGCCTCACGCCCCTGGATGAGCGAGAGCTTCTGGGGAATCACGAGGAACTCGGTGCCGCGTCGCATCACCCGCACCCGCCGCTGGTCCACGATGGCGCGCTCGAGTGCATCGTACTGCGTCACGCTCAACTGCCCCACGCGACCCCCTTCGGTCCGCACCACGCGATGATGAACGCCGAGAGCACCGCCGTTGCGCGCGTGATCTCGTCTACCGGAACGTACTCCTCGGCGGCGTGGGCGAGGGCGATATCACCAGGCCCGTAGCAGATGGCCGGGATGCCAGCGGCCGTGAGCAATGCCGCATCGGTCCAGCAGGACAGCCCTTCGATGGGCGCGGGCGCGTGCTGTGTGGCGGCGGCCGCTGCCAGGGTGGTGACCAGCGGATGGTCGCTGGCGACCTCGTTTGGCTGCTGCACGAGTCCGAGCGTGGTCTCGGCGCGGAAGTTCGGGTGCAGGGCCTGAACACGGGCCCCGGCGGCGGCGATCTCGCGGATCAAGTCCTCGCCCGACTCACCCGGCAGCGTGCGTCGCTCGATGCCCACGCGGCAGGACGAGGGATACGCGCTCAGGCTCCCGACGCTGGTGATGGTGCCGGCGTGCAGCGAGGCGCGGCCCAATAACGGATGCGCCCGCGACGGCAGCACGTCGCGCTGGTGGGCGTCGAGCTCGGCGAGCAGCATGCCAGCGTGCGTGATGGCGTCAATGCCGAGTTCGTAGCGGGAGCCGTGGGCGGCGCGCCCATGCACGAGCACGTCGGCCCAGGCGAAGCCTCGGTGTGCCGGGCAGATGGCGAGCCGTGTGGGCTCGGTGACGATCGCGGCGTGGGCCGTCACACCGAGCTCGAGCAGGGCCCGCGTGCCGGCGCTCTCCCATTCTTCGTCGATCACGGCGGTGATGATCACTTCGCCGCCAAGGCCCGTGGCGGCGGCGCGGAGCGCTGCAGCACACATCGCGGCGACGCCGGCCTTCATGTCGCAGCTGCCGCGGCCGTAGAGTCGGCCGTCGCCTAGCTCGGCGCCGAAGGGCGGGTGCGTCATGCCGTCCACGCCGACGGTGTCGAGGTGTCCGTTGAGGATCAGCGAGCGGCCGCCGTGTCCGCCGCCGATGCGGGCGAGCACGTTGGGGCGGCCCGGCGCGACTTCGATGAGATCCACCGTGAAGCCCCAGGCGCGGAGCGTCGCGGCGAGGAGCGCGGCGGCGGCGCCTTCGCCCGGGGCGTCCGGGGCGAAGGCCGGGTTGCGGGAATCGCAGGCGATTAGCGCGCGCGCGAGCGCGACGGCATCGCCGGGGGGAACGCTCACGTCAGGCTGCACGCGAGCCCCCGCAGGTCACTTCTTGGCGGCGGGCGCCTTCTTCGCGGCCGGCTTCTTGGCGGCGGGCGCCTTCTTCGCCGGGGCTTTCTTGGCGGCAGGGGCCTTCTTCGCCGGGGCCGCCTTCTTGGCGGGTGGCGCGGCCTTCGCCGCCGCGGGCTTCAACGGATCCGGCTTGGCCGGCGGCAACTTGCCCTTGTTCTTCTTGAGCCAAGCCGCCTCAGCTTCGGCGATGAGCTTGTCGGCCTCTTCCTGCGTCATCTGGCCGCGACGGACCATGAACTGCACGAGGTCACGCGCACTCTCGATGGCGAACGCGGAGAGTCCGGCGGCGGCGCCGATGACTTCCTTCATCGCGGCGGCCATCTTGCTTCCAGCCTCGAGCGAGATCTCGTGGGCCTTGGCCGCCATCTCGGCGACGGTGTCGCGGACATCCGCGCCGCGGTGTCCGGGGCTACGCTTCGGGGGAACGGGCTTGTCAGCGGCGGCCGCTTCGGCCGGCTTCGCGGTGTCTGGCATGGTCTGGTGGTCCTGTTGCGAGGTACTGCGTGAGATGAACGGCCGCAAGTATATGATTTTCTGCGCTCTACGCAAGTGACTGACTGGACTGATTTTACGCCATTTCCGACCCTACCGCATCGCAGTATATGTGCCAATATCACAACAGCACAAGGACACTATGAGCACACTTCCGCTTGCTGGTGTCCGAATCCTCGATATGTCCCGCGTTCTCGCTGGGCCGCTCGCCGGGATGATTCTCGGTGATTTGGGGGCAGATGTCCTCAAGGTGGAGCGTCCGGGGAGCGGTGACGAGACGCGCGGATGGGGCCCGCCCTTCGACGGGCGCGGGCAAAGTGCGTATTTCCTCTCTGCAAATCGCAACAAGCTGAGCGTCGCGGCCGATCTCGCGCGCGCCGAGGACCAAGCCCTGCTGCGCGACCTGATGGCCGAGGCCGACGTGGTGCTGGAGAACTTCAAACCAGGCACACTTGAGCGATTCGGCCTCGGCGCGGCGACGCGGTTGGTGGCGCACCCGCGCCTCGTCTGGTGCACGATCACCGGATTCGGACTGGAAAGTTCCCGACCGGGCTACGACTTCGTGGTCCAGGCCGAGAGCGGGTGGATGTCCATCACGGGCGAGCCCGATGGCGCGCCGATGAAGGTGGGCGTGGCCCTCGCCGACGTGCTCGCGGGAAAGGACGCAGCGATCCAGATTCTCGCGGCCCTCGCCGGCGGTCGGCGTGGTGACCGGCACCTCGTGGTCTCACTGCTGCACGCCGCCACGTCGGCGTTGATCAACGTCGCGCAGAACGCGTTGGTGACGGGGCGCGAGGCCCAGCGCTGGGGGAACGCGCACGCGAACCTCGTGCCGTACCAACTCTTCGAGGCGTCCGACCGACCGATTGTGATCGCGGTGGGAAGCGATCGGCAGTTCGCGGCCTGCGCTCGCGCACTGGAGTTGCCGGCGCTGGCGGCGGATCCGGCCCTGGCGACGAACGCCGGCCGACTGGCGCAGCGCGCGCGCGTGGTGGATGCCATCGCGGCCCAGGTGCGCACACGCGCGGCGGCCCAGTGGCTCGCGCGCCTCGCATCCGCGGGCGTGCCCTGCGGCGTGGTGAAGCCTGTGCTCGAGGCGCTGGCCGAGGTGTCGTCGTCGGCGCTCACGGGCGTGGCGCCGGCCCGTCCCGCGACGGTACGGCGTCCGCCGCCGACACTCGATGAGCACGGTGCGGTGGTGCGCGCCGCCGGGTGGGCGGCATTCGCCTCCGCTTCCGTCGTGAGCGACGCCGTCGAGTTGTGACCCGGGTCGAGTGCCCCTCGTCCCTGCTATGCGACAGTCCCCGGATTCGCGGGGGCCGTTCGGTGTTGCGCGGCCCTGTCCGCGACGCGAGTGTTGGATTACACTAGCGTCGTGCCAGTGAACTCGACCGAGCCAGCTCCCCCGGACGACCTTCTCGATGCCGATCAGGCGGTCATTGACCGCGTGCTCGCCGGGGACCGTAACGCCTTCGGCATCCTGATCGAGCGCTACAGCGACCCGCTGTACCGCCACGCTTACGGAATGACGGGGAGTGCGGACGTCGCCGAAGACATCCTGCAGGTGTCGTTCATCAAGGCGTATCACCATCTCGCCGAGGTGCGCGGCCGGTTCGACGCCTGGGTGTTCCGGATCGTGGCCAACGGGTGCAAGGACTGGCTCAAGAACATCCGACGGAGCCATCTCAGTTACGAAGAGGACGATCAACCGTCTTCCTTTGAGACGCCCGAGCAGGAGCTGGACCGCGGGGAGTTACGGCGCGACCTGGATGGAGCCTTGGGGGCGCTGCCCGACTCGCTGCGGGAAGCATTCGTGATGAAGCACGTGGAAGGCCGGTCGTACGAGGAGATGGCAGTCCTGCTCGAGGCGACCGTCGGAGCCCTGAAGATGCGTGTCCACCGCGCCCGCGAGGCGCTGCAAAAGCTGCTTGAGGAGCGATACTCGTGATGCATGATCCGCTGGATCCCCGGAACGAGACGCGGACCCCGTCCGCGGAGCCGCGCGTGCCTGCCGAGGCGGAGGCGACCGATCGCGAGGTGCCGATAGAGTCGCGCAAGCTGTCGACGCCGGTGCACGCGTTCCTGGACGGGGAGCCCGTCGCCGAGTCGTCGCTGGCCGGGGCCGAGCGCGAGCTCGAGCTCTGGAAGCGGATCAGTGCCGAGACGGGGCGCCGCCGCCGGATGGTGACGCCGGCGCACGTGCCGCAGCAGATCCTGGCCAAGCTCTCGGACGACTGATCGCCGGTGCGGCCCGTGGTACTGAGCCGGCCTCCTCGTGGGGCCGGCTCTTCCTTTTGCCACAGAGGCACAGGGACACAGAGGTATTGGTGCGGTGCTAGCGCACCATGCGGATGATTCCTTCCCGGAGGGTGGGGCGGCCGAAGTTGAGGAGGAGTCCGGTTCGTAGCCCGGTGAGCTTGAGATAGGTCAGGAGCTGCGCGCGGAAGACGGGGTCGTCACGGGCGGTGCTCTTTACTTCGACGATCAGTGTCTTCTCGATGAGCAAGTCGATGCGATACGCAGCGTCCACGCGTGTCCCGCGGTAACGGATCGGCACGGACACTTCGCGTTGAGTCCGCAGGCCTAGCGCGTCCAGCTCGATCCGCAGGCACTTGGAGTAGACGGACTCCAGAAGACCAGGTCCGAGCACGCGATGCACTTCGATGGCGGCGCCGATCACGCGCGCGCTCAAGGAGTCCCGCTCCACCATGCCCTCCGTGTCCCTGTGCCTCTGTGGCAAAGAAGTCCAGACCGCCGAGCCTAGCCCGAGAGCCGAGCAAGCCAGCCACCAATCCCCCGCCCGCGGTGTAGATTCTGCAAACACCACGGAATCGAGCACCCGCTATGAGCGCCCATCGCCGCATCCGGCCCGCCGCCGACGAGTACGCCCCGTTCTATGCCGGCTACATCGCACAGGTCCCGGATGGAGACATCGTCGAGGCCCTGATCGGCGGGGCCGAGATCGCGTCGGCGCTCCTAGGCGACCTGCCGGAGCACGTGGCGTCGCACGCCTATGCGCCCGGGAAGTGGACGCTCAAGGAAGTGGCGCTGCACTGCGCCGACGCCGAGCGAATCTTTGCGTATCGCGCCCTCCGCATCGCCCGCGGCGATGCCACGCCGCTCCCCGGCTGGGACGAGCAGGCCTACGCGCCGATGAGCGGGGCGGCCGTGCGCTCCATGGATTCGATCCTCGACGAGCTGCAGTCCGTGCGCGAGGCCACCGTGACGCTGTTTTCGGGCCTGCCGTCCGACGCGTGGACGCGCCGCGGCTCAGCCAACGGCTTCGCCGTCACGACGCGCGGCCTCGCGTGGATCACCGCCGGCCACCTGCTCCATCACCTTGGCGTCGTGCAGGACCGCTACCTCTAGGGGCCCGGCGCGCTAGATGTGAACGGCGCGTCCGAGCGCCGCGAGGGCCGCTTCCTTCACCGTCTCGCTGAGCGTCGGGTGCGAGTGCACCGTCTCGCCCACGTCGTCGGCGGTGCCGCGGTACTCCATCGCCAGCACGATCTCACTGAGCAGGTCGCTCACGTTCGGGCCGATCATGTGGCAACCGAGGATCTCGTCGGTGGCGGCGTCGGTGACGAACTTCACGAAGCCTTCGGTGCTGGCCATCGTGCGGGCGCGGCCGTTCGCACTGAAGGGGAACTTGCCCACCTTGATGGCGCGGCCGCTGGCGCGGGCCTCGGCTTCGGTGAGGCCTGCCGTGGCGATCTCCGGCCAGGTGTAGACCACGCCCGGCATGTTGTGGTAGTGCATCTTGGCCTGCTTCCCGGCGATCACCTCGGCGGCGATCACGCCTTCTTCCTCGGCCTTGTGGGCGAGGAGCTTCCCTCCCACCGCGTCACCGATGGCGAACCCGTTGGGGAGGTTGGTGCGCATCTGCGCGTCCACGAGGATCTCGCCACGCTGGCCGAGCGCGAGGCCGAGTGCCTCGGCGTCCACGCCGGTGAGGGCTGGGCGACGGCCGATGGAGACCAGCACGTAGTCAGCGCCGAAGGTGCGCGCCGAGCCGTTGGTGCCGGTGGTGATCACGATGCGCTGGCCTTCGCGATGCCCGCCGGTCACCTGGGTGCCGGTGTGGATCTCGAGGCCCTGCTTCGTGAAGATCTTCGTCGCTTCCTTCACGACGTCGGCGTCCATGCCCGGCAGGATGGTCGGGGCGTACTCGATCACCGTCACCATCGCGCCGAGGCGCCGCCACACGGAACCCAGCTCGAGCCCGATCACCCCGCCGCCGATCACGATGAGGTGCTTGGGTACCTCGGGAATCCGTAGCGCGCCGACGTTGCTGAGAATGCGCTCTTCGTCGAAGGGCAGGAACGGCAGCGTCATCGGCACCGAGCCGGTGGCGAGGATCACGTGCTTGGGGCGATACGTGGTGAGGCTGCCGTCCATGGCCCGCACTTCGACCACGTTGCCGGCCTTGAGCGTGCCGACGCCCTTGGCCCAGGTGACCTTGTTCTTCTTGAAGAGGAACTCGACGCCCTTGGTGTTCTGGGCGACGACATCGTCCTTGCGCTTCATCATCTGCGCGAGGTCGAGGGTGACGCCGCTCAGGCGGATGCCGTGCTCCTGCGCGTGCTTGAGGGCGAACTCGTAGTGTTCGCTGGAGCCGAGCAGCGCCTTGGAGGGGATGCAGCCGACGTTGACGCAGGTGCCGCCGAGCGTCTTGTCGAACTCCACGCAGACGGTGGAGAGGCCAAGCTGGGCGGCGCGGATGGAGGCGACATAGCCGCCGGGACCGCCGCCGATGACGACGACGTCGGGAGTGAGGGTGGGTTCGGTCACGTCAGTCGTCAATGAGCATCGAGGCCGGGTCTTCCATCAGTTCCTTCACGCGAACGAGGAAGAGCACCGCCTGCTGGCCGTCGATGATGCGGTGGTCGTAGCTGAGCGCCACGTACATCATGGGCCGAATCTCGACCTTGCCGTCAATCGCGACGGGGCGGTCCTGGATCTTGTGCAGCCCCAGGATGGCGACCTGCGGATAGTTGATGATCGGCGTGGAGACCAGCGAACCGAACACGCCACCATTGGTGATGGTGAAGGTCCCGCCGGTGAGGTCGTCCATGCTGAGCTTGCCGTCGCGGGCGCGCTTGGCCACGGCACCCATCGCCCGGCTGAAGCCCACCATGCTCATGCGGTCGGCGTCCTTCACGTTCGGCACGACAAGCCCCTGCTCGCTGGCCACGGCGATGCCGAGGTTCACGTAGTGCTTGTAGATGACGGAGTCGCCGTCGATCTGCGAATTGACCACCGGATACGCCTTGAGGGCCAGGGCAGCGGCCTTGGCGAAGAAGGGCATGAAACTGAGCTTCACGCCGTGCTCTTTCTCCACACGCTCCTTCATCCGCTCGCGAACGGCCGAGACGGCCGACATGTCAATCTCATTGAACGTCGTGAGATGCGCGGTGCTGTGCTGGGCCTGGAGCAGGTTCTCGGCGATGCGCTTGCGGCGCGTCGTCATCTTCTCGCGGGTCTCGCGCACGCCATCGGCGGGGGCGGGACGCAGCGGGGCGGCGGGTTTCGCGGCGGCGGCCGGTGCCGCCGCAGGGGTCGGCGCGGGAGCGACGGCAGTCGCCGGGACGGCCTTCGGTGCGTTCAGCGCATCGATCACGTCGGGCTTGCTCACCACGCCGCCACGTCCGGTGCCCGGGACGCTGGCGAGGTCAACGCCGGTCGCGGCCGCGAGCTTCACGGCCGAGGGGGCCGCCCGCACTTCGCTCGGCGCGGCCGGCGCGGGAGCCGGTGCAGCGGGAGCCGGTGCAGCGGGAGCCGGCGCCGCAGGGGCGGGCGCGGACGTCGGCGCAGCCGCCGGAGCCACCGAAGCGCTCGGGGCTGGCGCCGCGGCGGCGCTTGCCCCCTCTTCAAGCTGGCCGAGCACTTCGGCCAACTGCACCACATCACCTTCGCCCTTCAAGCGCGTGCGGAGCACGCCGGCATTGAGCGCGGGGACCTCCACGGTGATCTTATCGGTTTCCAGCTCGACGAGCGTATCGCCGACGGCGACGGCATCGCCTTCCTGCTTGAGCCATCGGGAGACGGTCGCCTCGGTGATCGATTCGCCGAGGGGAGGCACCTTGATCTCGATCATGACACAAATATAGCGGAGAGGGGGAGCGGTGCGAGCATTGACAATCGATGCGCATGGAGGGACCGAGCGCATCCAGCATCGCGACGACCTGGCCGTGCCGGCCCTCCGCGCCGACGGGGAGGTCCGGGTGCGGATCCGCGCCGTCGCGCTCAATCGGCTTGACCTCTGGACGATCGGCGGCCTACCCGGCGTCACGATCACTCCGCCGTGGATTCTCGGAGCGGACGGGATGGGCGTGGTCGAGTCCACGCAGGGCGCCGTGGGCAGGCTCGGCGTCGGCGACCGTGTGGTGATCAACCCAGGCATCTCCTGCCGCGCCTGCGAATGGTGCCACAAGGGGGAGCATTCGCTCTGCGTGCGCTTCGGGCTCCTCGGCGAACACCATCCCGGGAGCTTCGCCGAATACCTCGTGTTGCCGGCGTCGAACCTGCGGCGCATCCCAGCAAGCGTGCCCGACGACATCGCCGCGGCGTTCACGCTCGCGACGCTCACGGCGTGGCGCATGTGCGTGACAAGGGCCCAGGTCCAGGCGGGCGAGGACGTGCTGATCTGGGGCATCGGCGGGGGCGTGGCCCAGGCGGCGCTGCGCATCTGCAAGGCGCGTGGGGCGCGGGTGTGGGTCACCTCGTCGAGCGCCGAGAAGCTCGCCCAGGCCGAGGCGCTCGGCGCCGACGTGCTGCTCAACCACGCCACCGAGGATGTGGGCAAGGTCGTGCGTGAGCGCACGAAGAAGCGCGGCGTGGACGTGGTGATCGAATCGGTGGGCGAGCGGACCTGGAACGCGTCGCTGATGGCGCTCACGCGCGGCGGGCGCCTCGTGACCTGCGGCGCGACCTCGGGTGCGAACGCCACGACGGACGTGCGAAGGCTCTTCTGGTACCAGTGGTCGTTGATGGGCTCGACGATGGGGAACGACGCCGAGTTCGACGCGGTGACCGCCGAACTCGCGGCGGGCCGCCTGTGGCCCACGGTGGACGCCGTGTATCCACTCGCCGAAGGGCGCGTCGCCTTCGAGCGGATGCGCGATGGGGCGCAATTCGGCAAGCTGGTGTTGCGGGTATCGGATGGTTGAGAAGGCGCAGTTCACCGCCGACGAGGAGCGGGCCGTGCGCGAGGCCTATGGTCGCGATGGGCACGCCGACTGTCCGCGCTGCCATGTGCGGATGAAGGAGCGGGCGATCGGCGGCGGGAGCTTCGGGCTCGGCTACGCGCGGCAGCGCGAGTGGCTGCTGTGCCCGCAGTGCAAACGCAGTGTGCTGTTCGACCTCAAACGCGGCACACGGAATTGACGCGGCATAGATTGCTCGGCATGCACCCACTCCTCCGCGCGCTGCTCGCGCTGTCTCTCGGCGCGTCCCGCGCCGTCGCCCAGCAGGAGCCCCCGCCACGCCTCGACTTCTCGCGCGAGCCGCTGGCCGACACGGTGAGACTGGATGACGAGGGGCAGGGCGGCCAAACCACGCGCGAGATGCGCATCGCTTTCGTGCGCAACCAGGCGATCCTCGGGCTTGCGTCGTACGCGCCAGCATTCGCGGTGATGGTGGGCACCGAGCCGGCAACGCGGCTGGCCGGCTACCTGGTGATGGCGGGTGGCACGTTCTTCGCCGCCACTGAGATCACGCGCCAGGTGGAGATCACGCCGGCGCGACAGATCCTGAGTTCGCGCATGGGCTGGCGCGGGAGCATCAACGGCTTGTTGTTGGCCGACGCGGCGCGCATGCGTGATGGCGAGGCGGCGGCGCTGACGCTCCTTGGCGGACTCGGCGGATCGGCGGCTGGCGTGATGCTGGGCAGCGGGCTCACCGAGGGGGAAGCGGTGGCGACGGTGGTGGGTCACGACCTCACCTTTCTCACCGCACTCGGGCTCACGTACGTGTTCGATCCCGACGATGCCGATGGGGAAGGCCTGAGCCGGAATACGCGATTGGCGATACCGATGGTGCTGGGTTGGGGAGGCTATGCCTTGGGGCGGCTGTACGCGGGTCGTGCGTCGTACGAGGTGACGGCCGGCGACGCGTCCTTGCTGTGGCTCGGCGCCGGCATCGGTGCGCTGGCGGCTGGCACGGTGATCGCCGAGAGTTCGCCAGGCACGCAGGCCATCGCGACCACAGTGTTGATCGGCGGGCTGGCGGGGGTGTGGGGCGCGGACCGTTGGCTCGTGCGCCGCTTCGACCACACCCGCTCCGAGGGCGCGCTGGTCGCGCTCGGCAGCGGGGCGGGGGCGCTGATGGGTATCGGGCTCGGCGTGTTGGTCTCGGGCGAGGCCGAACGCGGCGCGGCCCCGACGCTGGCCTTCGCGGCGCTGGGAGGCATCGCCGGTATTTGGCTCACCGAGCGCTATGCCCAACCGGTGCCGGACGAGGGGCGCCGCTTCGACCTCTCCTCGCGCGTGCAGTTCCGTCCGATGGGCGCGCTGGCCGCGGCGAGCGGCGCGGCCGGTGTGCATCCGATCCTGCAGATTACGTTCTGACGCCGTTCCCCCGAGACACCGAGCACAGCCATGACGTTCCTCGAGCGGTTGCGTGAGAGCCTGATGCGGTTGTGGGAATACGTGCCGGCGCTGTTCGGCGCGGCCGTGGTGCTGACCGCGGGTTACCTGGTGGCGCGACTGGCGCAGCGGACGGTGCTGCGCCTGCTGCGGCGGGTGCACCTCAACGAGGCCTTGCAGCGCGGCGGCGTGTCGGCGCCGCTCGACCCCTACGGCGTGCCGCTCACGCCGACGCGGGTGCTGTCGAACGTGGTGTTCTGGTTCCTGCTCTTCACGGCCATGCTCTTGGCCGCCGACACGCTGGGCATCGACTACCTCGGCCAGGCCTTCGCCGAGCTGGTGAGCTACGTGCCGAGCGTGATTGCGGCGGTGGTGATCGTCATTCTCGGTCTGGTGTTGGGCGACCTCGTGGCGGCGCTGATCGGGGCGTCGGCGGGGGCGCTCTCGGGGGCGACGATCCTGGCGCGGGTGGGGAAGGGCGGCGTGGTGCTGCTCGCGATCTTCATGTCGCTGCAGGAGCTCGGGGTGGCCACCGGCATCGTGACCACGGCGTTCGCGATCATCTTCGGGGCGATCGCGTTGGCGCTGGCGCTCTCGTTCGGGCTCGGCAATCGCGAGCTGGCGGGCGAGGTGACGCGGCGTTGGTACGAGGAATGGCGCTCGGAGCGTGACGCGGTGCGGCGCGCGCAGGCGGACGCGGAAGGGCCCTCGGCGGATCCGCGCTGACGCCCGTTTTCAGAGTGAAAACAGAGGTTGTTTGCCGCGCGCCGAACGCGTAATTTTCGGGGTCGCACGAGCCCCTGAAATTCGCCCCCAAAACGAGCTGCTATGACGGCCCCGAACAACCGTGAGCGCATCCTCCCGCGCCTGATCCAGGACGAGGTGAAGGAGTCGTTCATCAACTACTCGATGAGCGTCATCGTGAGCCGCGCGCTGCCGGACGTGCGCGACGGCCTCAAGCCGGTGCACCGGCGCGTGCTGTACGCGATGAACGAACTCGGGTTGGTGCCGGGGCGGCCGTACAAGAAGTCGGCGACGGTGGTGGGTGACGTGCTCGGCAAGTACCACCCGCACGGCGACCAGTCGGTGTACGACGCGCTGGTGCGCATGGTGCAGGACTTCTCGCTGCGCTACCCGCTGGTGGACGGCCAGGGGAACTTCGGCTCGGTGGACGGCGACCCGGCGGCGGCCTACCGCTACACGGAATCGCGGCTGACGCGCATCGCGGTGGAGATGCTCACCGACATCGACAAGAACACCGTCGATTTCGCGCCGAACTTCGATGACCGCCTCGAGGAGCCGACGGTGCTGCCGTCGTCGTTCCCGAACTTGCTGGTGAACGGCTCGGCCGGCATCGCGGTGGGCATGGCGACGAACATCCCGCCGCACAACCTGCGCGAAGTGGCGGCGGCGGTGACGGCGATGATCGACAATCCTGACCTGACGCCGGAGCAGATCCACGCGCTGGTGAAGGGGCCGGACTTCCCCACCGGGGCGTTCATCTACGGCCGCAGTGGGATCAAGGACTACATCGAGACGGGACGCGGCAAGGTCGTGATGCGCGCCCGGGCCGTAATCGAAGAGAAGGAGAGCTCGAACAAGTCGCAGATCGTCGTCACGGAGCTGCCGTACCAGGTGAACCGCGCGACGCTGGTGACGAACATCGCCGAGCTGGTGCGCGACAAGAAGATCGAAGGCGTGTCCGACCTGCGCGACGAGTCGGATTCGCAGACCCGCATCGTGATCGAGCTCAAGCGCGACGCGATCCCGCGGGTGGTACTGAACCAGCTGTACAAGCACACGTCGATGCAGAGCACTTTCGGCGTGATCATGCTGGCGCTGGTGCCGGATCCGGTGAGCAAGCGCCTGGTGCCGAAGGTGATGGCCATGCGCGAGGTGCTGACGCACTACATCGCGCATCGGCATGAAGTCATCGTCCGGCGGACGCAGTTCGACCTCGACAAGGCGAAGGAACGCGAGCACATCCTCGAGGGCCTCAAGATCTGCGTCGACAACATCGACGAGGTGATCAAGGTCATCCGGGCGGCCGAGGACACGCCGCAGGCGAGCGAGCAGCTGCAACGCCGCTTCAAGCTCTCGGAGCGGCAGGCCGAGGCCGTGCTCAACATGCGCCTCGCCAAGCTCACCGGACTGGAGATCGAGAAGCTCGAGGAGGAGCTGGCCGAGGTGCGCGGGCAGATCAAGGATCTCGAGACCCTGCTGGCGTCGAAGGCCAAGCGCATGCAGGTGATGAAGGACGAGCTCGCCACGCTGGTGGCCTCGTACGGCGACGAGCGCCGCACCGAGATCGTGAGCAACGAGGGCGAGTTCTCCATCGAGGACCTCATCGCCAACGAGGAGATGGTCGTCACCATCTCGCACGCCGGCTACATCAAGCGCACGAACATCTCCACCTACCGCAAGCAGCGTCGCGGCGGCGTGGGCACCAAGGGCACCGAGCTCCGCACCGACGACTTCGTGGAGCACCTCTTCGTGGCCCAGACGCACGACTACCTGCTGGTGTTCACGCAGGACGGGCGCTGCTTCTGGTTGAAGGTGCACGAGATCCCCGAGGGTGCGCGGGCGACGCGCGGCAAGCCGATCGTGAACCTCATCAACGTGTCGCCCGACACCACGGTGAAGGCGATCGTGCCGGTGAAGGAGTTCTCGGACAACGAGTTCCTGATGTTCTGCACGCGGAACGGCACGGTGAAGAAGACCGCCCTGTCGGACTACAGCAACGTGCGCTCGACGGGCATCAAGGGCATCAAGCTCGAGGAAGGCGACGAGCTGGTGGACGTGCAGATCACGACCGGCACCAACGACGTGGTGCTGGTGACGCGCCACGGCCTGAGCATCCGCTTCCACGAGCAGGAGGCCCGTCCGATGGGGCGCGACACCACCGGCGTGCGCGGCATCGCCCTGGGCGACGGCGACCGCGTGGTCGGCATGGTGGTGGTGAAGCGCGAGGCGCGGCTGCTCGTGGTCACCGAGCTGGCGCTGGGCAAGCTCACCGGCATTGACGAGTACCGGGTGCAGGGCCGCGGCGGCAAGGGCATCCTGACGGTGAAGCGCACCGAGAAGACCGGTGACGTGGTGGGCCTGCTCGAAGTGCTGCCCGAAGACGGGATGATGCTGATCACGCGTGGCGGCCAGTCGCTGCGTTGCGCGGTGAAGGACATCCGCGAGACCGGGCGCGTGGCGCAGGGCGTACGGCTCAAGGACCTCGAGATGGGCGACGTGGTCGCGGCGATTGCGCGCGTGGTCTCCGACGACAAGGACGACGGCGCCGAGGGTGAAGGCGACGCCGGGCCGGATGAGCAGATCGAACTGACGGCTGGGGAGTAGTCAGGCGTCGGGTGGTAGATAGCAGGTGGAACCGACGGTGTCCGCGGGCGTAGGGAGTGCGCGGATGCCGTCGGTTCTTCGTCTCTAACGCCAGGTCAACTCGGATGCGCCACACGGTCCATCGTTTCATCGCCGCGCTTGCACTGCTCGGCGGCATCGTTGCCCCGCTTGCGGCGCAGCAGCCCCGCGCCGCACGCGCCCTCGCCGCGCCGAACGCCGAGCTCGAGGAGCCGTGGTCCGGGCCGCTGCAACTGGTCGAGTTGCGCGACGGCAGCATCGTGGTGCACGACAGCAAGGAAAAGCGCCTCGCCGTGGCCGACTTCCGCACGCAGGAACAGCGTGAGGTGTCGCGCGAAGGCAGCGGCCCGACCGAGTTCCGCAGTGTGATCGGGATGTGGCGCACGCCAGGGGACTCGGTGCAGCTGCTTGACCTGTTGCAGTCGCGGATGCTGGTCCTCGACCCGACGGGCACGGCTCGCCGCACGGCACTCCTGCCGGGCGCCGGCGATCCGATGGCGATGATGAACCGTCCCATGACGCGCCATCTCGACGCGGCCGGGCGCTGGTACGGACAGGCCATCGCGGTCTCCTTCGAAGGCGGGCGGATGACCATGTCCGACTCCGCCGTGCTCGTGCGCACCGATCCAAAGACCATGCGGGCGGACACGCTCACGAGGATCCCGACGTTCACGGCCGCACCCGAGTTCTCGCAGGCGCTGATTCGCATCCGCGTGCCGGGCTTCCCGCCGCAGGACGCGTGGGGTGTGTATCCCGACGGACGGGTGATCGTGGTGCGCGGCCGCAACTACGTGCCGGAGTTCTTCCCGGTGGGTGGCGCCTCGCGGCGGGGGGCGGCGTTGCCTTACGCGCAGTTGCCGGTGACGGCGGCGGACAGACGCATGATGATGGACTCCGTGCAGCGCACCATGGAGGAGGGCATGCGTCAGGCCGCTGGAATGGGAGCTGGCGCGGGGCAGATGCCGCGCGTGGAGCTGCTGGAGCCGGAGACATGGCAGACGCAGCGTCCGGCCATCACGGGGGACCAGATCCGCATTGATCCGAGAGGGCGCGCGTGGGTGCCGGTTCTGGACCGCACCCCGGGCCAGCGTTACGACCTGCTCGACGCCGAGGGGCGGGTGGTGGACGCCATCAAGCTGCCGGAGCGGGTGAATCTGCTCGGCTTCGGCGCGACCAGCGTGTACACGGCGCGGGTGGATGAGGACGACCTGATGTACATCCGCCGGCATCCGCTGCCGTAGGACCGATTCTGACCTAAGGGAACCATCCAGCGGCCGGCGGTGACAGATTGCATGTCCCGCCGGCCGTGGTGTGTCGGGGGCGATCCATCCCACACTTGAGTGCACTATGTACGCGATGATGATCCGTCGGTTGCCCGCGCTGGCGCTGGGCTTGGTGGTTGGCGCGCCGCTGGTGGCGCAGCAGGGGCCGCGTCCGTTGCCGGCGCCCGACCTCACGTTCGAGGAACCCTTCAGCTCGGTGGGTGTCGGGGCGATCCGCGAACTGAGCAACGGGCGGTTGATCGTGGCCGACCCGCGCGACAAGATCCTCCACCTCGTGGACCTCGACGCGGGAACCACCACGGCGATCGGCCGCGAGGGCAGTGGGCCGCAGGAGTTCGGGATGCCGATGCGGTTGTTCATCGCGCCCGGCGACACGACGCTCCTGTTCGATCCGCTCAACACGCGCTACCTGATCATCGGGCCCGACGGCAAGCCGGTCTCGACCTTCCGCACGGACGCCGAGCCGAGTGCGCCGCGTCCGGGCGCGGGGCCGGTGATGGTGGGGATGGGACTGTTCGGGCGCGTGAGCGACGCGCGTGGACGCCTCTATGGGGAAGCGTCACCCATTTCGATGGGACCGGACGGGCGTCCGCAACAGGCCGATTCGACCGCCATCGTGCGCTATGACCGCGGGACGAAGCGGCTCGACACGCTGGCCTACGTGAAGCTGCCGCCGTCGAACACGCAGGTGTCGGGCAGCCGGGACAACATGCGGGTGATGGTCGGCGGCGCGAATCCGCTGGCACCGCGCGACGAGTGGACCGTGTTCCCCGATGGGCGCGTCGCCATCGTGCGCGCGGCGGACTATCACGTGGACTGGGTGATGCCGGACGGCGCGAAGCGCTCGTCCGCGCCCATCCGCTACACGCCGGTTCGAATGACCGCCGCCGAGATCCGGCATGAGGAGGAACTGCGCAACGCGGCCCGCTCGCAGCAGATGTCCATTTCGATGACGACGGGCCCGCAGGGGACGCAGCGTAGCGCGCAGATGGGCCCGCCGCCGGGTGCGCCGCCGCTGGAGCCGCTCACGAATTGGCCCGAGGTGAAGCCGCCGTTCCGCTCGGGACCGGCGAGCGTGCTGGCGCGGCCGAATGGCGAACTCTGGGTGCGCCGCACCGAGAATGCCCAGGCGCGCGGCACGCTGTACGATGTGATCAATGCCCAGGGCGCGGTGGCGTTCCAGGTGCGGATTCCCGACGGGGTCACGCTGGTGGGCTTCGGGAACGGCACCATCTATACGACGAGGAAGGACGCGGATGATCTCGTGTATCTGCAGCGGCATCCGGCCCCGGAGCGCAGGGTCGAAGGGAACTGAGTGACGAGACGGAAGACGGAAGACGGAAGACGGAAGAGGGGGGCCGGCCTGGGCTGGCTCCCCTCGGCCGTTCATTAGGGTTCGGTGAATGCTGTTGACGGGCTTTGCCCCCGGGCGCAAATAGGGCGGCATGCGAACCCTCGTCCTCCCGCTGATCGTGACGGCGGCTCTCCTCGGCGTAGGCTGCGGCGACTCGGCGGCCGCCGACTCCACAGTGGTGCGTAGCGACTCGTCGGGCGTGCGGATCGTAACCTCTTCGGGGCCCGACACCGTGTTGCCCTGGCGGCTGGCGCCGATCGACGTGTTCCGGGACTCGCTTGGCGAGCCCTGGCTCTTCACTGGGCTCTCGCCACAGCACGTGCTCACGGATCGGGCGGGGCGCACCTATGTACTGGAGCGCGAGCCGGCCATCAGGCGATTTGGGCGCGACGGCGTGTACGAGCGCAGCATCGGGCGAAAGGGCGGGGCGCCGGGGGAGATGCAGTCGGCCTTCTCGCTGGTGCAGCAGGGAGATTCGCTGGCGGTGTTGGATTTCATGCGCGGGGCAATCGTGCGCTGGGGACCGGAACTCGAACCCATCTCCGACCTCCCGTTGCGCGGCGGCCTCGAGCGCGTGTCGCAGATTGCCTTCCGGAGCGGCGGGCTCTGGATCCAGCGCTTCGCGTTCGATTCCACGGGGTCGCGCACGCTGCTCTTCGGCGACACCGCCGCCGCCGAACCACTGCTCTCGCAAGAGGACGAGTCATTCCGTGGCGGCCGGATGCTGCAGTGCGGCGATCGGATGCGGGTGCAGCAGCCCGTGTTCTTCTCACCGGCGATGCGGTGGATCTCGAACGGGCCCCGCATGCTTGCCAACCTCGGGCCGTCGTACGACCTCCATCTGTACGAGGGCAATCGCCTGCTCGCCCGCGTCCGCCGCGCCATTCCGGAGCGTGCGCCCACCATTGACGACCTGAGGCGCCTCTACCCCGATGGCATGCAGATGCAGGGACCGGGCATCACGTGCACGGTTCCGCTCGAGGACTTGATGGAGGGGGCGCAGATGGCGCCGGTGATGCCGCAGGTGCACGGGTTGACGCTCCTCTCCGACGGCACGATCTGGGTGCAACGCTCCCTGCGAGGCGAGAAGCCGCCGGCGTTGGATGTGTTCGGCTCCGACGGCGCGTACGTCGGCACGCTGCGAGGCTACTACCTTCCGGTGGGGCTCCTGCCGACTGGCGAGCTCCTGCTGCCCGCCGATGATGAGGACTCCGGTGGCATGGTGATCACGCGCATGCGGGTGACGCGATGACGCGCGTGCGGCGGGCAGCGGCGACCTGTGTCGCCCTTGGTGCGATGGCGCTCGGCGCCTGCGGCGAGCCGCAGCCACAGTCCGACCGCGTGTTGCGCAGCGACTCGGCCGGTGTGCGCATCGTCACCTCCACCGGCCCCGAGACCACGCTGCCGTGGCGGTTTGAGCCCATCGACGTGCTGAAGGACTCGCTGGGCGAGCCCTGGCTCTTCACGATGGTCTCGCCGGAGATGGCGCTCACCGACCGGGCCGGGCGCACCTACGTGCTCGAACGCGAGCCGGCCGTCCGGCGATTCGGGCGCGACGGCGTCTATGAGCGGAGCATCGGGCGCAAGGGCGGTGCGCCGGGAGAGATGGAGTTCCCGCTGACGCTGGTGCAGCAGGGCGATTCCCTGGCCGTCTTCGATGGTGGTCGCGACGTGTTCGTGCGCTGGGGATCCGACCTCGAGCCCATCAACGACATCCCACTGCGCGGCGCCTTCCAGGACGTGAGGCGTGCGGCCTTTCGGTCCGGGGGCGTGTGGGTCCAACGCTACTCCTACGACTCGCTATCCCGCCGCACGGAGCTCTTCGCCGATACCAGCGCTACCGACGCGCTCTTCGTGCTGGCCGACAGCAGTCGCCCGAAGATGCTGCAGGCCTGCGGCGGCCGGGTCGGCTTCGCGATGCCCACGTGGTTCGCGCCCGAACTCCATTGGGCCACCGCCGGCCCACGGATGCTGGCCAATCTCGGGCCGGGCTACGAGCTCAGGCTCTACGAGGGCCAGCGACTCCTCGCGAGTGTGCGCCGCGACATCCCCTCGCGCGCACCCGTCATCGCCGATTTCACGAGCATGTATCCCGAGGGCCTCAAGCTCGGCGGCTGCGCGATTCCGCTGGACGACCTGATGCAGAACGTTGGTCTCGCGCCGGTGATGCCGTTCGTCCACGGATTGGCCCTGCTTTCCGACGGCACGATGTGGGTCCAACGCTCGGTCCGCCTGGCCAAACCCCCTGTCCTCGACGTGTTCGGCTCCGATGGCGCCTACTCCGGTACGGTGAGCGGCTTCTACCTCCCGGTGGGGCTCCTCCCCAACGGTGAGCTGCTCGTCCCTCGGGACGACGAGGAGTCGGGCGGGCTGGTGATCACCCGCATGAGGGTGGTGAAGTGAATCGGGGGCGCCCTGGCCCCCGTAGGCAGATCAGGCAGTGAGTCGTCGCGCGCCTTCGGGCAACCTTGTGATGGCGGCAAGGGTCCAAGAGGGCACACCTTTCCACGCTCCTCCCGTCCCGATTCCGATGGCGCCCATCCGACGCCCGCTGGCCCTTCTCGCCGCCGTCCTCAGCCTCGCGGCCTGCGACAAACTCAAGTCCGGCGGAAGCACCGACGCCGCCGCTGCCGACTCCACCGCCGCCGCCGACTCCGGAGGCGCCACGAGTTCGTCGGTGAGTCTGCCGGTGGTCGCAGGCGAGGTCACCGACGGCGACCTCATCCTCTCGATCAACACCACCGGCCAGGTGCGCTCGGACTCCGAGGGACGCATTCGCAGCGAAGTCGCCGGCACGGTGGCGCGGGTGCTCATCCGTCCGGGCGACCGCGTGCGGCGCGGGCAGACGCTTGTGGAACTCGATCCGCGCCCCTTCGACATCGACCTCGCCGAGGCGCAGGTCGCGCTCAACGAGTCCCAGCAGCGATACGAGGATCTCTATCGTCCCGATTCGGCGGCCACCGGCGTGATGCCCTCGCAGACGCGCCTCGACGCCTTCGTCATCCGCTCCGGCCTCGCCGCGGCCCGCGTGCGTCTCGACCGGGCCAGGCTGGCGCGCGAGCGCTCGGCGATCGTCGCGCCTTTCAGCGGTACGGTGGACCGCATCACCACCGTGGTCGGCGATCGCCTCAACGCGGGGCAGGACATCGGCGCGTTGGTGGACCTGCAGAACCTGCGCATCGAGGCTGCGGTGCTCGAGCACGACCTGCCGCTCATCCGCGTCGGTGGCGATGCCGTCATCACGAGCGCGGCGATCCCGGGGCAGAGCATCGCCGGTCGCGTGCAGGCGATCCTCCCGATGGTGGACAGCACCACGCGCGCCGGCCGCGCCTTCGTGAGTGCGCAGGGCGGTGGCGCGTTGCGCCCCGGCATGTATGCGGATGTGCGCCTCGAGGCCCAGCGGCTCACCGGCCGCCGCCTCGTGCCGGCCCGGGCCATCATCGAGCGCGACGGACGTCCCCTGGTGTTCGTGGTGAAGGATGGCCGCGCCCAGTGGACTTACGTGTTGCCCGGCCGCAGCAACGGCGCGGTCACGGAGATCCTTCCCGATTCGGTGAGTGGGATCATCCCCGTGAACGCGGGCGACCGGGTGATCATCGAGGGGCACCTGACCCTCACGCATGACGCGCCGGTGCGCGTGGTCGCGGCGCGCGAGCGCACGGCCGGCGGCCAAGACTAACCGGCCGCCCCATGTCGCTCTCCGCCTTCGCCGTCCGTCGTCCGGTGACGACGGTGGCCGCGACCTTGGCCATCGTCCTCCTCGGCAGCGTGTCGCTCACGCGGCTGCCGGTCACGCTGCTCCCCGATGTCACGCTGCCCGTGCTCACGGTGCGCACGTCCTATGATGGCGCCGCCGCCGAGGAGGTCTCACGGTTTGTCGCCGAGCCGATTGAAGCGGCGGTGGCCGCCACGCCGGGGCTCGTCGAACTCCGCTCCGTCAGTCGCAATGGCGAAGCCGTCACCACGATGCGCTTCGCCTGGGGCACCGACATGCCCACGACGATCCTCACCGTGCGCGAGCGGCTCGACCAAGCGCGCGCGCGCCTGCCCGAAGGCGCCGACCGTCCCACGCTGCTCACCAGCGATCCAGGCGAACGCCCGATCGCCGTCATCGGCCTCACGGGGCTCAACGACCTTCGGCTGCTCGGGCGCACTGCCAACGACGTGCACGCGCGCCGGCTTGAGCAGATCAGCGGCGTGGCCAGCGTGGCCGTTGTAGGCGCGCCCGAGGACGAGATCCGCATCGAAGTGGATCCTGAGCGCATGCGCGCGCTCGGACTCTCCACCAACGACATCGCCAACGCGGTGCAGGCGGCCAACGCCAACGGCGCCGGCGGCACCATTCGTCGCGGCCAGTTCCGCTTCTCGGTGCGCGCGCTGACCGAGTTCCGCGCGCTGGACGAGATCGCCGAGACCCCGGTGGGGCAGGCGTCGCAGAACCTGCGCCTGCGTGACGTGGCGACGATCACCTCCACGCTGGCCGAGCCGCGGACGCTCACACGCCTCGACGGCGGCGCCGCGGTGGGGCTGGTGGTCTACAAGGATGCCGGTTCCAACACGGTGGCCGTCACGCAGCGCATGACCGAGGTGATCGAACTCCTGCAGGAGGAGTTCCCGAACATCCGCATGCACGTGGTGGCGGCCCAGGCCGACTTCGTGGTGGACGCCCTCTCGAATCTTGGGCAGGAGATTCTTGTCGGCGGGCTCCTTGCCCTCCTGATGATCCTGGTGTTCCTGCGGCACTGGCGCTTCTCGATCGCCATCGCGGTGGTGCTGCCGCTGTCGGTGATGATGGCGTTGGTGTTCCTGCAGCTCTTCGACGTGACGGTGAACGTGCTCTCGCTGGGCGGGCTCGCGCTGGGTGTCGGCCTCCTCGTGGACAACGCGATCGTGGTGGCCGATGCCACCGGTCGCAAGTTCGCCGAGACCGACCTGCCGCTCGACGAGGCGGCCATCCAGGCCACCGATGAGGTCGCCGGGCCGCTCTTCGCCGGCACGCTCACCACGCTGTTGGTATTCGGTCCCATCATCTTCGTGAAGGGGTTGGCGGCGGCGCTGTTCCGCGACCTCTCGCTGGCGGTGGTGCTCTCCGTGGCCGGCTCGCTGCTGCTCGCGCTGACGCTGATGCCGGTGATGATCGTGGGCCGGCGGAAGTTCGCGGCGCAGGCGCGCGAGCGAGCCGCGCGCGTGCCGGGCCCGGCGGAGCAGAAGCTCATTGACGTGGGCAACCGCTGCGCCGACGTCTACGAACGCGGCATGGAGTGGTCGCTCGGGCATCCGCGCACGATGCTGGCGGCCGGGCTGGCGATGACCGGCGTGATGGTCCTGGCCTTGTGGAAGATGCCGAAGGAGATCCTGCCGCAGGTGGACGAAGGCATCGTGGTGGCAGCGATGCAGCTCCCGGAAGGCACGTCCATCGAGGAGACGATGCGCCAGACGGGTCGCGTGGAAGCGGCGGCCAAGGCCCTCGGCTCCGGCGGCGTGTACTCGCGCATCGGCATCGCCACGGATGAGGAGGTGCTCTCCGGTGCCCAGCCCGGCACCTCGGCCACCGCGCAGCTGCTCGTGCCCGTGCCGGATGGGATGGACGCCGCCGCCTTCGCGCAGCGGTTGCGGGACGCGGTGCCGGATCTGGCGGCCGGCGGGATGCTGGCCCTGGACCTCGCCGGCCAGAGCGAGTTCGGCTCGCTGATCGGGCGCGAAGGGCGCTTGGTGCGCGTCGAGGTGAGTGCGCGCACACTCGAGGAAAGCCTCGTGTGGGCCGACTCGGTGCGTCGCCGCATGGCGGCGTTGACGACGCTCACGGACGTGCGCGACGCCTACAGCACCACGCAGCCGCAGATCGAGGTGGCCTTGGAACGCACGCGGCTCGCCGAGCGCGGGATCGCCGTGCAGGCCGTGTTGCGCGCGTTGCAGGGCGGGCTGGGTGGGGTGGACGCCAGCGAACTGCGCGAGACGGATCGCCGCACGCCCATCCGCGTGCGCTTCGCCGGGAACGCCAATGAGGACCTGCAGGTGGCGTTGGCCACGCCGGTGAACGGCGTGCCGCTGAGCCAGCTGGTGACCTACCGCGAGGTGCGCGCGCCGATCGAAGTCGTGCGCGTGAACCAACGACCGGTGAGCATCGTCGAAGGCCTCATCGAGGAAGGCGGCACCGCACGGGCGTCGCGCGACGTGCAGGAGCAGCTCGCCCAACTCACCCCGCCGGCCGGCCTCACCTGGGAGATTACCGGTGCGGACCTCGAACAGCGGCGTACCACGGAGCAGTTGGCGCTGGTAGCGATCCTCTCGGTGGCACTGGTGTTCCTCGTGCTGGCCGGCGAGTTCGCGTCGTTCACCATTCCGCTGGTGGTGATGATCACCGTGCCGCTTACCGCCGCCGGCGGATTCCTGCTGCTCTGGCTCACCGGGCAGAGCATCAACGCGGTGTCGATGATCGGCATCGTGGTGATGATCGGTATGGCCGATAACGAAGCGGTGGTGAAGCTCGATGCCATCCGACGATTCCGTGAGGAGGGCAACTCGATCCACGACGCCATCCTGCTCGGCGGACGCCAGCGCCTGCGGGCCATCACGATGACGTCGCTGACGACGATCTTCGGCGTGCTGCCGATGATCTTCGGGTTCGGCAGCGGCGGGGCGCTGTACCAGCCGCTCTCCGCGGCCGTGATCGGCGGTGCGATCGGCGCGCAGATCGTGACCTTCTTCCTGCTTCCAGTGGCGTACTCAGTGATGGAGCATTGGAAGGAAGCGCGGGTGTTGCGGCGTGAGGCGTCGACGTGATCAAGTTCGCGGTGAGCCGCCCGGCCGTGGTGTGGGCCGTGACCGTGGCGATCTGCCTCGGCGGTGCGGTCTCGTTCACGCGGCTGGCGCTGGCCACCCGCACCACGGTGGAACTCCCGCGATTGCAGATCACGGCGTCCTGGCAGGGGGCGTCGGCCGAGTTGGTGGAGATGTACATCTCGTCGCCGGTGGAATCGGCGGTGCAGGGCGTGCGCGGGGTGAAGCGCACGAGTTCCGAATCGCGCGACGGGACGGCGCGGCTCAGCGTGGAACTCGATGCCAAGGCCAATGTGCAACTCACGCGCCTGGCCATCCTGGAACGGCTCGAGCTGTTGCGCGGGGATTTTCCGCTTGGCGCAACGCCGCCCGTGGTGCAGAATCTGGTGCCGCAGGAACTCGAGGAGCCGCCGCTGCTGCGTGTGCTGCTCAACGGGCCGTACACCCCGGGCGCGCTGCAGCGAGTGGCTGACGAGGTCCTCACGCCGCGGCTCAGCGCGGTGAGTGGCGTCTCCGGCGTCTCGGTCGGTGGTGGCACCGAGTTCGGGGCGAGCGTCTCCTACGATCCCGTGCTGCTGCGGCAAGTTGGCGTGGACCCGCAGGCGTTGAGCAACGCCGTGCGCGATGCACGCGTGGTGCAGTCGCTGGGCGTGGAGCGGATGGGGGCAAGCAAGCGCGAAGTGGTGTTGCGCGACCAGCCGGGCGCGCTCGAGGAACTCGAGGATTTGCCGATCGCTGGACGTGGGGGCCGGGTGTTCCGGCTCGGCGACCTGGCCCGCGTACGCCCCGAAGAAGACTCGCGCGGGCGGTTCTACCGCGTGAACGGGAACACTGCACTCTCGCTCACGATCTCGCGCGAGGCCGGCTCGGACGCGATCAAGACGGCCGCCGCGGTGCGGCGCGCGCTCGGGGAACTGTCCGACGAGCTGCCGCAGGGTGTGCGGTGGCGGATCACGTCCGATGAATCCGTGGAGCTCGACAAGCAGCTGACCGATCTGCTGCGGCGTGGCGCCATCGCCTTCCTGGCCGTGGCGCTCGTGCTGGCGATCGCGCTACGCAATGCACGAGCCGTGGCGCTGGTCATGGGCAGCGCCGCCATCGCGATCGCCGGTACCGCGCTCGGGCTCTTCCTGCTGAAGATTCCAGCCAACATGCTCACGTTGGCCGGACTCGGCATGGGCATCGGCGTGCTGGTGCAGAACGGGCTCGTGATCGTGGAGCGCCTGCGCGGATCGCCGGACACACCACTCGGCCGCGCCGAGGTGGCGCAGCGGATGATGCCGGCCGTGGTGGGGTCCACACTCACCACGGCCGTGGTGCTCTTCCCGTTCCTCTACCTGCAGGGAAACGCCCGCGCGGCGTTCTTTCCGTTTGCGGCGGCGTTCAGTTTGGCGCTCTTCTGTTCGGTGATCTCGGCGCTGGTGATGGTCCCGGCGCTGGCGAAGGGGCATGGGCTCAAGGAAACCCACTGGCCCAAGGCCCAGCGGATCTACGGGTGGATGGTGGTCAAGACGCTGCGCTGGCGCTGGGTGACGCTCACCCTCGCGCTCGGGATGATCGTGGGGCTCAGCTGGGTGTTCGTGAAGAAGATCCCGCGCTTCTCGTTCAGCGGGTTCGGCACGCAGCGCAACTACGTGCAGGTGAGCATCAACTTTCCGCGCGGGTCGGATCCGGCCAGTCTCGATGCCGCCATGCGCGAGATGGAGAATGTGGTGGTGGGGCGCGACGGCGTCGAGGAAGTGGTGGCGCAGAGCTCGGGCGTGTTCGGCGCCGGCATGCGCGTCTCCTTCACGCCAGCCGCCGAGGTGACGGCGCTGCCGTTGCAGATCCAGGAGGAGCTCACCGCCCGCGCCGTGTACGTGGGCGGGGCGAGCATCTACGTGGCGGGGCAGGGTCCGGCGTTCAGCTCCGGTGGCGGCATGGGCTCGTCGAGCAATTTCCGCATTCGCGTGCTGGGGTACTCGTACGCTGCGGTGGCCGAGTTGGCGGAGGACATCCGCGGACGGCTCGAACGCATCACGCGCGTGCGCAATGCCGTGGTCACCAGCGGCAGTTTCTTCGGGGGCGATCGTGCCTTTGCCGTGACGCTCGATCCGGATCGCGACGCCTTGGCGCGCTATGGCGTGACGGCGGCGCAGTTCACGCAGGCCGTGGCGCGCGAGGTGCGTGGGCCGGTGGGTGGGCAGCGATTGGAGATCGGTGGCGACGAGATTCCCATCAGCGTGAAGGCGCAAGGCGCACGCGAGCGTTCGCTCGACGAACTGCGCGACGCCCTCGTGCCCACGGCCCGTGGCACGCCGGCGCGCATCGCCGATCTCTCACGTGTGGATGAACAGGAGCAGTTGGCGACCATCACGCGCGAGGACCAGCAGTACCTGCGGGTGGTGGCCTACGAGTTCCGCGGCCCCAACCGCCTGGCGCAGCGGACGCACACGGCGTTCATGGAGAGCATCAGCGTGCCGCCCGGCTTCACGGTGGAGGACGCCCAGTTCTTCCAGCAACAGCAGGACACGAGCCAGAAAGGGCTGTGGTTGGTGTTCGGCATCGGGGTGACGCTGGTGATCCTCGCGGTGGCGATGGTGTTCGATTCGGCCTGGGGCGCGGGGATGGTGTTCGCGGCACTGCCGCTGGCGCTGGCGGGGGTGGTGGCCGCGTTCTGGTGGGCCGATGCCGCCTTCACCCGCGAAGCGGCGGTAGGGGTGATCCTCGTGGTGGGTCTGGCGGTGAACCAGGCCATCCTGCTGGTGGACGCGGCACTGGAGCGCCGTCGGAAATCCGAGGGCGGCCGGCTCACCCCGGGGCGCGTGCTGCGCGCCGCGCTCGACCGCTCGGGGATGATCGTGATGGTGACGCTCACCACGCTGGCTTCGCTGATCCCGCTGGCGGTTGGCACGAGTGCGACCACCCTGTTCGGCGCCATCGCCTTGGCCACCGCGGGGGGGACGCTCGCCGGGACCATCGGCGCGATGCTGATCCTGCCGGCACTGTTGGCGGGGCGCAAGCAGCGCGTCTAGCGTTCAGGGTCGGTCATCCGCCACCCTCACCCCGTCGCGAACTTATGTCGATCGTGCTCCGCACGACGCTCCTGTTGATTGCCTCCAACGCGTTCATGACCTTCGCGTGGTACGGCCATCTCAAGCACCACCAGCACCGCGCCTGGTACATCGCTGCCTTGATCAGTTGGGGCATCGCCCTGTTCGAGTATCTCCTGCAGGTCCCGGCCAACCGGATCGGGTTCACCGTGATGTCGTTGGGCCAGCTCAAGATGCTCCAAGAGGTGATCACGCTGGCCGTGTTCATTCCGTTCGCCGTGCTGTACATGAAGCAGCCGCTGAAGCTCGACTTTCTTTGGGCCAGCTTGTGCCTGCTTGGTGCGGTGTATTTCGTGTTCCGGGGCAACCTCACGCCCGTTTGAACCTTCCTTTCGTCCGGACCTCCTGATGCGCCTTCGTCCCCTCCTCGCGCTGTTGGCCGTCGTGCTGCTGCCCTCGGCTGCCCTCGCCCAGGAACACCAACACGGCGGCGATGCCCACGCCAAGATGGAGCACCCGGTCACCGTGGTGATCCTCGTCCGCCACGCTGAGCGGGCGGGTGATCCTTCGGGTGATCCGCCCCTCACGGCCGTCGGGGAGGAGCGCGCGCGTGCCCTCGCCGCGCTTCTGCGCGACTCGAAGGTGGGCGCGGTGCTGCACACGCCGCGCATCCGCACGCGCGACACCGCGCGTCCCGTGGCTGAGCAGTTCGGATTGACCCCCGAGGTGGTGCCGCTGTCGGCAGGGGCGTCGCACCTCGAGGCCATGGCCGAGGCAGTACGCAAACACGCCGGCAAGACCGTGGTGGTCGTCGGGCACTCAAACACCGTAATGGGCTACATCGCCGCGCTCGGAGGCCCCCGCCGCGACGACCTCTGCGACCATCAGTACGACGGCATCTACACGCTGGTCATTGCGCATGGCGAGGTACGGCTGGTCGAGGGGCGCTATGGTCCGCCCAATCCGGCACCCACACAGCCCTGCGGCCATGCCATGGTGCCCTCCATGCGTCCCTGATTCTCGGCGATTGCGACGATTGGGCCGGGACCCTGATTCTCCTGCGAGAATCAGGGTCTCCCGCGTTGCGGAAGTGTCGGTACGGGCGCAGATTACCCCCGGTTCGTGCCCCCCTGGGAGACCCTCCGAGATGGCCCTGTTTCTGATCCGATTCTTGATCCTGGCTGCCGCCTTGGTGCTCGTGACGAGCCCAGCGCTGGCGCAGCGCCCGACGCTCACCGGGGAGAAGGCCACGGTCGCCGAGGCGGTGAAGGCCGATCTTGCGCGTTTGGCCGAGCTGCAGAATCGGCATCATGAGCGTACTCGCGTCTACGCGGCAGACGCCCGCGACCTCAATTTCTCCCCCACGAGCGGGGCGCAGGTGAGCATCGCCTACGCGTCCATGAACGCCTGGGCAGCCAACGCCACGCATCCGGTGCTTTCGCCGGTGGCCTGCTTCGTCATCATCTCGTCGGCCGAGCCTACGGGGCCGGCCGCCGCGCCGTTCTGTCAGGAAGGGCGCCCGGGCACGGGCACGACTGTCGCCTCGGCGCAGCCGGCGGCGCCGACGGCCGCACCCACGACCGCCCCACGCGCTGCGGCACCCTCCGCCGCCGTGGCTGCAGAGCCGACTGCCGCGCCCGCCGCCCCGACGGTGGCCGCGAGCACCGTGACCACTCCCGCGACACCGGCCCGCTCGACGCCGGCTCGCACGCAGGCCGCCGCTCCGGCCGCGGCGCCCGGGCGTGGTGATATCGCCATGACCCCCGCCACGCCGGCCGCGCCGCTTCCGGCTCCCGGGGTCGCTCCTGCGCCCTCGGGTCCCACCACCGCCGCCCCGGCACCGGGCGCCCTGATCCCCGATGCGCCGCGCAATGCGCGGGCCGATACTCGCGAGACGAACCCCGCCGGTGCGCCTGCGGCGCAGCAGGTCGAGAACGTGACTGCGGCGCAGTTCTCCCAGCGCCTGAACGACTTTGCCCAAGGCGTGCCGGCCATCTTCGTCGCACTCCCGGCCGAGATTGCCCGCATCACCAAGGATCCGTACGAAAGCACGGCCGAGTTCGAGGCCCGCCGCGCCGCCGCCATCGCCGCTGCCGAACGCCGCGAGCGCGAGTTCCTCGCCCAGAACACCAAGACCTACAACGTGGCATTGCCGGTGAAGGAAGTCCGTTACGATGCCGACCGCGAGGTGCTGGAGTTCACCGTGGACGGAATCGGCCTGCCGATGACGCGCCTCGAGGGCGCGGAGCCCACGCCCACGTTCGCGTGCTACACGCGCCCCGTGTTCTGGTGCGCCTCGGATACGGGCATGACGTACGAAGCCGGCGATCTCTGGCGCGTGCCGCGCTCCGTCGCGCGGCAGCACGACGTGCTCCGCACGCCACTCACGCTCCACGCGCGCTTTACCGTCGGGCGCCGTGACGACTCCCGCTCGCTGGCCATCTCGTTGCTCTCGATGGATCTGCAGGCCCGCGGGCAGTCCGTGCAGCGTTGGGACGGCGCGTCGCGCTGACGCGCCGCCCATGACGACCGCCGTGGCGACCGAGACCCTCGTCACCCTCGAGGAGTTCCGCGCGGCGGCTGCCGTGCTCCGCGGCGTGGCCGTGCGCACGCCGCTGCTCCCGTCGGACGCGCTCGGGGCACGCCTGGGTGTGCCGAGCTTCGTGAAGCCGGAGATGCTGCAGCGCGGAGGGGCCTTCAAGTTCCGCGGCGCCTACACGTTTCTCTCGAAGCTCGATCCGGCCCAACGCGCCCGCGGCGTGGTGACGGCCAGCTCGGGAAACCACGGCCAGGCCGTCGCGCTCGCGGCCAAGATCTTTGGCGTGCCAGCGACGATCGTGATGCCGACGACCGTGCCGCGGGCCAAGCGCGACGGCTGCGAGCGGCTCGGCGCGCGCTGCTTCTACCACGGCATCACCACCGCCGAGCGCATGGAGCGCGCGCAGGAACTCCAGCGCGCCGAGGGGCTGGTGCTCGTGCCGCCGTACGACGACCTCACGATCATCGCCGGCCAAGGGACGATCGGACTGGAGATTGCGGAGGACCTGCCCATCGTCGGCACGGTGGTGGTGCCGATCGGCGGTGGCGGGATGAGCGCGGGCACCGCGACGGCGCTCAAGCTCCTGCTGCCGAATGTGCGGGTCGTGGGCGTGGAGCCGGCGGGATCGCCCAAGTACACCACGGCACGCGCCGCCGGTGAACCGGTGACGGTCCCGGCGAACCCCGAAGGTCTCGCCGACGGGTTGTTGGCGGTGCGCATCGGCACGCGCAATTTCCATCATCTGCAGGCGCATCTGGACGACGTGGTCACCGTCCCCGACCGCGTGCTGCCGTCGGCCATGCGCTTCGCAATCGACCGACTTAAGCTGGTCTGCGAACCGAGCGGAGCGATCACCCTCGCGGCGCTACTCGAGGGTCTGGTGAAGCCGTCCGGCCCCACGGTGGCCATCTTGAGCGGCGGGAACATGGAATACGACGGACTGCGCGCCGTGCTGGGCGCCGCCGAGGGAGCAGCCTGATGCCAATGCGATGCCCCACCTGCGGGCTGCAGTATCCCGATGACGCCCGCTTCTGCACGAAGGATGGTTCGAAGCTGCAGGCGGCCGAACCGGGGAACCGCGTGACCGCCGTGCGGATCCACGATGGTGGGACGCCAACGCCAGGTGCGCCGATCGTGACGAGCCACGCCAACATGACGGGGCAGGTCCTCGATCGCCGCTACCACATCGTGAAGAAGGTCGGCGAGGGCGGCATGTCCTACGTGTACCTCGCACACGACGTCTCCACGCAGACACGCTACGCGATCAAGATCCTCTCGCCGGCGCTCTCGAAGGAAGAGAATGCGATGGCGCGCCTCCGCCGCGAGGCGGCGCTTGGCATCCGCCTGGCGCATCCCAACGTCTGCCACATCGTGCGGATGGGCGAGACGGAAGAGGGGTTGGTGTACGTGGTGATGCCATACGTGGAGGGCGAGATCCTCTCGGATCGCAACTATCGCGTGGGGCAGACCACGCTGGCCGACACGGCGAAGTTCATCACCGAGATCGCCGACGGGCTGCACGTGGCGCACCAGCTGGGGATCGTGCATCGCGATCTCAAGCCCGAGAACATCATGATCTGCAAGAAGCCCGACGGCACGGAGTACGCAGTGGTGATGGACTTCGGGCTGGCGAAGGAGCGCAAGGCCGGCGGCGAGCTGCAGAAGCTCACGGCCACGGGCATCATCCTCGGTACGCCTGAGTTCATGAGCCCCGAGCAGTTGCGCGGCAAGCCGCTTGATCCGCGGACCGATATCTACTCGCTGACGCTGATGACGTACGAGATGCTCACGGGCAAACTGCCGTTCGAAGGGAACAACCAACAGGCCATGATGATCGCCCGGTTGCGCAATGAGCCCATCCCGGCGCGCACGCGCCGGCCCGACGTGCCGGAGGCGGTGGACAAGGTGCTGGCCAAGGGCATGGCCCGCGACGCCGCCGACCGCTACTCCACTGCCCCCGAGTTCGCGGCCGCGTTCCGCGCTGCGATCGGCTGAGCGTGATGCTCCGCGCCGCGCTGCTCGGCGCGCTGTGCGCGTGGGGGGCTGGAGCCGCCGGTGCCCAACGACCGACGCCCGACAGCGTGCGAACGCTCTCGGTGCAGCCTCCGCAGCCCCCGCTGGCCGAGCGGCTGTTGGCCGCCGGGCGGCTGGCCGCCGCTGAAGAGGCGCTGTATTCCGCGGCGGACATCCGCCCGCGCGCGCCGGAGCCGCGCGGTGCGCTCGCGATGTACCTGGCGTCGCGCGCGCGATTCCGCATCGCCGAGATTCTCCTGGAGGAGGCGCAGCGATTTGGAGCGAGCGGGTCGCAGGTGCGTCGTGCGCTGGCGAGCTTCGCACCGTATCGCGTGGACGCCCCACCGGGCCCCGAGACCACCGTGCCCATCACGACGGTGCTCGACGCGCGGGCGCTCTGGAGCGTACCCGTGCGGATCGGCGACGCGTCGTACGCGGCCCTGTTCGACCCGTCCGTGGCCGGTGCGCGCATCGGGCGGGGTGCCGCGGCCGCACTGGGCGTTCGTGGACGCACGGCGCCGTCGCTGGCGAACGTGTGGATTGGTGAGCGCCGCCTGGGGCGCGTGGAGGTGACGGTGGATTCGCTGGCCACGCCCGATGAGATCCGCCTCGGCCTCGACGCACTCTGGGCCCTGCATCCGCTCGTGGACGAGCGTGCGGGCACGCTGACGCTGGGTCGCCGGCCCAATGCGTCGCGCATCACCGGCGCGGTGCAGCAGGTGCCCTTCGTGCTCACGTTCCCGGGCATGCTCCTCGTGCCGACGGCCGGCCGCCCGCCGATCGGCCTCGAGACGCGCGCTGCCCGCGCCCTGCTGCGGGGCACGCGCTGGCAGGTGGATGCGGCCACGGCCACGCTGATCGTCGAGCGCTGAGGCGCCGTCGCTTCCGGCGCGGTTGATGCGCCTCACATCGCGACTGCTCTTAAGCGGGTGCTGAACGCCGAACCGTTCGACCTCCGCGCCGCGCGCGCTGCAGCGGGACGGCGTGATCCTCCTCATGCACGGAGGCGGACACCTGGCAGGATCGCCCCATACCCATCGCTCCTGCGCGGACTGGCTGGCGCATCACGCCGGGATGCGGCTCTTCTCCCTCGACTACCGCCTCGCCCCCGCGCATCCCTTTCCGGCGGGCCTTGATGACGGCGTGCACGCGTTCCGCGCCATTGTCGCGGCCGGCACGCGTCCCGAACGCATCGTGCTCGCCGGCGATTCCGCCGGTACGGGCTTGGCTCTCGCGCTCATGCGGCGGCTGCGGGCCGAGGGTGGGCCACTGCCCGCAGGAGCGGCCTTGGTGTGCCCGCTCACCGATCTCACCGGAACCGGTGCCTCGCTCGTGGCGAACGCCGAGCGCGAGTCCTTGCTCGGCTTGCGGCATCGGGAGTACGCGATGCGGTGTTTCGCGGGCGAGACGGCCCTCGATGAGCCGTTGCTGTCCCCGCTGTTCGCCGAGTTGGGCGGACTGCCGCCCATGCTCGTGCAGGCGAGCCGTGCCGAAGCGCTGTGGGACGATGCGCGGCGACTTGTTGAGCGCGCGCGCGCGGCCGGCGTGGCAGTGGAGTTCGACGCCGAGGAGGGATCGCGGCACAGGTCTGAGGTCCGCGGCGCGTCGACTCAGCGGCCGCGGGCCTGCAGCTCCACCATCAGGCAACGGTCCTGCACGACGTCGATGCCGGCCTTGGCGAGCTGCTCCGCCACCGCGTCGTGGCGGATGCCCGTCTGGAACCACACCGCGCGCGGGCGGGCGGCGAGTAGGTCCTCGAGGTGCGCCGGAATGTCCTGCGGGCGACGGAACACGTCCACGAGGTCCACGCGACTGCCGATGGCGCGCAAGGACCGGTGCACCGGCTCGCCCAGCATGGTCTCGAGTTCGGGATAGTAGACCGGCACCGGAATGATGCTGAGTCCCGCGCGCTGCGCGTACTCGGGCACGTAGTGGGCCGGTGCCTGGGACTCCGCCGGTTTGATGCCGAGGACCGCGACCGACAGCACGCGCTCGAGGAGGGCGGTGATGTCGTCGTCGGACTCGAGGAGATGGGAGCGCCAATCTGACACGTGCGAGGGGTGAAAAAAGAGTGGAATTTCGGTAGATTGCGGGGCTATCCAGAAAAGTACCCCCCGAATGGAGTTCCCATGCGGATGCTCGTCCTCGGCGCCGGTTTGCAGGGTGCCGCTTGTGCCTATGATTTGCTCCAGAACGACGCCATCACCGAGGTTCGGCTTGCCGACCGCGCGGTGGACCACCTCCCGAAGTTCCTCCAGCCCTATGTGGGCGGCGCGCGACTGAAGCTCCTCACGCTGGACGTGCAGGACGCGGCGGCCGTGGCCGCGGCGATGCAGGGTGTGAAGGCGGTGATGTGCGCGCTGCCGTACTACTTCAATCTCCCGATGACCGAAGCGGCCATCGCGGCCGGGGCGCATTTCTGCGACCTCGGTGGGAACACGGAGATCGTGCAGCAGCAGAAGGCCATCGGGGCCAAGGCCGTTGCGGCGGGCGTCACGGTGGTACCCGACTGCGGACTGGCGCCGGGCATGGTGAACATTCTGGCGCAGCTCGGTATCGATCGCCTCGATGCCACGCGCTCGGTGCGGATCTATGTCGGGGGATTGCCGCAGGAGCCGGTGGGGCCGCTCAAGTACCAGATCGTGTATTCCATCGAAGGGGTGCTCGACTACTACACGACGCTCAGTTGGATTGTCCGCGACGGCAAGCGCGTGCAAGTGAAGGCGCTGAGCGAGATCGAACCGGTGCAGTTCGACGCGCCCGTTGGCGAGCTCGAGGCCTTCCACACGGCGGGTGGACTCTCCACCATGGGCCATCGTTACGAGGGGAAGATCCCGGAGATGGAGTACAAGACGCTCCGCTATCCCGGGCACGCGCAGATCATGGAAGCGATCCGCGAACTGGGCCTGCTCGAGTCCGAACCGGTGGACGTGAAGGGCACGAAGGTGTCGCCCCGTGACGTGGCCATCGCCCAGATGCATCCGCGCCTGTTCAAGCAGGGGAGTCCGGATCTCGTGGCGCTGCGGGTGGTGGTGAAGGGCACGAAGGCCGGGAAGTCACAGACGCACACCTTCGAACTGGTGGATCGCTTCGACGCCGCGCACGGCATCAGCGCGATGATGCGCACGACGGGATTCAGCCTCTCGATCACCGGCCAGCTGCAGGCGCAGGGCGACGTGAAGCCGGCCGGCGTGCACACCCCGGACGAGTGCATGCCGGGTGACCGCTACGTGACGGAGCTCGGCAAGCGCGGCATCCTCATTCGGCAGACGATCAGCTAGCGCACCGTGACACCATGCGGTCCTGTAGGGGTAGGAAAGAGGTAGCCGCACTGTGGTCCCGGAGGTAGGATTGGTTCCACCCCTCAACAGGAAGGAGGAAGCGATGCCAGAGAATGCGTTCGTCGTCCGTACCTTCCCGAACAGCGTGGAAGCCGAATTCGCGCAGTCGGTGCTCGATGCCAACGGCATCGCCAGCATGCTGTTGAAGGACAACGCCGGGGGCATGCTGCCCTTCCTCGACATCCTGCATCCGGTGCGCTTGGTCGTGCGCCAGGGGGATGTGGATACGGCGGTGCGGTTGCTCGACGCCACGGCGGCGTCGGATCCGAACAAGGGCGAGCCGCCGCTGCTCAGTTAGTCGGCGCGCTCAGCGCGCTCAGCGCGAGAAGCCCGCGAGCGTCACGCCCATCGCATCAATTGCGGCCCTCGCGCGCCAGTGGTCCCGACCGTTGTACAGGAAGGAGAAGGCAAGGAGCTCCCCGTCGCGGGTCGTCACGTACCCGCCCAGGGAGCTCGCGTCATTGGTGGTGCCGGTCTTCCCGCGGAGATTGTCGGCGGCCGGCGTGCGGCGCATCCGGGTGCGCAGCGTCTCGCTGCGTCCGGCGACCGGCAGCGTGGCCTGGAACACCTGCCCCCACGGCGCCTCCTGCGCGTACCCGAGGAGCTGCACCATCGAGCGCGCGGTCACGCGATCGAGCGTGGAGAGCCCGCTGCCGTCGGCGGCGAAGACGGCGTCGGGTGCCGCCCCGACCCGATTCGCGAGAAACGCGCGCAGGGCTTCGTTAGCGCCATCGGCGGAGCCCACGCCGTCCACCGAGCGCGCGGCGTTCCGGAACAACAGCTCGGCGAAGTGATTGTTGCTCTCGCCGTTCATCGTGACCACGAGCTGGGCCAGCGGCGGCGAGGCCCAGGCGGTGACGCGCGCGGCGGTGCGCGGCGCGACGTCGGCGCGCACGCCGCCGTCGATCACGATGCCGCGACGCTCGAGGGCCGCGCGGAACGAGGCAGCGGCGAATCGCTCGGGTTGCTCGACCACCACGCGATAGGTGCGCGCGGGGCTGAGCGCCCCGATCCATCCATGCACGCGGAACCGGTCGGCGGTGGTGTCCTGCCACACGCGGATGTAGGCGCCGCGGCTGCCGTCGCGCACGGTGACGGTGGAGTGGATGGGAATCCCGTACAGCGATTCCTCAAACTGCACGGTGGCGCCGGCCGCAGTGGATCGCACGACGATGTGGGCGATGTTCTCGTTGACGGAGAGCGCCGAGACCCGAGCGGCGTAGCCGGCCTGCAGATAACGCCGCCGCCAACCCTCGGGCACGCGGCGGTCATCGAAGGCCGAGGCATCGCCGACCACGTCACCCGCGACGCGACGCACGCCCGAGAGCCAGACGAGATCGGCCATGGCATCCATCGGCGCGATGCCGCCGTGCCAGCTCGCGTAGCGTGGCGCGAAGGAGGGATCGCCCGCGCCCTTGAGAATGAGATCGCCGCTGACGGTGCCATCGGCGAGGACCTCGCCGTTGCGCAGGACCTCGGTGCGGAACTGGTGGGCGGGTCCGAAGCGCTCGAAGGCCATGGCTGCGGTGTACAGCTTCATCGTGGACGCCGGCAACAACAGCGAATCGGCGTTGCGGAGGAAGAGCGTGTCCCCGTGCGTGAGGGAGACGACGGCCACGCCCCAGGCGCCGCCGCGCGTCGCGTTGGCGATGAGCGTGGCGAGGTCGCGTCGCAGGGCCGGGATCCCGCGCGGCTCCGTGGGCGTGAGCGGCCCGCGATTTGGCGCCGGTGCCCTCGCCGCCGCGGCCACCGACGGGCGAGCCGTGGTGGCCTGTGCGCGCAGCGCAGCGCCCCAGAGGGCAACGCTGAGGAGGCTGGCGAGGGTGAGGAGGCGCGGGGACATCCCATACGTTACCCCGGAACCCCGCCCTGCCCAAGGGCGGCCGTCACATTGCGCCCCCGTGCGTCCTACGCGCTGACCTGTGCGCCCGCCTGGTCATCGCGCTGCGAGGAGGTCCAGCGCAGGAAGATCACCGAGGTGAGCAGGTAGAAGAACAGCCCGCCGGGAATCCACATGATGAGGCCGCCAAGGCGCTGATCCTCGAGTGGTGAGAGGCCCCAGAGGCGCGGGGCGCTGGCGTAGGCCGGGTAGAGCACGTGGTCTGCGTAGACGATGAAGATCGAGACGATCGTCATCGGGAGGGTCATCAGGAAGCTGTACAGCATCTGGCCGGGGTAGCTGAGGCGCGGCAGCTCGGGGAGCGGACTCAGCATCGGCCACCACATGATCACGGCCCCGACGAGGAACATCAGGTGCTGGATGATGTGCACCTCGTGGTGGTACATCGCCGCGTTGTAGAGGGGCGGGAGATGCCAGCCGGCGAGGATGATGTTGAAGATCGTGAAGGCGGCGCCGGCGGGGGTGACGGCCTCGGCGATGCGGCGCACGATCGGAACGCGCAGGGCCGGGCGGAGCATCCAGCCCGGCGTGCCGAGCAGTAGCAGCGGGGGCACGACGATGGTGAGCACGAGATGCTGCACCATGTGGCCGGTGAACAGGTAGTAGTCGCTGATGTCGTGGACGGGGCCGTTCAGGCTCAGGAACATGGCGAGCAGGCCAGCGAAGAAGCTGACGCCCTGCCACGGCGCCGGGCGCTGCGCGGGTGCGTGGGCACGGGCCCGCAGGAGCCAGAGGGCGCCCAGGGCCGCCAGGCCAATCACCGTGGACCAGTGCAGCGTGAAGCCACCCTGGCTCAGGTCCACGTTCGGGTGCAGGAACAGCGTCAGCGGCATGGGGCGTGTGGCGCGGGAAAAATGGCGATGCGGGAGGGCGTTGGGACTTCAACGCCGCTCCCGCATCGGTGTTCCAGTGTCCGTCCTTCCGGGAGCAGCCGCCGGGTCAGAACGAAATCTTCAGCTGGTGGAAGAGGAAGAGGAGCGCGACGATCGTGGCTCCGGCGATGATCAGCGGGCCGGTGAACAGCACCTTGAAGAGCTTGTGGTCGTACTTCAGGTGCATGTAGAACAACACCACGATCAGGAACTTGGCCGCCGAGAGGATGATCAGCGACGGATTGAACAGCGGCGAGGCGACCAGGGCCGGGATGTAGTAGGCCCAGACCTCGACGACGGTGATGATCGTGAGGATGGCCGCCACCTTGAGGTAGGTGGCGCCGCTCGGGTGGGCGTGGGCGTGCTTGGTGTCGTGAGCCACGGATGGGTCCCCGGTCACTGGATGAGGTAGACGAGCGTGAAGATCACGATCCAGATCACGTCGACGAAGTGCCAGTACAGCGCGGCGATGTCGACGATGAGTTCGTCCTGGGGCCCGAGGCCGCGGGTGCGATCGATCCAGAGCAGCGAGGTCAGCCAGAGGACGCCGGCGGTCACGTGGGCGCCGTGGAAGCCGGTGAGCGTGAAGAAGGTGGAGCCGAAGAGGTTGGTCTTGACCGTGAGTCCCTCGTGCACGAAGGCCGTGAACTCGTAGGCCTGGAACATGAGGAAGATGGCGCCGAAGGAGGCGGTCATGAACAGCCAGAGCTGCGACGAGCGCTGGGCGCGGGTCCACCAGCCGGCGCCGTCCGGCAGCGGCAGGTGCTTGATCTGCACGGCCTGGAGCGCCAGCACCATGAACAGCGAGGACATCAGCAGCACGAAGGTGGAGGCCGACGTGACCGGGATGTCGAGGATGGGCTTGAAGATCTGCCCGGCCTCGTTGACGTACTCGGTGTGCGGGAAGGGCCCGACGATCGAGCGTCCCTTGTAGATCAGGTAGGTCGCGATGAGCGACGCGAAGAGCATGCACTCCGACCCGATGAACGCCCAGATGGCGATCTTCCGGTTGTCGAGCCCGGTGGTCGTGTAGTGGTGGTGCACGTGGCCGTCGTCGTGACCGGCAGCGGTGGTATGGGCGGACATGGGCAGTGGGCTCCGATTACTCGAGCGGTGCGGTGAGCCAGCTGTAGAGGCCCGCCACCATCGCGGCGCCGCCGCCGATGGTGATGGTCATCGCGACGGCGAACATGCCGTTGCGCAGGAAGAGGAGGCCGCAGAACATGACGACCATCGAGAAGGCGACGACCAGCGGCTTGACCGTCGGGTAGGGCATCGGGATGCCGAGCTCCTTGGCAGTGTGGCGCTCGGTCTCCTCGTGCACCGGCACGGCGTGCGCGTCGGTGATGGTCATGGCATCGGCGTGCGAGTGGTCGATGCCGGCGGTCTTCTCCGGGGCCTTGAGGTCCCAGAGCGGGTAGCGCGAGGTCACTTCGGGGATCTGCGCGAAGTTGTACTCGGGCGGCGGCGAGGGGATGGACCACTCGAGGGTGGCGCCACCCCAGGGATCGTTGCCGGCAATCGCCCCGCGGGTGCGGCTGCGGACGAAGTTCCAGACGAAGATCGCGGTGGCCACGACGAGCAGGTACGTGCCCCAGGTGGCCATCATGTTGAACAGGTCCCAGCCCTGGCCCGCATCGTACGTATAGATGCGGCGCGACATGCCGAGGAGCCCGCTGAAATGCATCGGGAAGAACGTGAGGTTCATGCCGATGAAGTTCAGCCAGAAGTGCCAGTTGCCGAGCGACTCGTCGAGGTGCCGCCCGGTCATCTTGGGATAGTAGAAAGAGATGCCGGCGAAGATGCCCCTGATCGAGCCGCCGAACAGCACGTAGTGGAAGTGCGCCACCACGAAGTAGGTGTCGGTCTGCTGGAGGTCGGCCGGCGGCGAGGAGTGCATCACGCCCGAGATGCCGCCGATCGTGAACAGCGCGATCAAGGCGATGGCGAACTTCATCGGCACGGTGAAGCGGATCTCGCCGCTCCACATGGTGGCGATCCAGTTGAAGATCTTCACGCCGGTGGGGATGCCGATGAGCATCGTCATCAGCGAGAAGATCGAATCGGCCACGGCGCCCATGCCGACGGCGAACATGTGGTGGGCCCACACGCCGAAGCCGAGGAAGCCGATCATGATCCCCGAGTACACCATCACGTTGTAGCCGAACAGCGGCTTCTTCGAGAAGGTGGGGAGCACCTCCGACACGAGGCCGAAGGCCGGGAGGATGAGGATGTACACCTCGGGATGGCCGAACACCCAGAAGAGGTGCTGCCAGAGCAGCGGGTCGGCGCCGGCGGCGATGGCGTAGAACGTCGTGCCGAAGAAGCGGTCCATCAGCAGGAAGAACAGCGCGATGGTGATCGGCGGGAAGGCCAGGACCACGAGGAACTGCACCACGAACGACATCCACGTGAACATCGGCATGCGCATCAGGCTCATCCCCGGCGCGCGCATGTTGATGATCGTGGTGATGAAGTTGAAGGCCGCGGCCAGCGATGAGATGCCGAGGATCTGCAGGCCGAGCACCCAGAAGTCGATGTTCGGACCGGGGGAGAAGCGATTGGTGGTCAGCGGGGCGTAGCCGAACCAGCCGCCGTTCGGTGCCAGCTTGAACAGGATGGGCAGCGTGATGAAGATGCCGCCGAGCAGGTACACCCAGTACGAGAAGGCGTTGAGGCGCGGGAAGGCCACGTCGCGGGCGCCGATCTGCAGCGGGATCAGGTAATTGAAGAACGCCGCCGAGAGCGGCATGATGGCGAGGAACACCATCGTCGTGCCGTGCATCGTGAACAGCTGGTTGTACGTCTCGGCGCTCACGAAGCCCATGTTCGGCCTCATGAGCTGGGTGCGGATGAGGACGGCCTCGAAGCCGCCGACGAGGAAGAAGAAGAGGGCGGTCCAGAGGTACAACGTGCCGATCCGCTTGTGGTCGACCGTCGTGATCCAGCTCCAGATGCCGGTGTTCTCGTTCTCGCCCGACGCGTAGGCCGCGGTCGTGGGAGCAGCGATGGATGCCATGGGTCAGTTGCTCCGGATCACTTGAGCGAGCGCAGGTACGCCACGACATCGGCGATCTGCGCGTCGGTGAGGCCCGCGGTCACGGGGCCCTTGAGGATGGGGTCGTACTCGCCGATGCCGATCGTGTTCATGAGTGCGCCGGGCTTCATCGCCTTGGCGTTCTTGATCCAGCGGGCGAGGTGGTGGTCGTCGTTCGGGAACAGGCCGCCGCCCAAGGTGTGGCGCGACGCGAAGTGCGTGAGGTTCGGGCCGATTGGCGACATCGCCATCGGATTGCCGTTGATGGCGTGGCAACCGATGCAGCCGCCCATCATGAAGGACTGCTGGCCAGCGACTGGGTCGCCGTTCGCCAGGAGCGCGTCGTCATAGGTGAGGCGGGCCGGGACGGGCGTCTTGGGGATCACGTGGTCCGGAAGGTCCGCCGCCGGGAACACGTAGCCGAGCGTCGGCTCGGCCGGGGCCGTCGGCGCCGGCGGCTGGCGGTTCGACGCTGTGGTCACCGTGGCCGGCGCCGCCGGCGTGCGGTGCGGGACGGCGACGCTCGCCTGGTGCTGCGCCCACGATTCGAACTCGTCGGGCTGCACCGTGAAGAGCCGGAACTTCATGTTGGCGTGGCTGGCGCCGCAGTACTCCACGCAGAAGCCGTTCCAGGCATTCGTGCCCAGGTCCACGTTCGGCGTGAACCAGAGGTTGTTGGTCTTGTTCGTGATGAGGTCGCGCTTGCCGCCCATCTGCGGGATCCAGAACGAGTGGAGCACGTCCTTGGTGCGGAGCACGAAGTTCGCCGTGCGGCCGACCGGGATGTACACCTCGTTGGCGGTGGTGATGCCGTACTCAGGGTACTTGAACTCCCACCACCACTGGTTGCCGGTGACCTCGACGACGAGCGCACCGGCCGGTGCCGGTGCCTGCGTCTCAAAGATGGTCTTGACCGTGGGGATCGCGATGAGGACGAGGATGAGGGCCGGGACCGCGGTCCAGGTGATCTCGAGCGCCACGTTGCCATGGATCTGCTTGGCCGCGGGGCCGCCCGGACGCTTCCGGAAGCGGAAGATCGTGTACACCAGCGCGGCCTCGACGACGACGAAGACGATCGTGCCCCAGAAGAGCAGGCGACCCCAGAGGTCGTCGATCGCGGTGTTGAGGTCAGTGGTGTGGTTGAAGGTGGAGTTCGGATACTCCGTTCCACCGCACGCGGAGAGCGTCAGGAGGGCCACTGCGATGAGCAGGGCTGGTGCTGCCGGACGCAGGCGCAGCATCGACATCGGGTCTCGTGGCTGGGGGGATCGCGCCGCGATCCGAACCCAGGATCGCGACCGCCGCATCAATGATGGGAGAAACGCCCCGTAAAGTACCCTGCCCGAATGGGTGGGACAAGGCGATTTTCCCGCACCGAGCGCTGTCCTGGGACTGGTCCGGACGGCGCCCCGCGACCGGCCGGCTCAGTCGTCCGACGTCTCGATCTTCACCGAGTGCTGCTCCTTCACCTTGGCGGCCGCAATCTCGAGGGCGGTGCGGAGGAGGGCAACGCTCTCGCGGAGCACGCGGACCTTCATCTGCTCTCCACCGCCGCGCCCCATCGCGATGATCATGTTCGAGACCTGATCGGCGATCAGCCCGAACTGCCCCTTGAGCTGCCCCTGGAGCGGGGTCGCGATGCGCTTGATCTGCCCGGGGATCACGCCCACACCGCGCTGGTTCTTCACGTCGATGGCCATCCGCTCCACGTGTCCGTGGATGGTCTGGACCGTGGAGAGGGCCTCTTCGATGGTCTTCATCTTCTGCGCGCCGGCGCCGTCGAGCTTCACTCCAGCCATGGTATTGCACTCCAGACGTAAGACGGAAGACGGAAGACGGAAGGACGACGATGCATCAGTGGCCGGTCATGCGCTTGGGGTCGAGTACCGCGTCGAGTTCGGCGCGGGTCATCAGCTTCTGCTCGAGGGCGAGCTCGGCGACGCCCCTTCCGGTTTCGAGCGCCGTCTTGGCGAGGGCGGTGCACTTCTCGTACCCCAGCTCCGGGAGCAAGGCCGTCACCAGGCCGATGGAGCGCTCGACGTACTCACGCATGACGCTCGGATTGGCCTCGATGCCCTCCACGCAGCGCTCGCGGAGCACGCGGCAGGCGTTGGACATCGCGCTGATGTGGCGGAGCAGGCGGAACGTGATGATCGGCTCGAACACGTTGAGCTGCAGCTGGCCGGCCTCGGCGGCCATAGTCACCGTCACGTCCCCACCGATCACGTCGAAGCAGACTTGGTTCACGACTTCCGGGATCACCGGGTTCACCTTGCCCGGCATGATGCTCGAGCCCGGCTGCACGGCGGGGAGGCGGATCTCGCCGAACCCGGCGCGCGGGCCGCTGGAGAGCAGGCGCAGGTCGTTGCACACCTTCGAGAGCTTCACCGCGCAGCGCTTGAGGACGCCCGAGAGCTGCACGAAGGCGCCGGTGTCGCTGGTGGCCTCCACCAGGTCGGGGGCGGTGATGAGATGCAGCCCCGTCACCTTCGAGAGATGGGCGCGGACCTTCTCGGCGTAGCCTCCCGGCGCGGTGATGCCGGTGCCGATGGCGGTGGCACCCATGTTGATCTCGCGGATCAGCGCCTTGGCCTCCTCGAGCCGGTCCACGTCCTCGGCGATGGTGTTGGCGAAGGCGGTGAACTCCTGGCCGAGCGTCATGGGGACGGCATCCTGCAACTGCGTGCGTCCCATCTTCACGTGCGGCGCGAACGCTTGGCCCTTGGCGCGGAAGGCGGCCACCAGCGCGCGCATGGCCTGCTGCAGGTCGCCGATGGCGTAGTGCAGGGCGAGGCGCACGGCCGTCGGGTACACGTCATTGGTGCTCTGCGCGAGGTTCACATGCTCGTTGGGATGCACGCGCGCGTAGGTGCCGCGCGGCTCGCCGAGGAGCTCGAGGGCGCGGTTCGCGATGACTTCGTTGGCGTTCATGTTCGTGGACGTGCCGGCGCCGCCTTGGATCATGTCCACGCGGAAATGCTCGTGGTGTGCGCCGCCTTCGATCTCGTTGCAGGCGGCGCAGATGGCGTCGCCGATGTCGGCGGGCAGCGTGCCGAGTTCCATGTTGGCGCGGGCGGCCGCTTCCTTCACCTGCGCGAGGGCGATGATGAGCTCGGGAAAGTTGCGGAGCGTGACCCCGGTGATGGGGAAGTTTTCGATGGCGCGGAGGGTCTGGATGCCGTAGAGCGCGCCCTCGGGGACTTCGCGAGCGCCGAGGAGATCCTTCTCGGTGCGCACGGCGCTGCTTGCGCCGATGATGCGGTCGCGGCCGGAGAGGGAGAGGTCGGCCTGTTTGAGGCGCGAGGCAATGACCTTGCCGACGCGGGCGACGAGGGCGGCGTAGAGGCGCGGCTGGTCTTTCAGGAGCGGCTCGAGGACCTCTTTGGTGAAGCAGAGGGTCTTGAGCGGGGCGACAACGCGGCCTTCGGTGTGGTGGACGTCGTCTTGGAGGAGGATGCTTTCGCCGACGATGTCACCGGCGCCGAGGGTAGCGAAGCGGGTGGGGACGGCGCCGAAGGGGGCTTCGATGGCGAGTTGGCCTTCGAGGATGACCCATAGCGCGCGGCGGGGCTGGCCGGCGCGGAAGAGGCGGTCGTCGATCGGGTACTCCGCGGACTCAGCGGCTCGTGTGAGATGCCAGATGAGTTGGTCGGGGAGGTCGGAGAAGAAGGGGATGCTGGAGAGTTGCGGGGAGGTCATACGCTCGAATCTATCTCCGTGAACTGCGGTGCGGGCTGCACTGCACTTCGATGCGGGGTGCCCTGCGGAACGGGGAGCGGGACCCGGATGCGGGACGATGCCGGATGCGGGGGAATGGTGCGGGGTGCGGGGAGTGTCGGGGCTAGGCTGTGGCCATGACGTGGTCCTTTCCCGTGCCTCCTTTGGATCCGAACGAACTGGATCCGGTACATCGCCTCGCGGTGTATCGGCTCGCGGTGGAGGCGATGCGGCTGGCGCAGGAGGATGCGGCGGCCGCGCGAGGGGATGCGTTGCTCGTGGAGTCGGCGGGGCAGCTTGTGCGCGCCGCCGGGTCGATTGCAGCGAATATCGCTGAGGGCTTTTCGCGCGGCGGCACGGCCGATCGCCGCCGATTCTTCGAGTACGCGCTCGGCTCCGCACGTGAAAGCATGGTGTGGTACGAGGCCGTGCGCCCCGCGGAGCTCGAGGAGCGCCTCGCCCGGCTCACCTCGATCCGAAGACTGCTGCTCACGATGATCCGCACCGCCCGAGCGTCGGCCGCGAAGGACCGTCGCAGTTTCGGCCGTTGAGCCCCGCCCCCCGCCCCCCGCCCCCCGCACCCCGCCCCCCGCACCATTCCCCCGCATCCCGCATCGTCCCGCATCCGGGTCCCGCTCCCCGTTCCGCAGGGCACCCCGCATCGCAGTTGACGTTGTTCCGCATCGCCGTCAAAAGGGCTAGGATTCGCGCAGACCCCCCATCCCGCATCACATGCCGACCCGCCGCGACTTCCTCGCCAGCTCCACGGCCGCCCTCGCCGCCGCCTCGATCCCCCCGCATCCCCAACCCGCAGTCCAGCGAGCCGCCAGCCGGCGCGCGCGGCCGACGGTGATTGCCAGCAGCAACGGCCTGCGCGGTGTCACACTCGCGTACGACCAGATCATCGCCGGCGCCGACACCCTCGACGCCATCATCGCCGGGGTGAACATCCAGGAACTCGATCCCGACGATCAATCGGTCGGGCTCGGCGGCCTGCCGAACAAGGACGGTGTCGTGCAGCTCGACGCCAGCTGCATGCACGGCCCCACCAAGCGCGCCGGCGCCGTCGGCTGCCTCGAGGACATCGCCACGCCCAGCCTCGTGGCGAAGGCGATCATGGACTACACCGACCACATCATGCTGGTCGGCGACGACGCGCGGCGCTTCGCCATCGAGATGGGCTTTACGCCGCAGAACCTGCTCACCGAGAAGACGCGGCAGGATTGGCTGCGCTGGCGCGCGCGGCTCAATGCCGGGGACGCCTACCTCGACTACGATGGCGACGTGGACATCAAGTTCACGACCGGCACCATCAACATGAACGCCGTGAATTCCGCTGGGGACCTCAGTTCGGTGACCACGACCAGCGGCATGGGGTGGAAGGTGCCGGGGCGCGTGGGCGATTCGCCCATCATCGGTGCCGGGCAGTACTGCGACAACTCCGTGGGCGCGGCCGGCTCCACCGGGCGCGGCGAGGCGAACATCAAGGTCTGCGGCGGCTTCCTCACCGTGGAGTTCATGCGGCAGGGACTCGCGCCGCAGGCGGCCTGCCTCAAGACCCTCGAGCGCGTGGTGGCGATGACCGAGTCGCGGCTCCTCGACGAGCGGGGACGCCCGACGTTCAATCTCGAGTTCTACGCGGTGCACAAGGACGGCCGCTATGGCGCGGCGGCGCTCTACTCGGGATCGGAGTTCGCGGTGTGCGACGCGCGCGGGCCGCGAATCGAGAAGAGCGCGTTTTTGTACGAGACGTAAGACGGAAGACGGAAGACGGAAGGGACTGCGACTTACGCCTTCCGTCTTTCGTCTTCCGTCTTGAACCTCTTTGCCGTTCCGCTCACCCGATCAGCCGCGGCGACGAGCGCGTTCGCGGCAGCGGCGATCTCCTCCGTGCTGGCGCTCTGCTCCTCGCTGGCGGCGGCCACGTCCTGCATCGAGTTCACGAAGCCCTGCGTGCCCTCGGAGAGCGAGTCGAGCTTGGTCGTGATCTCGCTGGCGAGCGTGTGGCCGGCAGCCGCCGAGGTCGCCATCGCCGAGACCCATTGGTCGCCTTCGCCCACGGCGCGCTCCACCTGCGTGAAGGCCTGACGGCCGCGGGCGGTCGCGCCGCGCACGGCTTCCACGGCCGCCTTGGAGCGCAGGCCCGACGCATTCGCCGTCTCCATCTGCGCAATCAGTTCCTTCATCAACTGATCGGTGCGCTCGGCGGCCTCGGAGGTGCTGGCCGCAAGCCGGCGCACCTCGTTGGCGACCACCGTGAAGCCCTCGCCGTGTTCGCCGGCACGCGCAGCCTCCATGGCCGCGTTCAGCGCCAGGAGCTTGGACTGCCGCGCGATCTTCTGCACCAGCGCCACGAAGGACCGGATCTCGTCCGACGCCGTCTCGAGCGCTTCGGTGGCCCGGGCCCCTTCCTGCACGCCGAGGGCGAGCTCGTCGAGCCGGCGCGCGCTTTCGTCGAGGATCTCGGCATTCTCGGTGGCCAGCGCCTTGAGGCGTTGGTTGCGGGCGATGCCGTCGGCGGCGCCCTGCGACACGTTCGACGCAAGGGTCGAGAGCCGTGTGGCATCGGCCGAGAGCGCCCGGATCGTGTCGGCCATCGTCACCGCGTCCTCGCTTAGCGAACTCGCCGTCTCGGCGATGCCCGACGCGGCTTGCGCCATGTGCTCGGTGCTGGCGGTGATCTCGGTGGCGCGGGTGGCCGTGGCCGACGCGTTTTCGCGGATCATCGCGGCGAGATTGCGCAGGGCGGTCGTCATCTCGACCATCGCGCGGCCGAGGCGGCCGAGCTGGCCGCCGGCGGACGCGGCGTCAGGGGTCCGGGTAAGGTCACCCGCGGCGATGGCCTCGGCGACATCGGCGAGGCCGCGCAGCTGGTTGCCGACGACGGGCGAGATGATCAGGCGGAAGACCAACGCCGAGCTGGCGATTGCCACCGAGACCAGCAAGGCCGCGAGCCACATCAGCTGTCCGTCGGCGACGAGTCCGCTGAGGGTGGGCCAGCCGAGCACCGCGGCGGCGAGCACACCGAGCGAGCCGAGCAGGGCCGCCCAGGTCGAAACGCGGTCGATGATGTGCGTCCGCACCGGTGCCGACTCGGCCGTCGTGTTGGTCCGGGCTTCCCGGGGGGCTAAATTGCTCAGATTCCCTTCCAAAGACGATGACTGCATCCGTTCCGCCATTCCATCCCGGGTCTCCCGAGGAGCCGCTCGGCTACGACCCTTCGGCGGTCGAAGCGCGTTGGCGCCAGCGGTGGGTCGATCGCGGCACCCATTCCGTGGACCTCACGAATGGCGCGCGCCCCTTCTATGCGTTGATGATGTTCCCCTACCCGTCGGCCGAAGGGCTGCACGTGGGGAACCTGTTCGCGTTCACCGGATGTGATATCTATGCCCGATTCCAGCGCCTGCAAGGCCACACGGTCTTCGAGCCGCTGGGCTACGACGCGTTCGGCATCCACTCGGAGAACTTCGCGCTGAAGGTCGGCAAGCACCCGATGGAGCTGATCCCGAGCAATATCCGGAACTTCCGGCGGCAGCTCGATCGCGCCGGCCTGATGGTGGACTGGGGCCGGTCGGTGGATACGACCGATGCGTCGTACTACAAATGGACACAGTGGGTGTTCCTGCAACTGTACAAGCAGGGGCTGGCCTACAAGAAGGCCGGGGCCGTGAACTGGTGCCCGTCCTGCAAGACGGTGCTTGCCAATGAGCAGGTCATCGCCGGTGCCTGCGAGCGCTGCGGCACGATGGTGGAACAGCGCTTCCTGGAGCAGTGGTTCTTCAAGATCTCGGACTACGCACCGCGCCTGCTGACGAATCTCGACACGCTCGACTGGTCGGCCACCACGATCCAGGCGCAGCGGAATTGGATCGGGCGCTCCGAAGGCGCCAAGCTGCGCTTCCGCGTGCTCGATCCGCTCACCGACGCCGGGAGCTCGGCCGTCGCGGTGACCACCGAGATGCGCACCGCCGGGCCGGAGATCGAGGTCTTCACGACCCGTCCCGACACGATTTTCGGCGCCACCTACCTGGTGCTCGCGCCCGAGCATCCGCTGGTGGACACGCTCACGACCCCGATGCAATCGGGTGTCGTGGCCGAGTATCGCGCGCGGGCGGCCAAGCAGGACTTGGTGACCCGCAAGACGAACAAGGAGAAGACGGGCGAGTTCACCGGCTCCTACGCCGTCAATCCGGCCACCGGCGAGATGATCCCGATTTGGATCGCCGACTACGTGCTGATGGAGTACGGCACGGGCGCGATCATGGCCGTGCCGGGGCACGACGAGCGCGACTTCGAGTTCGCGACGGTGTTCGAGCTGCCGATCATCCGCGTGGTGGCAGGCGAGGGGCAGGGTGCACGCACGCCCTTCGATGGCGCGGCGTACACCGGGGACGGCGTGTTGGTGAACTCGGGTGCGTTCGATGGCGTGAGCGTCGGCGAGGGGATCGCGAAGATCACGGCCTGGCTGGCGTCGAAGCAGGCCGGTGAAGCAGTCACCAATTATCGGCTGCACGACTGGTGCATCTCGCGTCAGCGCTACTGGGGCCCGCCGATTCCGATCATCTATTGCGATGCGTGCGGGACGGTGCCGGTGCCCGAGGACCAGCTGCCGGTGGTGCTGCCGAACATCCCGGATTTCCGTCCCGACGACTCGGGCGTGTCGCCGCTGGCGCGCCACGAGGAGTGGTACCGCGTGCCGTGCCCGCAGTGCGGGCAGAAGGCGCGTCGCGAGACGGACGTGAGCGACACCTTCCTCGACAGCGCCTGGTACTTCCTGCGCTACCCGAGTGTGGGGCGCGACGACGTGGCGTTCGATCCTGCGGTCACGAAGAAGTGGCTGCCGGTGACGACCTACATCGGCGGCAACGAGCACGCCGTGCTGCACCTGCTCTACTCGCGCTTCATCACGATGGTACTGCACGACGCCGGGATGCTCGACTTCGAGGAGCCGTTCACGCGTTTCCGCGCCCACGGCCTGATCATCCGCGACGGCGCGAAGATGTCGAAGTCGAAGGGCAACGTGGTGAACCCCGACGAGTACATCGAGCAGTGGGGCGCCGATGCCTTCCGCACCTACTTGATGTTCCTCGGACCCTTCGAGGAGGGCGGCGACTTCCGCGATGGCGGCATCAGCGGCGTGAAGCGCTTCCTCGACCGGCTGTGGGCGACGGTGCGCGATGCCGATCCGGCTGCGTCCGCCGACCCCGAGGTGCAACGCAAGCTGCACGCGACGATCAAGAAGGTCGGCGAGGACGTTCCGTCGCTGAGCTACAACACGGCGATCGCGGCGATGATGGAGTACATGAACGTGCTCCGGAAGGGCGAGCGCCAGCCAGCGCGCGCCGAGGTGGAGCCGCTGGTGCAGTTGGTTGCCCCGTTCGCGCCGCACATCGCCGAGGAGCTGTGGGAGATGATGGGGCACGGCACGAGCGTGTTCGCCTCGCGCTGGCCGGCCTACGACCCGGCGCTGCTCGAGAGCGACACCATCGAGCTGGTGGTGCAGGTGGGCGGCAAGACGCGCGGCAAGGTGCGCGTGGCCAAGGACGTGTCGCAGGACGCCGCGCTGGCGGCGGCCAAGGCGGATTCGGCGATCGGCAAGTTCATCACCGGAGAGCCAAAGAAGGTCATCCTTGTGCCGGGGCGGTTGCTGAACGTCGTGGTGTAGGGCGGAACTGCTTTCACCACGAAGCAACCGTGTGTGTGGAGTGTAGGTCAGGCCGTGGCCGCCATCGGGGCGCGCCACGGCTGCTTCGTCTTCAGGATGCTGTTGAGCAGGACGACGAGCTTGCGCATGGCGGCGACGAGGGCCTGCTTCGCCG
>JANJUF010000104.1 GCA_024710705.1 Gemmatimonadaceae bacterium | reverse complement strand
GTTCTCCAAGAGTGCCGGGGTGAAGCTCGAACTCAGCGAGGCCGTCGATCGCTTTGGTGCGGATGCCTTTCGGTACTTCTTGCTTCGCGAGATCCCCTTCGACGGCGATGGATCGTTCTCGTGGGAGCGATTCGAAGCGGTGTACACGGCGGAGCTCGCCAACGGACTCGGAAACCTCGCGAGCCGCACGACGGCGATGATCGAGAAGTACTGCGAGGGTGTGGTCCCGGCCGGTGGCTTCGGCCCCGGTGATCGCGCCGACCTCGCCGACTACGCCGAGGCGCGAGCGGCGCTTGACGGATCGCGCGGGTTCCTGGTCCACGAGGCCTTGGACGCGATCTTTCGCACGGTCACGCGGGCCAACCAAGCCATCCAGGACGCCAAGCCCTGGGTGCTGGCCAAGGACCCGGCGCAGCGCCCTGAGCTGGAGCGCGTGCTGTCGGCCCTGGCGCGCCAGATTGCCCGCCAGGCCGTGTATCTGGCTCCGGTGATGCCTGGGAAGTCGCAGGCCCTCTGGAGCGCCCTCGGCGGCCCTGGTGCGGTCTCCGAGACCACCTTCGCGGCCGCTGAGCTGTTGGACTGCACCGGCTGGCAGGTGTCTAAGGGTGAGGGGCTGTTTCCCCGCCCCGAGCCGCCAAAGGCGAGCTGACCCAGCGGGTGTTTCGCCGTTTGTTCGGGTTCGCGACGCCTTCTGAATCGTCTAGATTGCGATGATGCCCAATCGCCGCAGCTGGACCGTCGTCCTGGTCCCCCCCAAGAACGAGGTCGCCCGCACCTATCAGGTGCCGGGGTGGACGTTCCGCGCGCTCGCGTGGGGGAGCGTCACGTCGGCGTTGTTGGTGGCGTGGGCGGTGATCGTGCTGTTCTCGCCGTGGGGAACACCCGGGTCGCGCCTCGTGGCCGCGCAGAACGAAGCCCTCCAGGCGGACATCGCGCGGATTGAGGAGCGCTTCCGGGTGCTCGACGACACGCTACAGCAGATCGCGCGGCGCGAGGACCAGCTCCGGATGCTAGCGGGCCTGCCGGTGGAGGCATCGCCCGTGCGGGACGATGAACCGCTGATCTCGCCGGTGACGGCGAGCTTGGCGGAGGCCACACCGGAGATGCCGTTGCGCCGGCGGCCCTTCAGCGGGCGGCTGGGCTGGAGCGCCCGTCCGGACATCGAAGGCCTGATTACGCGGGCGTCGGACCTCTCCACCGGCTTCCGCGACGTGTCGGACACGCTGGAGGCCAACTACCGGCGATTCGCGAGCACGCCGAGCATCCTGCCCACGGCGGGCTGGCTCTCGAGCCAGTTCACGAAGAGTCGCTTCCATCCGATCCTGAACGAGAATCGGCCGCACGAGGGCATTGACGTCACGGCGCCCACCGGCACGCCGATCGTGGCTCCGGCGGCCGGGCGCGTGGTGCACGCGAGCATGGACAAGGGCTACGGGCTCACCGTGGAGATCGACCACGGCAACGGCATCCGCACGCGCTTCGCGCATTGCTCGCGCCTCGCGGTGCGGGTGGGACAGCAGGTGACGCGTGGGCAGTTGATCGCGGCCGTGGGCAGCACCGGCCTCTCCACGGCGCCGCACCTGCATTACGAGATCCACGTGAATGGTCGTCCCGTGGACCCCCTGACCTACGTGCTGCCGGACGTCCAGGACTGAGCAGTATTAGCGTCCGCGGCGTATACTAGGGTATCCCGCAGGAGCAGGTTCGAACCGTATCCATGGAGTAGCCTCATGAGAACGACGTCCGCGATCCTCGCGGCGGCGGTGGCCCTCGGCGCCTGTGCGTCGTCGCAGGCCGGGTCCGACACGACCGAGATCATCGCCTCCGGTGCCATCCAGTACGACGGGACCTTCCGTCCGATCCAGCAGTCCGATGGCCGGCTCGGCATGACCACCGTCCAGCGCATCTACGGCAACGTGCGGGTGCTGTACCGGGAATCCACCGGTCGGTCCCAGATTACGCTGTCGCTGAACACCAACTCGGCGGCGTCGGAGGTCCTGTCCTGGGCCATCGTGCCGGGTCGCTGTGGCAGTGGTGGGGTTCCGGTGATGCCGGCCGCGCAGTTTCCGCCCCTCGAGCTCAGCAACAACGGCCGTGGTGACCTCAAGGTGGACGATGTGCCGATCGTGCTCCCCCAAGGCACCTACCACGTGAATGTGTACCGTGGCGGGGACAACCTCACGAACGTGATTGCGTGCTCGAATCTCGTGGCGAAGGCAGGTTGAGCCGCGAGACGGAAGACTGAAGACGGAAGCATCAAGAGCGGGGCGGCCACCAGACTCGGGGGCCGCCCCGCTTTGCTTCGCGCCCCGGCGCTTGGGGGTGGGAGGGGGAGAAGCTGAACGGCCCACCGCCGTGAGGCGATGGGCCGTCCGTCCTACGATACTACCCGGCGATTACATGCCGGACGGGTTCTCGACCGCACCGCCGAAGGTGTAGACCGGACGCCCGAGGATCTCGAGCTCGCGGGCCGGCATCGGCATGTGACGGAAGGTGCCGATCTGGAGGCGCTCGAACCGGCGGCCGTCGAACAGCGACAGCGCACTGGTGTTGAGCAGCTCCACGTCACGCTCGTAGTCGATGGCCGCCAGGATTGCATTGGCGTCCGCCGCCACGGCGGCCAGGCCGCCACGGGTCACGCGGGTCTTGTTGACCAGCGCAGCCGCGCGGGTGAGGTCACCGCCGGTGCGCGCGAGCGCCTCGGCGATCATCAGGTCGTTCTCTGCGGCGAGCACGTACACGTTCTCGCCACCGAGGCGCACCGCACCGGCGTTGGCGAACGACGTCCGGCGCCAGCGCTTGTGGTAGAAGGTGGACTGCATCCAGATGCCACGGCCCGGGTCACCGATGACCGTGCGCGTGTTGATGTAGTCCTCATCCGGGCCGTTGCCCGCGATGCAGGTATTCAGGCTCGCGCCGCAGGTGCCGGCAGCGTCCGCGACACGAAGGTCGAGACGGTCGGCGTTGATGTTCGCCGGCTGGTTCGCGGAGCCATTGAACTTGACCGGAATGGTCGGAACCATGCGGTTGATCAGGCGCTGGTCAACGCGGGTCCAGGAATCGAGGTTGCCGTAGAGCTTGATGTAGTCGTACCACAGGATGCCACCGTCATCGGTGATGGAGAAGTCGATGTCGGTGAGGCCGGTGCCCGTGATGCCGGCATCCGCGTAGGCGAGCACCTGCGCCCAGTCGGTGGCGGTGTTTTGGGCACCGGTGCGGGCGCCGAGCACCAGCGTCCGGGCGGCCATGGTACGGGCAATCCGGGCGACGACGTCGGCCGAGGGCTCGGCGTCAAAGAGCGGCAGCCATTCGGTATTCCACGACCAACCCTTGCCGTCCGCGATCGCAATCACGCGGTCCCAAGCAGCCATGGCCGAGTCGAGCATCACGGTGTACGGCTGGATCGCCGCATCCGCCAGCGTGACCGGCGGGCGGGTGGTCGGGAAGCCCTGGTCGTACTGGAGCGCCAGGCCCATGAGGGTCGCAGCCTGGGTGAAGAGCGCCGTGGACATGATGCGCTCGTTCTCGGCTACCGACCCGAACGTCAACCCGAGGTCGAACGCGAGGAGCACGTCGTTCGCCGCCGAGAGGGCCGAGTAGTAGCCGTTGTACATCACCCGGGCCGCCGGCTCGTCACCGGACGCCGAGTTGTTGTTGTACGGAATGCGCGGCTCTTCGTTGTTGAAGCGCATGCCGAAGTTGCCGAAGTTCGCCGTGGCATGATCCGCGGTGACCTGCATCATCATCGTGCCTTCGTAGAACGTCGCGGTGCGATACCACGAGCCCACGGAGGACGTCGCGAGCGCCGCAACCACCGAGGGCGTACCGAGCGCCTGGCTCGAGTCCGGGTTGTTGGGGTTCGTCACGTCGAGATCCACGCACGCGGCCGTGCTGAGCACGGCCCCGGTGGCGAGAATCGAACGGAAGAAGCGGTTATTCACTGGTTGTCTCCTAGGTAGGTATCGAGAGATCAGAAGGACACGTCAATCATCGCCGTGACCGTCCGGAAGTTCGGATACCGGAAGCCGTCAATGCGGAAGTTGAAGTCGTTGCCCGAGTTGGCTTCTGGGTCGAAGCCGCTGTAGTTCGTCCACGTGATCAGGTTACGACCGACGAGGGAGAGCTTCATGCCCTGCGAGAGGGCGCCCAGGCCGACACGGGAGAGGAGACCCGGATCGAAGTTATACGAGAGGCTGAACTCACGGAGACGGGCATACGTGCCGTCCTCGACGAAGTGCGAGTTCGCCACCAAGCCGTTGTACAGACCCGCCGAGTGGAACTGGTACGGTCGGGCATCGGCCTTCCCGGCCTGGTCAACCGACCCATGGCGGAAGTCCTGGTACATCCACTGCTTGGTGAAGTTGTAGATGTCGCCGCCCTTCACGCCGTCGATCAGCGCGTAGAGCTGGAACCCACGCCAGCGAGCGGTCTGCGTGAAGCCCCACGAGAAGTCCGGGTTCACATCGCCGATCTGGAACGTGGTGTTGTTGAAGTTGTTGATGTCGGTGAAGGCAATCGGACGCTCGAGCGAGGTCCCGAGGCGGGACGTGAGCACGGCGTAGCCTTCGCTGTTGATGGTGTACAGCGACGGATCGAGGTTCATCAGCGACAGCTCATCCAGGTCACGGACCCAGCGCTGCCCGTAGATCACGCCGAGGGTCTCGCCCTCACGATAGTAGAACACGTCCTGACCCTGGCCACCCGCGTTGACGCGGAAGGGCGCACGGCCGAGGCGGTCGATCTTCTGGCGGGTACGATCCGCCACGAAGTTCACGGCGTAGCTGAACTCCGGGCCGTCCACGATGCGGGCGCCGAGCGAGAACTCGAGCGTCTGCGCACTGACGTCGGCGGCATTCTGCACCGCGAAGGTGTAGCCCGACCCGATGTTGACCGCACCGTCACCCACGGCCGGCGACAGCGGCACGGCGAGGAAGGCACCCTCGGTCACGCGCGACGCATACACGAGCTCGGCGTCGAACTTGTCGAGGAAGGTCAGGTTGAAGCCGTACTCATTCTCGGTCTGGATGGCCGGGGTCAGCGTCGGGTTGCCGAGCTGGCTCTTGGTGACCTGACCGTCGCTCAGCGAATAATTCTCATACTGGTCGGCGAAGCCGGGGCGAAGACCCGCGGTCCCGCGCGCGAACCGGATGCGGCCTTCCTGCACGCCCGGAAGCGCGAAGTCTTCCGTGAAGCGCCAGGCACCGGCCACGCGGTAGAAGTTCGCCCACCGATTGTCGGCGCCGAAGAGCGACGAACCGTCGCGACGCACGAGGAGGTCGAGGATGTACTTCTCACGCCAGTCGAACGCCTGCGAAACGAAGTAGTTGATCGTGTTGCGCTGCGTGGAGCCCGACCCGATGCTGTTGTTGTCGGGTGGCACGGCGTCAAGGTCAATCACGCCGGGCACGGTCAGCACGTTGCCCGACGCGCCGAGGCTCGCCGTGGTCTGCTTTTCCACGAGGTACGTGACGCGGGTCGTCGAGAGCAGGTCACCGAAGACCTTCGTCGCGATCGCGTTGGCCTGGAGATTCTCGGCCACGTCACCAGCGTAGTTGATGGCCAGCGACCCGTTCCCCGGGACGCCCTGACCGTTGTAGTAGCCGACAAAGTTGTAGCTCTGCGAACGGCGGTTCGAACGGTCCGTGCCGTACGAGCCCTCGAGGCGGAGCCACTCCATCGGACGGTACCGGAGGGTTGCCGAACCGAGGATACGCTCACGGCGCAGGTTGTAGCTGGCGTTCGCGAGGTCGTAGAGCGGGTTGCCGCGCGAATTCGACGCGAAGGCCGGCAGCACCGGGAAGTAGTCCACCGGGTCGGACGCGCCGTTCGGACGCTTGAGGTTCACGTCGGGCGGGGCCTGCAGCAGGGCGAACCAACCGGCCGAGGAACCCGGATCGAGGTCGTTGTTCGACAGCGAGTAGGTCGCCGAGACGCCGAAGTCCGCCTTGCTGTTGATCTGCTGGTCCACGTTCACGCGGGCCGACTGACGGAACTGGCCCGACCGGAACGGCAGGATGCCGCCGTTGTGGTCCGAGGTGAAGGAGGTGTTCAGGTTCGTCCCGCCGCGGCGGAAGCCGAGCTGGAAGTTGTTCGTGTAGAACTCGCCGCCCGTGATCCACTCCTTGAGCTGGTTGCGCCAGCGCATGTCACCCGAGGACGGATACGGATTGTCCATGAGGTTGTCGGGATCGAGCTGACGCGTGCCGGCGGCGTTCGTGGTGATCGAACCATCCGGATTCGTCAGGTACTGGTGCGAGCGGTTGAGCGGCACCCAGCGGTTCAGCGCCGTGTTGCCGATTTCCGACCGGACCGACATGCGGACCGTGCCCTCACGGATGTCGTTGCCGCGCTTGGTCGTGATCGCGAGCACGCCGTTGGCAGCGTCGGAGCCGTAGAAGGCCGAGGCGGCCGCGCCCTTGAGCACTTCGATCGACTGGATGTCCTGCGCGTCGATGTCGGCGATCGAGAAGCGGGTGATGACGCCGTCGACGATGATCAGCGGGCTGGAGCCGCCGACGCCGAGGTTCGTCGAGCCACGGAGGCGGATCGCCGGGGCGGCGCCGGGGTTACCCGTGCCGATGGCGATGCGCGCGCCGGCAACCTTACCGGCCAACGCGGCGACCGGCGACGACGCCGGCACTTCCTTCAGCTGCTCCTCGTTCACGACCGCGACCGAGAACGGGATCTTGTTGCGGCTCTGGCCGTCGGAGGTACCCGTCACGACGACGTCCGAGAGACGGAACGGGTCGAACTTCAGCGAGAAGTCGACCGTCTGCGCGCCAGCGGAAATCGTGATCGTCTTGGTCAGCGGCTCATAGCCGATGTACCGCGCGACGATACGCACCTGCTGGTTCAGCACCTGTGCGCCAGGCACCTGGATGGTGTAGCGGCCCTGCTCGCTCGCCTGTACGGCAAGCCCAAGCTGCTGGATGGTGACACTCGCCGGGAGGGCATTGCCCTGGCCCTCGGCGGTGACAGTGCCGCTGATCACGGCGCCCTGAGCCAGCGCGACACCTGCTGTCGCTGCACTCAGGAAGGTTGCGCCGAGTGCGGCGCGCAAGAGACGTGTACCGAAGGGAACGCGCACCATCGTCTGTCCTCGTGAAGAGGGGTGGGATACCGGACCATCGCCCGGTGGGGGACAACTGTACGCGCCCACCGAAAGTGCGGGAGCGCACGGAAACTCTGTTGTGCTTACCTCGTCACTGCGACCTGCGTCACAACATCGTGAAGCGGAGGCCACAGCTGCCCCCGCCCTAGGTCACGGAAGTGGTTAACATACTGGCAGCCGGGGACTCCGCAAGGCAAGTCCGACCAGGAATTTGGCTGAATCGGGGGCCGTTCCCCGAACAAACGCCGACTCACTCCCGGCCCGCGCGGAACCCCTCAGCGCACGAAGCGCACCGGCAGCACCACCAGTTGCGCTACCCGACGCGTGCCAACCTTCGCCGGCTCCCAGCGCGCCAACATCAGTGCCTCCAGCACGGCCCGCGTGAAGTACGGATGCGTCTCGTTCACCACCAACAGCGTGGACCACTCGAGACGCCCACGCGCATCCACCACGAACTCCAGCAGCACCTCGCCCGGCGTAGACGTCCGCCACAGCGAGTCCGGATATACCACCTCGGGGTTGCCGCCGAGCGTGTACGCCACCTGGTCCACCTCGTCGGCCTTGCGAGCGGCTTGCCTGGCCTCGGCGGCCACCGCCTCGGCCGGCGGGCGCGGACGCGGCGGGCGCGGCTGCGCCGGGCGCGACCAGATCGCAATCACGCCGCACTGCTCACCCCTGGTGGCCGTGAAGAACTCGGCCGGTAGCGAGGTGCTCGTCGGGTACACCTCGATCCCCTCCACCATATGAAGATCAATCGTCTCAAGGTCGAACTCCGTGGCCCCGGCGGCATGGCCATCAATGAAGACCACCGGTGGGCAGCGATTTGCCCGGAACCGAATGGTGCTCGACTGCCCGCTCCCGCGCGCGGCCGGAATCAGCCGGAAGCCCGGCACGGTGCGCAGCAGGTCCATGGTGCTGCGATTGGGACTCTGCTCGATGCGATCGCGCGTAAAGATCGTGCCCGCCGATTGCGTCTCCGCGCGCATGCGGAACCCGGTGAGGCGGGAATCCGAGGGCTCCCGCCGGGCCGTCACCGAGATGGCTTCCATCTGGATGGGCGTGGTCGCGAGCCGGAAGTCCACGGTGGCCGTCGCACCAGCAGGCACGACGAGCTCGCGACGCTGTGGCTGGTATCCGAGTCGCCGGGCGGTGACGCGCACCGTGCCCGCCGGCAGCCCCGCCAACGAGAAGCGTCCGTCCTCCCCCGTCTGCGCGCGGAACAGCGAACCCTCCACCATCACCTCGGCCCCGACGATGACGACTCCGGATGCGGAGCGCACGGTCCCCTGCACCGTCCCCACTGCCGCGGGCGGCGCACCCTGGGCCCCCAGTGCCGCACCCAGCACGGCGAGCAGCAGGACGCTTCTATAGAAGACGGACCGGCGATTCATCGTATTCCTACCTCGGCGCCGTGAGGAGCATCCGGACCCACTCGCGATACGCGGGTTGGTTCGGCGCAATGCGAGCGAGCCGCTGCGCTGCGGCCCGTGCCGCCAAGCTATCACCCGCCAGCGCCGATGCGAGCGACAACCTGTACCAGCCTTCAGGATCGTTGGGATCCCGCCCTACGATATACTGCCACGCCCCCGCCGCATCGCGCCAGCGCCGCTCCCGCCCAGCCAAGTCCGCGCGATAGCGCGCCAACGCCACCGTCGGCTCAAGGCGAAATGCCTCGGCCAGCAACGAATCGGCTTCGGCGGAGCGATCCGCGCGGACCAACGCCTCTCCCGCCTCCCGCCACGGCACCGCGAACTGCGGGGAATCGAGCATCAAACTGCGGTACTCCAACAGGCCCGAATCGATCCGGCCAGCCGCGACCTCCCGACGAGCCTGCTCCAGCTTTGCGACCTCCCACGGGGTGCTCCCTGCAGCCACGGCGAACGCCAAGGAGTCCATCAGGTCCCTTGGTCGATAACTCCCGAAGTAGTCCTGCTGTTCCCCCGCCGGCACGAACGGCCACCGCGCCGTGAGCGCCGCCAGCCGGTGCGCCACGATCCGCTCATCCAACGCACTGAGCGCACGTCCCCGTTGATATACCTCGGGCGCCGCCAGAAGCGCACTATCGAACCGGCGCCCGGGTGGAGGAGTTCGCACCATCGCCTCCATCACGGTCTGCGCGATGAGCCAGGAGCCGTCGGCGTTGACGTGTACATGTTCCAAAAAAAGCGACGCTCCGGGGGCGCCGCCGGGAGATGCTGCGGCGAAGGCCTCGGCCACCGGGACGTAGCTGGCCCCCTCGGCGGCTGCCACGCGCTGGGCGACCTCCACGAAGGCACTCGGTGCGCGGAAGCGAATCACGTCGAGGTCCCGCGCCTGGGCAAAGGCCCCGCGAGCGGCCGCGCTGTCGCCGGCGAGGAGCAGCGCTTCGGCACGGGTGAAGGCGCTGTCGGCCGCGGCATTTACAGGCGAGGCGAAGGGGCGCTGGTCGCGCTCGTTGCTCGCCACGCTCGCGAGGTACACGGGCACCCCAGCGCGCCGGAAGCCGCGCACGATGCGCGAGAGGTTCGCCTCGTACTGCCTCACGCCCTGCGCGTACACCGGGCCGTCGTACTCGATGGCCCGATCGCGCGCCACGACGCCCATGAAGTTCGCCTCCTCAGCCGGATCGCGCGTCGGCGCGCCGCGGCGCCGCAATTGCGCGAGCAGGTGACTGGCGAGACGCACCGACCGCAGCCGATGGAGCGTGAGGTAGAGCCGCGCCAGTCCATCCGACCCGGGGACGCGCACCGACGAGCCGGCGCCCATCGCCCCGTAGTACTCGTTGTGGCCGCCGTAGTACACGATGGCGTCCGGCTCGTGGTGCAGAATGTCGCGCACCAAGTCCAGCATGGCGAAGCTGTTGGTGGCGGCGATGCCAAGGTTGATCACCTCCACCGTATCGCCGGGCAGCGCATCGCGCAGCATGGCCGCGAGGGCGCGCGAGAAGGCGCCGGTGCGCGGATACGGGAAGCCCTGCGCGGCCGACTCGCCGAGCACGAACACCCGGAAGCCTCGCGCCGGCTTCACGCGGCGCATCAGCTCGGCCGACGGACCTGGCGGCCGCTCCTCAAGCGGGAACCACCGGGCGGCGATTGCCGGATTGGCGACGAGGTATCGGCCCTGCGCCACAGGGGCCGTCACGAAGAGCGGGGACGCGCCCTCGCGCCAGAACATCCGCGCACCCAGTTCGATCGCGCCGAACAGCGCCAGGGGAATCAGCAGCGCTACTGCCAGGAAGATCCGCTCGCGACGCATGGGGAGAACAATCGGCGCTACACCCGCGGAATGGAAGCGTTCCGGGCCACGTCCCGCGTGGTGGCGACGACTCGGCGTCGCATGGACTGCCGGGCTCCCTTACCTTTCGGAATGACCGCCGTCATCTCCCTCCGCGGCACCCTGCTCGTTGCCGCCCTGCTCCTGCTGGCCCCGATGCTCGGTGCCCAAGGCCCGGCCTCGCGCAGCGATTCCGCGCGCACGGCGCTGTTGGCACGGGCGGATCTGGGCCGCATCCAGGGCGCGGAGTCCGCGCCGGTGTGGTTGGTGGTGATCTCCGACTTCCAGTGCCCGTTCTGCAAGCGCTGGCACGACGAGACGGCGCCGCAGATCATCCGGAACTACGTGCGTACGGGGAAGGTGCGTATGGCGTATCTCAACCTTCCCATCTCGACGCACCGCAATGCCTGGCCGGCGCACGAGGCGGCGATGTGTGCGGCCGAGCAGGACAAGTTCTGGCCGGTGGCCGACGCGATCTTTGCCACGCAAGCGGCATGGAAGTCGCACCGCGATCCGGTGGCCTTCTTCGACTCGCTCACGCGCACGTTGCCCCTGGACCACGCGCTGTTGCGCGCCTGTGTGAACGACGGACGGCAGCGTCCGCTCATCCAGGCGGACTACGACCGCGCGTCGCGCGCCGGCATCGGATCCACGCCGAGCTTCTTCGTCGGCTCGCAGGTGCTGATCGGGGCCCAGCCGTACGAGGCCTTCGCGCGGGCGATCGACGCGGCGCTCGTCGCCGCCGCGCGAGCGCGCTGAACCGCCGCACAACCGGGGCCCGATGCATCGCGCGCTCCGCCTTCCGTACGCCACGCTCGCCTTCGCCGCCGATCTCGCGGCGCGCGTTCCATTGCCGGGTGATGGCAAGCTGGTGCGCACGCTCCGCGCGCGTCGTGACGCACTCGCACGCCTGACCGCCTGGGGAGCAACGCACCGCGATCCGGCGCGCAAGCTCCTCTGGTTGCACGCGCCCTCGGTGGGCGAAGGACTCCAGGCGCGCCCCGTGATTGAGGCGCTTCGCGAGGCCCATCCGGACTGGCAATTCTGCTACACGTTTTTCTCCCCGAGCGCCGAGCGATTCGCCTCCGCGCTGCCGGTGGATGTGCGCGGCTTCCTGCCTTTCGACCGGGCATCACACGCCGAGCGGCTGCTCGACGCCCTGCGGCCCACGGCGCTGGTCTTCGCGAAGCTTGACGTGTGGCCCACGCTCACCGAACGTGCCGCCGCCCGCGGCGTCGCGCTCGGCCTCATCTCGGCGACGATGTCCGAGGGCTCCGGGCGCCGCGGGATGCTGGCCCAGGCACTCTCGCGCGACGCCTTCGGCGCGCTGCAAGCCGTCGGCGCGGTGGGCGACGCCGACGCGGAGCGGTTGGCACGCGTCGGCGTCGCACGCGATCGCATCACCATCACCGGTGATACGCGCTACGATCAAGTCGCCGCCCGTGCCGCTGCGGTGGACCGCGCGTCGCCGCTGCTCGCGCCCCTCCGCTCCACCCGCCCCACGGTGGTGGCCGGGTCCACCTGGCCGGCCGACGAGCAGGTGCTGCTCGCCGCCTGGCGCGTCCTCCGCGTCGCAATTCCCGAGGCCCGGCTCATCATCGCGCCGCACGAGCCCACCGAAGCGCACCTGGCGCCGATCCGGCGATGGGCCGCCGAGGCCGGTCTGTCCCTCACCGTGCTCGGCGACGCCCGCGACACGGCTGACGTGGTACTGGTGGACCGGGTCGGCGTACTGGGCGACCTCTACGCCCTCGCCGACGCCGCCTTCGTCGGCGGTGCGTTCCACGCGGCCGGACTGCACTCGGTGCTCGAGCCCGCTGCCTTCGGGGTCCCGGTGGTCTTCGGCCCGCGCTACCACGCCAGCCGCGACGCGCGATTACTCGCCGAGTGCCGCGGCGGCGAGCCGGTGCACGACGTGAAGGAACTGGTGCGCGCGCTGCGCATCCTGCTCACTGAGGACGACACCCGCCGCCGCGCCGGGGGCGCTGCGCTGGCAATGGTGCGCGAGGGACTCGGCGCGGCGGAGCGATCGGCAAGAATGGTGGAGAGCCTAATTCAGACGTGAGACGGAAGACGGAAGACGGAAGACGGAAGGGGGGCTCGGCGCGTGGCGCTGGCCCCCCCTCCCATCTTCCGTCTTCCGTCTTCCGTCTTGACGCTATCGCCGCAACCCCCGCGGCGTCCAGGCAAACGAGATCGCCACGGCGTCCCGATCGCCGAGCGTGGCCGCCAGCCGCAACTGCATCTGGCTGTTGAACTCGAAGTTGCCGCCGATGTCGACGTCGAGATTGGTCTCGGTATCGCTGATGTTGCCGCCGGGCGCGTCCACCGAGATGCGGTCAATGGACAGGCGCGGGTGGACGAACGGCGAGATAGCGAAGCCGCCCTCGAGTGGGAAGCGATGGCCGATGGCGACGCCAACCGGGATGCGCAGCAGGTTGAAGCCGTCGGCGATCGTGAGCCCGAGTCCCCCGCCGAGCACCATGTCGAAGGGCAGGTCGGCACCGGCCCGCAGCATCTGGTAGTTCATCGCGCCGCCGATGATCAGCCCGGCGTCGTTGGTGCCGTTGAAGTCGGCGATGCCGAAATCCCCTGTGAACTGGAGACGCGGGCTGCCGAGCCCCTCACGCCACTGAAAGATCAGGCCGGTACCGCCATTGAAGTCGGCGAGGGCGAAGTTGTATTCGCGCTCCGCGATCTGCGTGGGCTGCATCGCGGGATAGGTGCCGGCCTGCGCCGCGAGGGCGGCGGGCAACACAAGAATGGCGACGAGGGCAAGTGAGAGCTTTCGCATGGGTCCGGTGCGGGATGTCGGGGGAAGTTTGGCGCGCGTGGCGCGCACTGCTTAGACGCATAACCCGCGTGCAGGGTTTCGTTCCGTCGGCGCGTCTGCAGCGGGGACTGCACGATTCGTGTTTGGCGTCACACCCTCGACTGCATGGCCACAGAGGCACAGGGACACGAAGGGCTCCGATACTCGGATCGGGAGCGGTTCACCATTCAAGTCAGCTTGAATGGAACTGCACTCACGATCGATGAATCGAAGCCCTCAGTGCCCCTGTGCCTCTGTGGCAAAGCCGTCAAAGCTTTGAGGCTTTCTCCGTCACCACGCGAACCACGTCGTCCACCACCTGGAGGAACCCGCCCTCCACCGCGAACCGCTGGCCGTCGCCGATGGCGAGCACGCCCTTGCCGAGCGTCGTCACCATCGGCGCGTGCATGGGGAGGATTCCCACTTCGCCGTCGAAGGCCGGCGCCGTCACGGACGGCGCCTCGCCCTCGAACAGCGTCGCCTCGGGCGAGATGACCGAGACCTTGAGCGCGGCCATTACGCGAGCGCCTTGGCGTTCTCGACCACGTCGTCGATGCCGCCGGCCATGAAGAAGGCCTGCTCGGGGAGATGGTCGAACTCGCCGGCCACGAGGCGCTCGAAGGAGCTGATCGTCTCCTCGAGCTTCACGAACTTGCCCGGACGGCCGGTGAACTGCTCGGCCACCGAGAACGGCTGCGACATGAAGCGCTGGATGCGGCGGGCGCGTCCCACGATCTTCTTGTCGTCTTCGGCCAGTTCGTCCATGCCGAGGATCGCGATGATGTCCTGGAGCTCCTTGTAGCGCTGCAGGATGCGCTGCACCGAGCTGGCCACGTTGTAATGGCGCTCGCCCACGAACTGCGGATCGAGGATGCGCGAGCCAGAAGCCAGCGGATCCACCGCGGGGTAGATGCCGAGCTCCGTGATGGCGCGCGAGAGCACCACCGTCGCGTCGAGGTGGGCGAAGGCCGTCGCCGGCGCCGGGTCCGTGATGTCGTCGGCGGGCACGTAGATGGCCTGCACCGAGGTGATCGACCCGTCGCGCGTCGAGGTGATGCGCTCCTGGAGCTCGCCCATCTCCGTGGCCAGCGTCGGCTGGTAGCCCACGGCGCTGGGCATACGGCCGAGCAGCGCCGAGACTTCCGAGCCCGCCTGCGTGAAGCGGAAGATGTTGTCGATGAACACGAGCACGTCCGACTTCTCGACGTCGCGGAAGTACTCGGCGACGGTGAGGCCGGCGAGGCCCACGCGGAGGCGCGCGCCCGGCGGCTCGTTCATCTGGCCGTAGATCAGCGCGACCTTGTCGAGGATGTTCGCTTCCTTGAACTCGAGGTAGAGGTCGTTCCCTTCGCGCGTGCGCTCGCCCACGCCGCAGAACACCGACTTGCCGCCGTGTGCCTTGGCGACGTTGTTGATGAGCTCCTGGATGACGACCGTCTTGCCCACGCCGGCGCCGCCGAAGAGCCCGATCTTTCCGCCCTTCACGAAGGGGGCGATGAGATCGATGACCTTGATGCCCGTCTCGAAGATCTCGGTCTTGGGCTCGAGGTTCACGAAGTCGGGGCGCTTGCGGTGGATTGGCCAGCGCTCGACGCTCGCGGGAATCTCGGCGCCCATGTCCACCGGCTCGCCGAGCACGTTCAGGATGCGGCCCAGCGCCGCGGCGCCCACCGGCACCGCGATGGCGGCACCCGTGTCGCGGGCGTCCATGCCGCGGGTGATGCCGTCGGTGGAGCTCATCGCGACCGCGCGGATCTGGTTGCGGCCGATGTGCTGCTGCACCTCGGCGACCACGCGGATCGCCTGGCCGGCGTCCGTGGTGGCCTTCACTTCGATGGCGTTGTAGAGCTCGGGGAGCTGCTCGCTCTCGAACTCGACGTCGATGACCGGTCCGATGACCTGGACGATCTTCCCGGTGGTGGTGGCCTTGGGGGCGGTGGCAGTAGTCATAGGAGAATCAGCCCTGGAGCGCAGAGGCACCGCCGACGATCTCGGCGATTTCCTGCGTGATCTGCGCCTGGCGGGCGCGGTTGTAGGTACGACGGAGGAGGTTCAGCATGTCGCCGGCGTTGTCGGTGGCGTTCTTCATCGCCGTGCGGCGCGCGGCCTGTTCGGCCGCGACGGTCTCGACGAGCGCGCGGTACACCGCATTGCGCACGTACGAAGGCAGCAGCTCGGTGAGGATCTCCTCAGCCGAGGGATAGAGCAGGTAGTCCTTCTGCGCGCCCTTGGCCGTCGGGGGCGCAACCGGCAGCACGCGGTCGGTGGTCGGCGGCGTGGAGAGCACCGAGTTGAAGCGCGAGCCCACCACGTACACGGCGTCGAGCTCGCCGGCCACGAAGCGCTGCATGAGCGTGTCCACGAGGGACGCGGCGTCGGCAGCGGTCGGGCGGTCGGTGATGTCAATGCGCTGCTCGGCCATCGCGCGGCCGATGTACTTGAAGTAGCCGATGCCCTTCTTGCCGACGACGTGCAGCTCCACCTGCGTGCCCGCGGCCTCGAGGCGGGCCAACGTCGCGCGGGCCTCCTTGATGAGGTTCGCGTTGAAGGCACCGGCCAGCCCACGATTGGACGTCAGCAGGACCAGCGCGGCGCGCTGTTCCTTGGCCGGCTGGCGCAGGAGCGGGAAGCGCTCGGCCAGCTCTGGGTTGTAGAGCGAGGCGATGACATCGGCGAGGGCGCGCGCGTAGGGGCGCGCGGCCACCACGCGGTCCACCGCGCGCTTCATCTTCGATGTGGCCACCATCTCCATCGTACGCGTGATCTTCCGCGTGTTCTCGACGGACTTGATGCGCCCCTTGAGTTCGCGACCCTTGGCCACGTCTTAGGCCCGGCTCGCCTTGTACTGTTCGATCGCCCGCTTGAGCTCGGCCTCGGTGTCCTTGGAGACCACCTTCTCCTTCTTGATCTTGTCGCCGATCTGCGGGAACTGGGCCTTCATGTAGTCGTGGAAGCCCGCCTCCCACTCGCGCACCTTGGCCACCGGCACGTCGTCGATGTAGCCGTTGGACACGGCGTAGATGATCATGACCTGCTGCTCGACGGCCATCGGGCGGTACTGGCCCTGCTTGAGCACTTCCACCGTGCGGGCGCCGCGGTCGAGCTGGCGCTTGGTGGCGGCGTCGAGGTCGGAGGCGAAGGCCGAGAAGGCTTCGAGCTCGCGGTACTGCGCGAGGTCGAGGCGGATGCGGCCGGCCACGCTCTTCATCGCCTTGATCTGGGCCGCGCCACCCACGCGCGACACCGAGATGCCCACGTTGATGGCGGGGCGCACACCGGCGAAGAACAGGTCGCCTTCGAGGAAGATCTGGCCGTCGGTGATGGAGATGACGTTCGTCGGGATGTAGGCCGACACGTCGCCGGCCTGCGTCTCGATGATCGGCAGCGCGGTGAGCGAACCACCGGCGGCGAAGATCGTCTTGTTGTCGATGATCTTCGGGTCGGCCGAAAGCTTGGCGGCGCGCTCGAGCAGGCGGGAGTGGAGATAGAACACGTCGCCCGGGAAGGCTTCGCGGCCCGGCGGGCGGCGGAGCACCAGCGAGAGCTGACGATACGCAGCGGCCTGCTTGGTGAGGTCGTCATACACCGCGAGCGTGGCCTTCCCCTCGTGGTACATGAAGTACTCGGCCATCGCCACGCCCGAGTAGGGGGCGATGTACTGCATCGGGGCCGGGTCGGAGGCCGAGGCGACGACGACGATGGTGTACTCCATCGCGCCGGCTTCCTTCAGCTTCTCCACCACGCTCGCCACGGTGGAGGCCTTCTGGCCGATCGCGACGTAGACGCAGATGACGTCCTGGCCCTTCTGGTTGATGATCGTGTCAATGGCGATGGCGGTCTTGCCGGTGCCACGGTCGCCGATGATGAGCTCGCGCTGGCCGCGGCCGATCGGGATCATGGCGTCGATGGCCTTGATGCCGGTCTGCATCGGCTCGCCGACGGGCTGGCGGACGATGATGCCGGGGGCTTCCGACTCCACCTTGCGCGACATCTTCGTGGCGATCGGACCCTGCCCGTCCACGGGGCGGCCGAGGGCGTCCACGACGCGACCGATCATGGCCGGACCGACCGGGACCTCGAGCACGCGGGCGGTGCGGCGGACTTCGTCGCCCTCCTTGAGCTTGAGGTAGTCGCCGAGCACGACGGCGCCGATGTTGTCCTCTTCGAGGTTGAGGGCGAGGGCGGTGATGTTCTCACCGGTCTCGGAGGACTTGATCTCGAGCATCTCGCCGGCCATCGCCTTCTGCAGGCCGTAGATGCGGGCGATGCCGTCCTTCACTTCGAGGACGGAACCGACTTCCTCAACGTCGAGAGTGTTGAGGTCAGCGGCCTCGATCTCACGAAGGAGGATGTCCTTGATCTCGCCCGGGCGCAGCGCCGTCTGGGAAGCCATATCGGTCTGTTAGAAAGAGCGTGGAAGGAGCGTGTGCTTGAGCGCTCAGCGGAGCCCACAAATGTGGGGTCGGAGCGCGGTTCGGGGATAGCTTGTGAAAATAATCACAATCCCTCGGTTTCTGCAATACGTCACCCAGGGTTCGCGGGGCACTCTGGCTTCGGTTCTTCGCCGGGTCTTCCCGCCTTGCCACGGAGGCGCGGAGGCACGGAGAACTGCCTCTGACTGCCAATCACCACGAAGCGGGCTCACGCCTCGACTGCCGTCGAACATACATCCGCTTCGACGTATAAGACACGAAGGGGTCCGCTTGTGGGGCGGATCTCTGCGCTGAGTTCCAGGCTGGAATTCTCTGGAGGCGCGCCATTCCCGGCTCCGCGAGCCCCCCAAAAAGAGTCCGTCTCGCCACGCGAGTGCCGCGCCGGCAAACGGAGCTCTCCAAGCACCGGAACTCTTCGTGCCTTCGTGGTCAAGCAGGCCTCAGCCGCGCGAGCGGCCCCGTCCCTGCTTCACGAATCGGTCCATGAGATCGGTCGGACGCAGGCGAGCCAACGACGAGCTCTTCACCCCCACCAGCCGCTGGCAGCTGGCGCTCAGGTGCGAGGCCGAGGCGAAGCCGAGCACCCGGGAGATGTCCGGAAGGTCGTAGCCTGGGTTCTTGGCGAGCTCGGCTGCGGCCAGCAATCGCACGAGGTCGATCACGCGCTTGAGGTTCGGTGCCCCGTCCGCCGCAAACCGGCGGCTCAGGTGCTCGCGCGTGAGCCCCAGCGCCGCCGCAATCGCCTCAGTCCGCACGGTGCGCCCGCCTTGGGCGACCACGAACTTCCACGCCTCGTACTGCACGTTCGAGGTCAGCCCAACGCGCCCCTCGGCGCCGTGCAGCGCCGTGGCGAACCGCACCGTGAACGTCGCCGGCACGAGCAGCTCGCGGAGCATATCGTCCTCCACGCCCTCGACGAGACAATCTGCGAACTCCAACTGGCAGGCCTTGGAGAACGCCGGCAGCTCGGCCGGCCGCAGGGCCGCGTACGAAAAGAAGGGGATGCTGGGGAACTCGCGCGCGAGAGCGGCGCTGGCCTAGGAATCGTCGCCAGGCTGGCCGAGGTCCACCACCACGGCGTCCACCAGCGAAGTGCGCAGCAACGCCAGCAGCTCCTCGCGATTGCGCGCCAGCGTGAGCTTGGCGCGACGGCGCGGCAGCGCACGACGCAGCGCCTCGCGCGTGCGCTCGCGCGCACCGCAGGCCACGATGCTGGGGGCCGCGAGGGGGCCGAGGCGCTGTTCGGGCACCGTCAGCTCGCGGCGGCCGCGCCGGCGGCCCGCTGGGTCAGGAGCGCGTGCGCCTGGGCGAGCACGGCCCGGGCGTTCTCGTAAGAAATCATCTTCGTGGCCTGCTCGTACGAGGCCCAGCGGCAGGCCGTGATGCCCTCCTCCTCCTGCGGCGTCGCGCGCCGCTGGCAGGTCTCCATGAGGAAGAAGTGGCAGACCTTGTGGATCTTCCGGCCGCGGAAGCGGAAGGTCCAGTCGATGGTCTCAATCGGCGCGCGAAGCTCGAGGCCGTCGAGTCCCGTCTCCTCGGAGACCTCGCGAAGGGCGGCGGCGGCGGGCTCCTCCCCATCCTCGAGATGGCCCTTTGGGAAACCCCAGTTGCGGTACGGATCGCGGATGAGCAGGAAGAACGTCCGCTCCCCGTCGCGCCGGAAGACGATGCCGCCGGCCGAGACCTCCTCGCGGGGCTTCTTGCTCCGGCTCACTTCCCGAAGCCTGCGGGTTCGAGCTCGGCGCGCCCCTCGATGAACTGCTTCACGATGGGGTCGTCGGTCTGCTTGATCTCGTCCACCGAACCCACCTGCCGCACCGTCCCTTCGTACAGCATCGCGATGCGCGTGCCCACGGTGTAGGCGCTGCGCATGTCGTGCGTGATGACGATGCCGGTGACGCCGAGCTGCTTCTGCATGCGGACCATCAGGGCGTCGATGATGGCGCTGGTGACGGGGTCCAGCCCCGTGGTCGGTTCGTCGTAGAGGAGATACTTGGGGCGCAGGGCGATGGAGCGGGCGATGCCCACGCGCTTGCGCATGCCACCCGAGAGCTCGGAGGGCAGTTTGCTGCCCACGTCGGGCTCGAGGTCCACCAAGTCGAGCGCCTCACGCACCCGCTCGAGGATCTCCGGCTCGCTCAGCAGGCCCTGCTTGCGCAGCCCCATCGCGACGTTGTCCGCGATGGTGAGCGAGTCGAAGAGCGCCGCGAACTGGAATACGTAACCGATCTTCGAGCGGAGCTTGTAGAGCTCGGGGCGCGTGAGCGTGTTCACGTCCTGGCCGTCCACGAACACGCGCCCCTGGTCGGGCTCCAGCAGCCCGACGATGTGCTTGATCGCAACCGACTTCCCCGTCCCCGAGTAGCCGATGATGACCACCGTCTCCCCCTCCTTCACCTCAAGGGAGAAACCGCGAAGGACTTCGTTGTCGCCAAACGCTTTGTGGATGTTGTCGAAGACAATCATCTGGATGGGAGACGGAAGACGGAAGACGGAAGGCTGCCGGAATATGGCGCGGCGCGGGTCGGTCCGCATTGGAAGAGGTCACAAAAGAACAGAGGGGGCAGCCAGGTTTGGCCACCCCCTCTTCCGTCTTCCGTCTTCCGTTTACGCCGCGAAGGAACCAAGCGCACGCCCAACATCTCCTTCTCTCAACCGCTTGAGCGCGCGATCCCTCAATTGCCGTACTCGCTCACGCGTCACGCCGAGCATGGAGCCGATTTCCTCGAGCGTGTGTTCGCGGCCACCCTCGAGCCCAAAGTACAGGCGCAGGACCTTCGCATCGCGCGGCGGGAGGGTGTTCAGGGCCTGCTCGATCTCGTCATTGAGGAAGCGGTTCATCGCCTCTTCCTCGGTGTCGGGCATCTCGTCGGCGACGAAGCGCTCGATGAGCGAGCGATCGCCGTCCGGATCCATGGGGGCGTCGAGGCGGACATCGCCGGTGTTGAGCGCGGCGAGCGACTGCACGACATCCACCGAAAGTCCGGTGACCTGCGAGAGCTCTTCCGGGGTGGGCTCACGACGGAGCTTCTGCCGGAGGATCTCCGAGGCCTTGATGATGCGCGAGAGGTCGGCGGTGCGGTTGAGCGGCACGCGCACCGTGCGGCCCTGGCGCGCCAGCGAGCTCAGGATGGCCTGGCGGATCCACCACACGGCGTAGGAGATGAACTTCACGCCCTGGTCCGGATCGAACTTCCGGGCGGCCGTGAGCAGGCCCACGTTGCCTTCACCGATGAGGTCGATGAGGGGCAGGCCGCGATTCTGGTACTTCTTGGCCACGGAGATGACGAAGCGCAGGTTGCGCTTCACGAGCTCCTGGAGGGCGTCCTGATCGCCGGCGCGGATCTTCCGGGCGACGTCAATCTCCTCGGTCCCCTTCAGGAGGGGATACGTGGAGACCTCGTAGAGGTACTGGTCGAGGATGTCGCGCTCGGGCTCGCTGGGCGCAATCCCAGCCGGCGCCGTGCGACGCTTCCGCTTCTTGACTTCAGTTGCCATGGCTATGCAATCCTGGGCCCGAGGAGCAGCCCGGCGAAATTCGAATGGGTAGAGCGAACCCCAAGATAAGCGTTTCCTGTCGGAACGCCAGTTTCACACCTTGACCCTTCATATACTCTCGGATAGCTTCCTCGGTTCCTGTTAGACACGCCCGGAGGCTCGGGCGTTGCGGCTTCGGGGGCGTAGCTCAGTTGGGAGAGCGCTTGAATGGCATTCAAGAGGTCAGGGGTTCGATTCCCCTCGCCTCCACTCCCCACCCGGGGGTGTAGCACCGGGCGGCGTGGATCGTAGGAACACCTCGAGGTGGGCACGATTCGCCTCCGGGGACATGCGGGAATAGCTCAGTTGGTAGAGCACAACCTTGCCAAGGTTGGGGTCGCGGGTTCGAGTCCCGTTTCCCGCTCTGCTGCCAGCGATGGCAGCTCCGCCACCAGTATCGGCGGCTGATGGTCAACGCTTGACGCGTCGGGAACGTTCAGAAGGCGCGACGGGTAGTGCAGGGCGGTTAGCTCAGTTGGTTAGAGCGCCACGTTGACATCGTGGAGGTCACAAGTTCGAGTCTTGTACCGCCCATCGCCTCACGGGGTAGCACTCGTGGGGCGTTTTGTCTCCCCCAACAGCGGCCGCGCGGTCCGACCGGGCCCCCGACCCCCCAATCCAGAGTCCGATGCTCACCAACTTCCGTCTTCCTGCACTCGTTGTCGCGGCGGCCCTCGCCACCGCCGCCCCGCGTGCCCTCTCGGCCCAGGCCGAGTGCCCGGTGGACCTCTTCACGCCGGCACAGCTCGGGCAGGCCTCCATCCTGATCAACAAGGCCGCCGAGGACCCCGCCACCGAGGAAGGGCTCAAGGCGCTCCGCGACGCCGGCCGCATCCTCGGCGATGCCCGCCGGTTCGGGGGCAACCCAATCGGCTACTCTATGGTCCGCGCCCAGCTCTTCATCCTCTGGATGCACCGCGAGGACACGCCGGCGGTGATGACCCCGGCCGACCTCGGCATGGGGCGCGATCGCGAGACCCGCATCGAGCTCATCACCACCGTGGACTCGCTCTTCACCGCCGTCGAGACGGCGTTGCCGGACTGCATGGCTGATATCGACCGCTGGCGCCAGTCGGGCCCGTGGAACCAGCGCATCACCGCCGCCTACCGCCACATCAGCGCCGGCCAGCTGGATTCGGCCGAGTACTTCGCGGGCCAGGCGCAGATCCTCGATCGCCGCTCCCCGTTCCTGTACAACGCGCTGGCCCAGATCGCGGCCGGCCGCGATGACCTGCCTGGCATGCTTGGCCACCTCGACAAGGCCATCGAACTCGCCGCGCAGGACACCTCGCTCGACGAGACGACGCGCCAGATGCGCACGCAGTACGCCAGCGTGCTGCAGGGGTACGCCGCGGGCCTGCCCGACGCCGCCGAGCGCAACCGCGAGTTGACGCGCGCAGCGCGGATCTTCCTCGAACTCGGCCTCGCCACCCCGATGGCGCAGGACGGACCGGCTTTCCTCTCGCAGGTGCTCGACATCGGCATGCTGACGTCGAACGATACGCTGATCAATGACGTGCTGACGCCGCTGCTCTCCACGCCCGACTCCTTCCCCGACATCTCGCTCCTGCTCGGCGGCGAGACGGCCCGGATGAAGTCGCGCACCGAGGACGCGATGGCGCTCTATCGCGCGGCGCTGGCCAAGAACCCGAACATCCGCGACGCGAACTACTTCCTGTCCTACCTCCTGCTCGAGGCGAACAAGCCTGCCGAGGCGTTGCCGCTGACGCAAAAGCTGATCGAGCTCGATCCGTCGAACCCGGACAACTACATGATGGCGTCCATCGCGGCGCGTCAGACGGCGCAGGCCGAAAGCAACGCCCAACAGAAGGCGGCGCTCACCCGCCAGGCCGACCAGCTGGGTACGCAGGAGTCCCGCATGCCGCAGCGGGTGCAGGTGCTGGCGTTCGAGCGTCGCGCCGAGGGGGCCAAGATTGACGGCTCGATCGAGAATCGCGGACGGGCGGCCAAGGCCTTCACCCTCGAGATCTCGTTCCTGGATGCCCAGGGCGCGGTGGTGGAGACCGTAACGGCGACCACGGCGGAGATTGCGCCGAACGGCGTCGGTGAGTTCTCGGCGACGGCCACCAAGCCGGGCATCGTGGCCTGGAAGTACGCACCGATTCCCTGATCGGGTCGGTTTGGGTGCATGCGAAGCGGGGCGCCGAGTGATCGGCGCCCCGCTTCGCATCATTCTCCGGCTCCGGTTGCGTTGACGCCTCTTTCGGGGCCGACTATCTTTCGGATTCCCTCGGAGCCGGATTCCGGGCTGGTGCCGGATGGTGCGAAGGGATGCGCGCTCGTAGCTCAATTGGATAGAGCATCTGACTACGGATCAGAAGGTTAGGGGTTCGAGTCCCTTCGGGCGCACTGGGAGCACAAGACGGAAGATGGAAGACGGAAGGTGGTGCGGTACCGAAAGACTTTACCGTAGACTCGGGGCGTAGCTTAGCCCGGTAGAGCGCCTGCTTCGGGAGCAGGAGGTCGGAGGTTCGAATCCTCTCGCCCCGACTGTGTTTGTGACGACGAAGCCCCGCTGGCCTTCTAGGCCAGCGGGGTTTCGCGTTATCGCAACCCCAGCGCGCGCACCTCATCATCCAGCCCGGTCATTTCCCAGCGGATCAGCGCGATCGGGACGCTGCCCATCGCCAAGAATTCGTCGTGGAAGCGGCCGAGTTCGAACCTCTCACCCAGCTGCCGCGAGCGATCGGCCAGCAGCTTCTCCATCTGCGCCTTGCCCACGGTGTAGTTCATGCCGTAGGCCGGACGGCGCAGGTAGATCGCGAGGTCGTACCGCGCGAGATTCTCCTCCATCAGCGGCACTTCGGCCACGAGGTAGTCGATGGCCTGCTGCAGCGACCAGCGCCCCGTCTGCATGGCGAGCTCGGCGGGGATGCGCGCCGCCCGCTTGAGCTGGGCGATGTAGAACAGCTCCCGCGTGCGCGGACGATCGTCGAGCAGTCCGGCCTGCAGGTACATCTCCTCGATGTAGAACGACCAGCCCTCGGCGCGCGTGCCGTCGCTGAAGGCGCGGCGGATGGGGCGTGGATTCCGCCGCTGGATGGCACCGTCGAAGCGGTGCCCGGGGATGGACGCGTGGATGTGGTTATTGAGCGGGTCGCGGTAGGTGATCTCGTCCCAGAAGTGCCGGTGCCCGCCCCAGGCCGCGCGATCGATGAAGAAGGCGTCGGTCTCGTACTGGGCCGGGATGTCGCGGGGGATGGTGAGGATGCGGTTCCGCGTGGTGAACTCGCGGATGTGGGCCTCGGCCTCGCGGGTGCGGCGTTCGTGCTCCTCGGCCGTGGTGGCCGGCAGCAGTTCAGGCAGATCGCGATTGCGGTGCCGTTCGATGGCCAGGAGCGTGCGTGCGCGCTCGAGCTCGCGATCGCCCAGGGCCCCGATCTCGGCGGCGGTGAGCGGGATGAGCCGCACGTGACGCACGTACCAGGCATAGTCCTCGAGCCCGATGTGCGCGGGCGCAGTCATGCGCGGCTGCTCGGCGGCGAGCCACTCGCGGAACCCGCGCACCGCCGCCAGGGCCCGCTCGATGTCGGGCACGAGGGCGCGGTCGGCGACGCGCGCCCGGGCGAGGAATTCTTCGTACCAACCAATCACGCCTTCGGGTGGCGGATCGCGACGCGGCTCGCCCTGGTTCACGCCGTCGGACTTGCTGAGCGCGAAGATCGCGATGCCACTGAGTTCGGCCGAGGGACGCGTGAGTCGCGCGCGCGCCTCGGTGAGGATGCGCGGCACGGCCCGCAGCTGCTGCACGAGCCGCTCGCGCTGCGCAGCGGGCACGGGCGTGCTCGCGTACGGGACGCGCGCGACCAGACCCACCCAAGTGCTCGGATCGCGCTCCCAGGCCCGGACCACCCGGAGATCGAAGTCGAGGGCGTGGAGCTGGGTGCCGACAAGGATGTGATCTACCTGGTCGGGCACGGACCAGTCGCGGGTGCGGAACGCGGCGTGCCTTGAGCGGAGCGCCGCGAGGCCCTCGCGCCAGCGCTGCTCGGCGGCTGGCGAGTAGTCAGGCACGCCGTCATTGACTGTCGGCTGACGGAGCCGGCGCAGGTCTTCAAACAGCTGGACCAGCGAATCGCGCGTGGCGTCGGACTGGGCTGGGAGGCCGTTCGCAGAGAACAGGAGGCAGAGCCCAACAAGCACGACCCGACGCATCAGCGATCTCCCCTCAGGTGGCGATCGAAATACTCGAGCATCTTCTCGAACGCATAGCGCGTCTGGTAGTTGGCCTCGAGGTCCCACCCGTGTCCGGCATCGGGCAGGGTCAGCAACTCGACATCCTTGCCGAGCTGCATCAGGTACTGCGTGAGCCACACGGAGTCTTTGTACAGCACGACCGCGTCGCGCATGCCGTGGATGAGGAGGAGATGGTCCTGCATCCCCGCCGCCTTGGTGTGCGAACTGGCGCTGATGTAGGCCTCGCGCTGCTCCTGCGGACGCATCATCACGCGCTGCTCGCCGGTGAGGGCGTGGAACACGTTGGTGGCGGGGGCGCCGGCGATGCCGGCCTTGTACACGCCGGGCTTGGTGAACAACGACATCGTGGTGAGCAGGCCACCGTAGCTGCTGCCCCAGATGCCCACGCGCGCGGAGTCGGCGATGCCCTGGGCAACGAGCCATTCGACGCCCGAGTGCAGGTCCTCCACATCAATGCCGCCGTAGTCGAGCCGGATGCGGCGCCGGAAGGCGGTGCCGTGCCCCGAGCTGCCGGCGACATCCACCGCCAGGATGACGTAGCCGCGTTCGAGCAGGACGCGGTCGAGTCCCCAGAGCGGGTGCGCGTTGCGCCCGCCCCACTGGTTGCGCACGGTGTTGCTGTAGGCGGAGCCGATGATCACCGGGTACCGACGACCAGGCTCGTAGCCCGGCGGCAGCAGCAAGCGCCCGTGCAGCGTGGCACCATCGGCGCGACTGGGGAAGGTGACGTACCGCGGCGCGACCCAGCTATGGCGCACGAACTCGGCGCGGGGCGACGTCGTCACGCGACGTTCGCTGGCGAGGCTCGGACGGCGCGCCGAGAGGTCGGTGAGATAGAGATCGGGCGGCACGGTGTCACTGGAGAAGACCACCGCGGCCCATCGGCCGTCCGGCGACACAGATGGGGTGTGGGTTCCGGGGCGCACAGACACGCGCGTGGCGGCGCCGCCGGCGAGCGGCACGCGCAGGAGCTGCCGCTCCTCGGGGCGACCCGCATTCGTGACCGCCACGAGTCCGTCCGGCGTGAGCGTGTAGCCGAACACGGCCCAGTCGCCGCTGGTGATGGGGCGCGGCGCGCGTCCGTCCACGGGTGCGTACCAGATGTGGTAATCGGTGGCACGGTCAGACGTGAAGAACACGCCGCGGCCGTCAGCGGCCCACGCTGTGCGCCACTCGGCGCTCACGTTCATCGAATCGCGCTCCTGCACCAGCACTCGCGTGGCCGCGGAGGCGGCATCCACGAGGAGGATGCGGCGGTCCTTCACGAAGAGGTCGCTCTTGTCCACTACGAGCTGTCCGCCGCGCGGGGACCACGAGTACGAGAAGATGAGATCCATCGGCTCGGGGCCGAGATCCACCCAGCGCACCTCGCCTCCCGCTGCTGGCACGATGCCCAGGCGGCGCGACTCAGACGGCTCGCCCGGGTAGTTGCGTCGCACCTCGCGCAGCACGGTCTCGTCGCCGAGGTAGTCGGGAATACCGCGAGTGGGAATCGCGCTGCGGTCGGTCTCGACGACGGCGAAGGCCGAGCCGTCGGGCGCCCAGGCGAAGCTCTCAACCGCTTTTGCCCCAGTGGCGAGGGTGGTGACGCGTTGTGCGGCTCCGAGGGAATCGCCCTCGAGCGGCGCCCACCAGAGATCGCCGCGCGCGAGCCAAGCGAAGGCGCGGCCGTCCGGCGAGAACGTGGGACGCAGCTTTGGCCCCGGGATGCCGGTGAACGGCGTCGGCTCGCCACCGGGACGCACGCTCCACAGCGTGCCGCGGAAGGAGTACAGCACGCGCTCGCCGTCGGGATGCCAGAACGGACTGCCGGCACCGCGATCCAGCTCGGCGGCAATGGCGGCGCGCTGGGCAAGCGTATCCGTGCCGAGGTCGTTCGACACGGCCGCGCGCGGCAAGCGCGTCAGTCGGACGGGTCGCGCGGTCGCGACGTCGGTCATCCAGACGTCCAGGAAGTTCAGCCCCTCGTCGTTCCAGAGGAACGCCACGCGCCGGCTGTCGGCGCTCCAGGCGGCCGCACGGGGCTCGGTGCCGATCAAGGAGGGAACGCTGTAGAACGCGCTGATCGAAATGTCAGGCGGTCCCTGCGCCGCGAGCGACGCAGGGACCGCGAAGACCAGCCCGATGAGGACCGCCGACGCGCGACTCAGCGGCGACGCGCCGGTTGGAAGGTCATCTTGCCGTCCACGTACACGAAGCGCACCTGGCCAGCCGTCTCGATGGCCGAGATCGCGCCCTGCGACGACTCCAGCGGTACGGAAAGCGAGAGGGTGCGCCCGGCGGCGGTGGAGTCGGTCACGGCGACGTCCATGCCGTACCAGCGCCACAGGGCCTGCGCGGCGTCGGGCACCGTCACGTCGCGGAGCACGAAGAGCCCGTTGGTCCACGAGAAGCCCTGCGTGGCCGCGGCGTCAGACGGCGTCGCCGCCTGTCCGGCCCGATCCACCTGAATGGCCTCGCCGGCGGCGAGGGTGCGCGACCCGTTGGGGAGGATGACTTCGAGCGACCCCGAGTCGGCGCGGACCAGGCGATGCGATTCATCGGCGAAATCGCGCACGCTGAACGCGCCGCCGTTGGAGCGCACGGTGATGTCGCCCAACCGCGCCTCGAAGGCATTGCTGTTTCCGGCGGCCACGTGGAACGCCGCGGAACCGGCCACGCTGAGCGTGCGATAGTCGCTGCCGAAGCGCGGGATGACGACCAAACGCGACTCCGGGGCCAAGCGGGCCACGGAGTTGTCGGCGAGCGTGGCGCTGCCGATCTGTCCGGCGCGCGTCACGATGGTCTGCGCCTCGGCCGAACCGAGGAGCTGGTTCACGACCTCGGCGCGGCTCAACTGGCTGAACCACCAGGCGCCACCGAGCGCCACGACCGCGGCGACGATGACGATGATCGCCGGCGTCTTCCACGACGTCCGCTGGGTGACAGTGTTGATGTGCTCGGCGACTTCGTGCGAGCGGTGCTCCCGGCGACGCTTGGCCGCGGTGGCCGCGTCCACCACCGGCTGGTGCAGCGCGGTGGAGATCTCGGCCCACAGCGCATCCACCGACGGCGGCGACGACGGCGGCGGCACGTGCACGCCCTCGGCCTTCTCGAAGCGGTGCACGGCCGTCATGCGGGCGCGAATGGCGCGGGCTCGGTGCCGGAGTTCCTCGCTGAAGAAGGCCTCGATCTCAGCCGAGGTGTGGAACCCATCGCGCTCTTCCCAGAACTCACGGACCGTGGCGATGATGAGGCGCGGGGCGGCGGCATTCTCTCCCTTGAGGCGCTCGAGGGCCTTCTCGAGCAGCCAGGGGTAGTGTTCGCGGAATATTTGTTCGAGGGCGCGCTCGCCGCCGGCATTCAGGGACGCGATGGTGGCCGGGTCGATCGGCGCGAAAGTAGACGACATCAAGCATTCCTCAAGAGAAGGCGGGGCATCGCAGGGGTAACGCGCGGCCGTGGGGAGCCGTTGGCGTACGGCAACTATACCGCGCCGGCACGAGGTCCGCATCCCCGGCCACGGGTGGGAAAATCGTCGCCCGACCTACCCCGTGCGGGGTGGGCGCGATAGCTTTGATGCTTCGCGCGAGTAGCTCAGCTGGATAGAGCGCTGCCCTCCGGAGGCAGAGGTCGTGGGTTCGAATCCCGCCTCGCGCATCCTCTCCCCGAATCACCCGGTCACGCCCCTCCCCTCCCCGCCCCACGTGCGCGGGCCCGGCGACGACCCGCGACATCCCCTCCCCAAAAACTCCGACCGCGTGGAAACTGCGTCCCTCCGCCGCCTGCCTGTGGCCGAGCTCCGTGCACTGGGTGCCGAACTCCAAGTACCCGATGCCGACGAGTTGCTGCCGCAGCCGTTGATCCTCAAGGTGGAACGCGCCCTGCTCGCGCGTGGGGAGACGCTGGTCGCGGAGGGGACGCTGGAGTTGGTGGCCGAGGGGCACGGCTTCCTGCGCAGCGCCCAGCACAGCTACCTCGCCACGCCCGACGACGTGTACGTGTCGTCCACGCAAGTGCGGCGTTTCGGGTTGAAGACCGGGGATACCGTGCGCGGCGAGGTGCGGCCGCCGAAGCATTGGGAGAAGTACCTGGCGCTGCTGCAGGTGGATTCCGTGAACGGTGGCCCGCCGGAAGCCATCGCCGGTCGCGTGAACTTCGATGCCCTCAAGCCACGCTATCCCGACCAACGGATCCGGCTGGAGTCGAAGAGCGGCGGGTTGGCCATGCGGGTGGCCGACCTCATCGCCCCGCTGGGCAAGGGCCAACGCGGCTTGATCGTCGCCCCGCCGCGCGCCGGCAAGACGCTGCTCCTCCAACGCATGGCCAACGCCATCGCCGAGAACCATCCGGAGATTCATCTCTTCGTGCTGCTCATTGATGAGCGCCCCGAGGAAGTCACCGACTTCATCGCCACGGTGCCACAGGCCGAGGTGGTGGCCTCCACCTTCGACGAGCCGGCCAAGCGCCACGTGCAGGTGGCCGAGATGGTGATCGAGAAGGCCAAGCGGTTGGTGGAGGGCGGGCGCGACGTGGTGATCCTGCTCGACTCCATCACGCGCCTCGCCCGGGCCCACAACACGATCATGCCGCAGTCGGGGCGGATCATGTCGGGCGGCATCGATGCCAAGGCCATGGAGCGCCCCAAGCGCTTCTTCGGCGCGGCGCGGCGCATCGACAACGGCGGCTCGCTCACCATCGTCGCCACCGCGCTGGTCAGCACCGGCTCGCGGATGGACGAGGTGATCTTCGAGGAGTTCAAGGGGACGGGCAACCAGGAAATCGTCCTCGACCGCGACATCGCCAACCGCCGCATCTACCCCGCCATCGAGATCAACAAGTCGGGGACGCGCAAGGAGGAGCTCCTGCTCACGGAGAAGGAGCGGAACCGCATCTTCCTCCTGCGCCATTTCCTCGGCGACATGGCCCCGGAAGACGCGACGCTCTTTCTCCTGCGGAAGCTGGCGGAGACGCAGAGCAACGAGGAGTTCTTCCAGCGCATGGCGGAGGGCGGATGACGACATCGTGGCGGCGACGCTGGCTCGCGATTGACCTCGGGGATCGCCGCATCGGCCTGGCCGTGTGCGATCCGACGGGGATGATCGCGTCCCCGGCCGGCCACATTGACCGCCGTCCCGGCAAGCGCCCGCCGCTCACGGCGATGCTGGCGCGCGCCACCGAGCTCGAGGCCGAGGGCTTCGTGGTGGGATTGCCGCTGGACCACCGGGGAGAGGACTCACCGCGCGCCGAGGAGGCGCGGCGACTGGCCCACGAGCTCGCTACGCGCACCGGCCTGCCCACCGAGCTGGTGGATGAACGCTTCACCACGGCGGCGGCGTTGCGGGCCGTGCAGGACATGGAGGGCAGCACCCGCGGCCGGAAGGGAGATGTGGACGCACTCGCGGCGACGGTCCTGCTCCAGCATGCCCTGCGCACGATGGAACTGCGTGAGGTGCCCGATGCGTAAGGCTTGCCGCGGCCCCGTCGCGCTCGCCCTGGCGGTCGCGCTCGGCGCTCTCGCCGCCTGCGGGACGTCGGAGCGCGAGCAGGTCGCGGTGAACATCCGGAAGGGCGCGAACTTCCGTGAGGCGGCCGACTCGCTCGCGGCGCACGGGCTGGTGCGTTCGCCTCGGATCTTCCGCTACTACGCCCGCGCCTTCGGCCGCGATCGCCGCATCCGCTACGGACGGTACTTGCTCCCCGTGGGTTCGAGCTGGAACGACATCCTCACGGCGCTCGAACAGGGGCACGGCATCGTGCACCCGGTGCGGATCCTCGAGGGGCACGCCCTCTGGGACGTCATCCCGGCCGTCGCCACCGCGCTCACCATTCCGGAGGACTCGGTGGCCGCGGCCGTGCGCGACACCGTCTTCCTCCGACGCCTCGGACTGCCGCGCACGGTGCGCGACCTCGAAGGCTACATCTTCCCTGACACCTACCTGCTTCCCGAAGGCGCCACGGCACGGCAGGCCGTGGAGTTGATGATCCAGCGCTTCGAGCGGGTGTGGAAGCCCGAGTGGACGGCCCGCGCCCAGCAGCTCAAGCTCTCGCGGCACCAGGTCGTGACGCTGGCGTCCATCGTCGAGAAAGAGGTGCGCAAGGGCCACGAACGTCCGGTGGTCTCGGCGGTGTACCACAACCGGCTCCGCATCGGGCAGATGTTGCAGGCCGACCCGACCATCCAGTACGCGCTCGGGCGCCGGCGTCCGGGGCGCGTGCTGTACCGCGACCTCAACGTGGTGTCGCCCTACAACACCTACCGTCGGAAGGGACTGCCCCCTGGCCCGATCGCGTCGCCCGGCGAGGCCAGCCTGCACGCCGCGCTCTACCCTGCCGACGTGACCTTCCGCTACTTCGTGGCCCATCCCGATGGGCACCACGAGTTCCGGAACACCTACGCCGAGCACCTCAAGGCGATCCAGTTCGTGCGCGATGTGGCGCGGCGCGATTCGCTCGAGCGGCGGCGGCGCGCAGCATCGGCGGCGGTGGACTCGGCGCTGAGCGCGGTGGGGCTCGACCGCAGCGCGATTGACTCGGTGGCGAGGCGGCGTCCGGCGCCGTAGGGGCGCGCTCGGACTCGTGTGGCCGCCCTCAGCCGCGCATCAGTCGGCGAGCAGGTCGGCGCGCAGCAGAATGGCATCGCGGAGATACACGTGCCGGATCTCGCTGCGCGTGCGCCGCGTCTCGGCGTGCACCATCACGCGGATGCAGCGCGGCAGCGCGCCGTGGACCGGCAGCTCCTGGGCGCAGAGCAACGGAACGTCCGTCCAGCCGTAGAGTCGCGCCGCGTGCGCCGGGAACTCACTGACGAGATCCGGCGTGGCGGTGAAGATCGCCGAGACCAGATCGGCGGGCGCGAGGTCGTTGTCGTCGAGCACGGTCTCCAGTAGCTCGGTGACCGCCTCGCGGATCAAGGCCGGTTCGTCGGCCGTGACGGTGGTCGCGCCGCGGACGGCACGGACGACTCGAGGGCGGTTGGACTGCGGCATGGTTCGAAGATGTGCCGACGCGCCCGGCCTGTCCACGACCACCCTCCTCGTGAATTGTTGACCTCAATACGGCACGTTACACTAGGACAGGTGTCCTGAAGCGAACCTCACCCCATAGATTGCCCATGCGCCCCTCGCTTCTGCTGCCGTGCGCTGCGCTCATCCTGCTCTCCTGTTCGGGGCGTGATGCTCCGACGGAGCCGCCGTTGCCGGCCGCGATCGCGATTGCGACGTCGGATTCGTCGTTCGCCCTTGCGCAAGGCGACACGGTGTCGTTTACGCTGACCCTGACTCGGACAAACTATACCGGGCAAGTCCAATTCTCCGCGACAGGGGTCCCGTCGGGCTTGGCGGTGACGTTCACCCCAAGCTCGGTCGCACCGGGGTTTCCCGAGGCCACGATTGAGCTGGTGGCGGGCACCTTCGCGAGTGTCGGCAGCCACTCGATTCGCGTCGCGGCCGCTGGACCAGGGGGGTTCAGTGCGGAGCTCTTTCTCACGGTTGTGATTTCGTTGACGGGAGGAGTGACGGTAAGCGTGCCCGATGGCGGCCTCGCGTTCGACCAGGACGATGGGGGACAGGTGGAGCTGACGGTGAGCCGCGAGGGGTCCTTCGTCGGACCGGCATCGATGAGCACCGGCGAACTTCCGGAGGGTCTGGTGGCAGCGTTCCTCCCGTCGTCAGTGCCCGGGACGAGCACCGTACTGGCACTCACCGCTTCGCCGACGACGCCGATCGGCACGCACCAGGTGGAGGTCATCGCGAGCGCAGCGGAGTGGAAGAGCGATACGACAATCCTCTCGGTGACGATCGGGCCGCAGGGCGCGATTACGCCCATCACCGTGGACTTCTGCTCCGACCACGTGCAGTGGGTGGGCTACGCCAACCGGAACGGCGCGTGGCACGAAGCGACTTCTGCGGGCGGCACCATGCATACCGTCTCGCTGAGCCAGCCTACGGGGTCGATTGCGTGGTTCGATGGCGCCACCACCCACGTCTACCGCGGTTCCGTCGCCGAACTGCAGCAGATGGCATCGTTGCGCAACACCGTCTGCGCTCTCGTGCCGCCAGTGAACGAGAAGGAGCTTTCGGGCATCGCAGCCGGCGTGGCCGAGGGCCAGCACGCAAACTTTTCTATGGGATCGGTATCGGGAGGAGGGTCTGATGGGCTCACGGGCCCAGACTCGTCCTATGGATTCGTGGGACTTCCCGATGGCCCGCTGACGCTGTCGGCAATTCGCACGGGCCCGAATCTCGCCGATGGACGCATCGTCGTGCGGCGCGGTGTGGACCTGCCGAACCACGGCAGCATTCCGCGACTGGACTTTGACGGGCCCGAGGCGGAACCGCTGGAGAGCGCAACGATGACGTTCACGAACGCGCGTGCAGGGGCCTCGGTCAGAGCTTCGGTTTTCGTCCTTTCGGCGTATACGCTCTTCAACCTCTACCCGTCGACGACATTTTCGTACCAGGGCGCGCCGGCCAGCGTGCTCGAGCCAGGGGAACGGCACACGACCGCTGTCCGTGAGGAGCTCGGGTACTACGAGCGATACCTCGCTCTGCGATTCACTGACGTCGTGAATCGCAACCTCACGTTCGGCCCTATTCTCGCGGAGCCCGAACGCCGCACGCTGGTGAGTGGCAGCCCGGCGGCCGTGGAGTTTCTTCTGCCGGTGCAGCCCGAGTACCCCGATTCGGTGACCGTGTCCTATCTGCGCACCAAGCTGACGGTCGCGTCCGGTTACCTCGCCGGGGGCGATCGCTGGGAACTTTCGCTCCCCAGAATGACGACGTCGCCCACATTCGATCCCGCCTGGGCGCCCTCACTGACGAATCCGTGCTATCCATTCCTCATCGAGGCGTTCGGCACCGGCGCCCCGGAGAACGGCGCGTCGGTTGAGCGAAGCGTCGTATTCGACTACTGGTGCCCTAGTGCCGCGCGCGGCTGAAACCACGTCGAGCAAGACGGAGCCTCGACGATAAGCTAGTTTTTTCGCATGCCCAACGCCCCGCAGGCCGTCATCTCCGCCCGCGGCGCCCGCCGTTGGCAGGACGGACATCCGTGGATCTTCAAGTCGGATGTCGTCTCGCGCCCGGAGTCGCCGGCCGGCGCCGTTGGCGTCACCGACCAAGCCGGACGATTCCTCGGCACGGCCCTATGGAGCCCGGCGTCGGAGATCTCGTTGCGCTTGGTATCCCGCGGCGAGGAGTCGCTCGATGCAGCGTGGTGGCGAGCGCGCATCGGCGCGGCGGTGCAGCGGCGCGCAGCCCTGCTCGACGCCGACACCAACGCCTGCCGACTCGTGCACGGCGAGGGCGATGGCCTCCCCTCGTTCGTGGTGGACCGCTACGACCGCTGGCTGGTGGTGCAACTCCTCTCGGCCGGACTCGAGGCCTACCGACGCGAGATCGTGGAGGCGCTGGTGGCGCTGACGGGTGCCGAGGGCATTCTCGCGCGCAACGACGCTTCGGTGCGCACGCGGGAAGGGTTGTCCAAGGGCGTGGAGCCACTGGTGGGCATCGTGCCTGAGACCATCGAGGTGCGGGAGCACGGCGTGCGTTACCTCGCCGCCCCGCACGACGGCCAGAAGACGGGCGCCTTCCTCGACCAGCGCGAGGCGCGGGTGTTGGTCGGCACCGTGGCGCGCGGCGTGGCGCTGGACGTGTTCAGCTACCACGGCTCGTTCGCGCTGCACCTGGCCCGCCGCGCCAGGCGCGTGCGGGCGGTGGACGCCTCGACGGCCGCGCTGGCCCGTGTGCGGGAGAACGCCGCGCTCAACGGTCTCACGAACATCGAGCCGGTGGAGGCCGACGCGTTTGACTTCCTGCGGGCCGAGGAGAAGCTGGGCGCGCGCTACGACAGCATCGTGCTCGATCCCCCGGCCTTCGCCAAGAACCGCGCCTCGCTGGCCGGTGCCATCCGCGGCTACCGCGACATCAACCTTCGCGCGATGAAGCTCCTCGCGCCGGGCGGGATGCTGTACACGGCAAGCTGCTCCTACCACCTCAGCAAGCCAGACTTCCTGGAGATGCTGCGGGAGTCGGCGGCGGCCAGCGGCCGGCGGATGATCCTCCGCGCCGTCACCGGGCAGCCGGTGGACCATCCGGAAGTGCTGACGATCCCGGAGACCGGCTACCTCAAAGGCGCGCTGCTCGAAGCTGGCGACTGACCGAGCGGGCGACGGGAGCCCGTGGCGGGCTCAGCGCGCTTGGCAGCGTGGGCAGAAGTACGTGCTCCGCCCCGCCTGCGCGATGCGCCTGATCCGGCTCCCGCAGCGATCGCAGGGTTGGCCTTCGCGATCGTAGACGCGAAAGGGGAGGGGCCGCTCACCGCGATGGTAGCGCCCGGCGTTCACGTGACCGTCGCCGAGTGCCGCTCGCAGTCCGTCGAGCAGGCGGGCGGCGCGAGCGAGCGAGAGGGCCGACGCGGGCGCGCGCAGCGAGATGCCAGCGTGCCAACAGGCCTCGGCGGCGTAGATGTTCCCCGCCCCGGCCACCACCGACTGGTCGAGCAGCGCTGGCTTGACCGGCCCACGTTTGCGGGCGAGCCGACTGCGGAAGCGCGCTGGCGTGAGTGCGGGATCCTCCGGTTCGGGACCAAGGTCCAGTGTCGGAGGCGCGTGCGGCGCGTGCCAGGAGATCGTACAAAGGGCCCGTGGGTCCACGAGTACGGCACGACGGCCGTCGTGGAGATCGAGCGTGGCCCGCGCGTGCGGCGGGAGCGCGCGGTCGCGGCGATCCAGGACCCAGTCGCCGTCCATCTTGAAGTGCACGAGCAGCGTGGCGCCGTCGTCGAGGAGGAGCAGCTGGTGCTTTCCGCGCCGCACGACCTCGACGATCCGGCGCCCCTCCGCCGCGCGGGTGACGCTCGGGGTGAGCGTGCGCCGCTGCGAGGGGTGATGGGCGCGTAGCTGGGCGATCACGCGCCCGCGGACCGCGCGCCGAAGCCGTCGGACGGCGAACTCGACTTCCGGCAGCTCAGGCATCGGCGCACACTTCAGCCATGTCGCGCACGGCCGGGATCCAGCGGACGCTGGCCATCATCCTTCTGCTCAATGCGGTGGTGGTGGGCGTGAAGCTCGTGGTGGCGCTGCGCACGGGGAACCTGACCGTGCTCGGGGCGACGCTCGAGAGTTTCCTCGACGCCATGAATAATGTCGTAGCGATCGTCGTCGTGGCGATGGCCGCGCGCGGCCCCGATGACGATCACCCCTACGGTCACGACAAGTTCGAGACGATGGGGGCGCTCGCGATCGTCGGGTTCCTCTCGATCTCCTGCTTCGAGCTGATTCGCGGCGGGGTTGTGCGGCTGATCACGCCGGTACCGATCGAGCCACCTGCCACCACCGAGGTCGCATTCCTCGCGGCGACGGCGCTGGTGAACATCGCGGTGGTCTGGTACGAGCGGCGCAAGGCGCGTGAGCTCAGCAGCCCGCTCCTCCTGGCCGACGCCGCCCACACCACCGGCGACCTCTTTGTGACGGGGCTGGCCGTGGCCTCGCTGCTCAGCGGCCACCTCGCGCTGGCGTGGGCCGACCCCGTGCTGGCGATGATGGTTGCGGCGCTGATCGCCTGGAGCGGCTGGCAGATCCTTCGGGTGACGATCCCCGTACTGGTAGATGAGCGCGGCGCCGACGCCGAGCGGATCCGGGCGGCCGCCGTGGCCGTCGCGGGAGTGGTTGGGGCGCCAGTCGTACGGTCACGCACCAACAGTTCCGGGCTGGTGTTCGCCGAGGTGACGGTGACGGTCGCTGGGTCGGCGACGGTGGCGCAGGGACACACGATTGCCGACGCCGTGGAGGCGTCCGTGTGCGCTACGTTGGGCGGCGCGGCCGACGTCGTGGTGCACATCGAGCCGGCCTAGTCCCATGGCGGGGTTGTCGCGCCTGCGAAAGCTCCTAGCTTGGAGCCATCATGACCCCGCGCTCCTCTCCCCGCTCCCTCCGAGCTGAGTACCAGCTCTACGTGGAGCGCGAGATCGAGGACTACAAGAACTCGGTGTCCACCACGTTCCTGCACAGCATCGCCACCGAAGCCGCGCGCACGCTGGACGAAGGCGCCCAGCTGGGCATGCGCGAGGTGATGCTGGCGGACGAAGTGGACCGGATCATCGCCAAGCGCCTGCGCCTGCCAAGCTATGAGACGTGGCGGAAACGCCGGCTGAAGAACGCGAACGAGCTGCGACGCCCCGAGCACTGGGGACTGCGCCCGGATACGCCGCTGACGCAGGCGATTCCCGCTCGCGCCTCCTCGGCGCAGGTCCTGGTGGCGGGACCGCGGGTGGAGGGGTCGGCACTGTACCTCGCCGCCAACGGCTGCGAAGTGACCGCGGTGGAGTCCGAGGTGGCGGTGGTGAACCGGGTGCTCCGAGCGGCCCAGGACGCCGGGCTCACCGAGAAGCTGCGCGGCTTCGTGGCCGACTTGGTGAGCTTCACGCCCGACGGTCCGCTGGCGGCGGTGGTGTGCACGCCGGCGGCGTTCTCGGGACTCTCGTCGGTGGAGATCGAACAGGTGATTCGTATCCTCCAGCGCGCGACCCTCGACGGCGGGGTGCACCTGATTGAGACGCTGGTGGCGGGCCAGCAGGTCCTGACGGAGGAGGAGTTGAGGACCCGTTACGACGGCTGGGAGATCAAGCTGGTGCCGGAGCCCGGCGCCTCCAAGACTTTCGTGGCCAAGAAGCACGTAGCGTAACGGAGCGACACGAACCGGCCGAACCGGGAGTGTCATTCAGCGACAGGTGTCACTTTCGGACGGGCACCAATGTGAGCTAACTCGTTTTCCAGCAACGCGATGGACCATGCCAGAAACTGGTACGTTCCGTGCTGAGTCATACCATATGAGTGCCAGCCGAGTTGCGGCCGGCGAGCGGGTGTCTTCAGTCCCCACAGGAGGGGACGCCATATGGTGAAAATCGCGATGCAGGACGAACTCGAGCAGGAGCCGGTGGGAATCATCATCTCGCGGGGGAGCCGCGATGAGGCCGTTTCCCGCGTGCGTGAATACGTCTGGGGTCCGGTGCCGGAAGAGCACGAGCCGCGGACCAGCGGGTCAAACCGGGCTGCGTGACTGAAGATGGAAGCGACAAGAGGGCGCTCGGCCACCGGCTGAGCGCCCTCTGCTTTTCCCTTCCGTCTTCCGTCTTCCGTCCCGCCTTCTAGAAAAGCACACGGGGACCGACGCTAGGCGCCGATCCCCGTGTGTGTGAAGCTGGCCGAACTACTTCTTCTTCGCGGCCTTCTTCTTCGTGGCCTTCTTCGCGGCCTTCTTCTTCTTGGCAGCCATTGTACTATCTCCTGAAAAGGAGGTTCTTTCCCGGCCGATCCCCCGGTGGATCGGTGGGTCATGCGAAAGCCTTACGACTTCCGCATTTCGTGCGGTCCGGAGCATCCCGGACCAGAAATCAGACAGCCTCGGACAGGCTGGTGAAGTTGAAATCTCGAACTTTCAGCGCCGGCATCACCACCGCTCCGCCAGCTTCCGTGCCTCCGAGCCGCTCTGCCGCGCCGAGCATTTCCAGATTGTTCAGCATGAACAGCGGCGACTCGTTGAACCGCAAATTCCGAATTGAACGCGAAATTCTTCCCTGTTCGATAAGGAAAGTTCCGTCGCGTGTCAAGCCCGTATAAAGAATTGTGCGGGGATCGACCTCGCGCAAATACCACAACCGGGTGACCAGGATGCCGCGTTCGGTGCTGCGGATCATCTCCTCCATCGAGCTCGAACCGCCCTGCATCTTGAGCGATGTCGCGCCGCCGGTCGCCGTCCGATTCTGCTTCTGTGCCCAGAACCGCGAGGTCTGCAACGTCCGCAGTTCGCCGTTCTCGACCCACGTCTGCCGCGCGAGACGCATCCCTTCGCCGTCGAAGGGCTGACCGAGCAACTGCGCATCGGTGGGATCGGAGAACAGGGTCACCCGGCTATCGACGATCTTCTCCCCGAGTTTGTTACCACCACCCTGCTTCGAGAACGGCGAGCGACCCTCATCGGCCAGGCGCGCGTCGGCGTAGAAGGCGATGAGCTGCACGAGGTCGCCGACCGCCTGCGGCTCGAGGATCACCGTGTAGCGCCCGGGTTCGACGGCGCGCGGATCGCGCGACGCGCGGGCCTTGTCGATGGCGCGCTGCGAGACGCGGCTGAAATCCACCTGCGCCCAGTCGGGATGGTCGGCGGCGGCCCAGCCAGAGCCGGTACCATCCGACGTCCGCACGGTGATGGTGTAGTTGGTGCTCGTGCTCCGGTGGTACGCGAACATGCCGTTGCTGTTGGCGAGCGCCGTCGCGCCGGCGCCAGCCACGAGGTAGCCGGCCGCCTTGAGGTCGCCGGCGGCACGCACCGGGCGCAGGGCCGTCAGCGCGGCGGCGGCGCGGTCGCCTGCGCCGGCATTGGCCGTGGACTCGAAGTACGCCTGCACCGGCAGGTACTGCTGCGGCTCCAGCAGCGGCATCGCCTCCGGATCGTCCGGGGCGAGGCGCGCCAGGATTTCCGACTGCTCCACGCAGCGCCGCAGCGAGGCGTCGGACAGGTCGTTGGTCGTCACCACGGCGTGCTTGGGCCCGAACCAGCTCTGCACCGCCAGCCCGGCGTCCGTCACCGCGCCGGCCGTGCTCATCTGGTTGTCAGCGAAGCGGACGTTGGTGGTGTGGTTCGAGCCGAGGTTGATATCGACGCCATCGGCCTTGGAGAAGCGCATCACGCGCTCGGCGATGGCCTCGGCGTCCTCGCGGGACAGCACCGATCCCGCCGGGACGCCGTCGCGGAGTCTCTTGGGGGCGCTCATCCCTTCCTCCCGGTGTTGATCACGTTGACCTGACGGAACCGGGCCGGCGGCGAGCCGTGACTCACCGCATTCACCTGCGGCGGTTGGCCCTTGCCATCGAAGAAGGAGCCGCCGAGCTCGTAGCTCGCGCGCCCGCCGATGCCGTCCATGGAGTTCCAGAAGTCCGGCGTGCGAATCTGGTAGGCCACGTCCTTGAGCATCCCGGCCAGCTTGCCGCCGCGGATCTCGTAGAACACCTGTCCGCCAAACTGGGCGTTGTAGCGTTGCTGGTCGATCGAGAACGACCCGTCGCCGACGATGGCGATGCCGCGGTCCACGCCGGCGATGAGGTCGTCCCAGCTGGTGTTGTCGGTGCTGGGGAGCAGGGAGACGTTGGGCATGCGCTGGAAGGCCACGCTGCCCCAGGAGTCGGCGTAGGAGCAACCGTGCGAGCGCACGGGACGCCCCTGCTTGGCGTACCACTCGCGGAGCCATGGGGCCTGTTCGCGCGTGGTCTGGTAGTCGTTGAACATGCCGTCCTTCACGATCAGGAAGTCATCGGGGCGCTCGCCGTCGTCGTCGTATCCGATGGACGACAGCGCGCCTTCCTGCGAGCGGTCCCCCTGCACGTTCATGATGCTCGGACCGTACTTGAGGATGCCGAGCTGGGCCTCGGGCGGCGCGATGAAGCTGGTGCCGGCGTAGTTGGCCTCGTAACCCATCGCACGGTCGAGCTCCGTCGGGTGCCCGATGCTCTCGTGAATGGTCAGCCACATGTTCGACGGCGCCAGCACCAGGTCGTACTTGCCGACCTCCACCGGGCGGGCCGAGAGCTTCTCGGCGGCCTGCTCGCCCCACTTCCGCGCGTTGCCGATCAGGTCGCACTGGAGCACGTACTCCCATCCGCGTCCCATCGGCGCCGCCTCGGCGCCGGTGCGAGTCTGGAAGTCGGAGAAGTCCGCCGAGACCGCCGTGGCGTTGAACAGCGGCCAGCTGCGGACGAGGGTCTGGTCGGTCACCGTCCCCTCGGTGGAGGCGAAGAGCTTCTCCTGCTTCACGAAGAAGAGGACCGAGTTCACGAAGCGGACGTTGGCGATCTTCATCGCCTCGGCGTTGGCTTTGAGGAGCAGATCCACCTTCTGTTCCAGCGGCACCTCGAAGGGGTCGGTGACGCCGGGCGTGCGCCAGGTGGCGTTCGGGTAGGCCTGCACCGGCGCGAGTTCCACCGAGCGGTCGCGGGCCACGCGGTTGGCCTTGGCGATGGCCACCGCCTCGCGGGCGGCGCCGGTGACGGCCTCGCGGGAGAGCTCGCGGGTGGCGGCGAAGCCCCAGCAGCCATCCACGAGGGCGCGCACGCCGCATCCGAGGGTGTCGGTGTCCACCACGTTCACGATCTGCTGCTCGCGCGTGACGACGAAGTTCTGCCGGTTCCGGGCGATGCGGGCGTCGGCGTAGGAGGCGCCGGCCATCTTGGCGGCGTTGATGGCGTCGAGGAGGAGTTCCTTCGACGCCCCGCTTTGGAAGCGCTCGAGGTCCTTCAAGGCCGGGGCGGCGCCAGCGCGTCGAGGTGCCGACGCGAGGGCGAGGGCCGCAGCCGCTGCTCCGGTGGTCCGGAGGAACTCACGGCGGTCGGTCATGTCAGATGGCGTCGCTGGTGCTGGTGAAGGTGAAGTCCCGGATCTTCATGGCCGGGATCATGATGGCCTGGCCTGGCCCGCCGGACTCCGAGGCGCTCACGCGCTCGGGACGGCCCATGGCCTGCAGGTTGTTGAGCATGAAGATCGGGGACTCGTTGTAGCGGAGGTTCTTCACCGGGCGGGTCACGCGGCCGTTCTCGATGAGGAAGGTGCCGTCGCGGGTGAGGCCGGTGAAGAGGATCGTGCGGGGATCCACGGGACGGATGTACCAGAAGCGCGTGACGAGCAGGCCCCGCTCAGTCGAGGCGATCATGTCCTCGAGGGAGCTGTCGCCGCCGTCCATGCGCAGCGTGCCGGCAGTGCCGCTGGGCTGTCGGCCCATGCGCTGGGCCCAGAAGCGATCGTAGGCCAGGTCGCGCACCACGCCGTTCTGGATCCAGGTCACGCGCCTGGCCGGCGTGCCGTCGCCACCGGCCGTGTTGGCCGGTACGCGGGGATCGAGCGGATCGGAGACGAGGGTCACGCGTTCGTCTACGACCTTCTCACCGATCTTGTTTCCGCCGCCGGCCTTGGAGAAGAAGGAGCGCCCTTCGTCGGCATTGCGGGCATTGAGCGCGCCGCCGATGAGTTGCACGAGGTTCGCCGCCGCCGTGGGCTCGAGCACCACGGTGTAACGGCCCGGCTCCACCGCCGCCGGGTTGATCGAGCGGCGGGCCTTCTCGATGGCGCGCTCGGCCAGCTCCACCGGCTTGATCCGCGTGAAGTCGTTGTCCGAGGCGCCGGCCCAGCCGGAGCCCGTGCCGTCCGGTGTGCGCACGGTGGTGGTGAACGCCACTCCCGTGGAGCGCTGGTAGGCGAAAAGCCCGGCACTGTTGGCGATGGCGAAGGCCTGCGCCTGGGCCTCGAGGTAGCCGGTGGAGACGAGGCCAGCGGCGCGCGAGCGCTCGGTGATGGCGCGCACGGCCTCGGCCCGAAGCTCGGGCTCGAGTGACGCGGTGGCATCGTTCCAGACGATGGGTTCGTCGTAGGTCTGGGGGCCGAGCTCGGGCATCAGCTCCGGATCATCCGGGGCGAGGCGCGCGATGCGCTCGGAGTTCTCCACCGCCAAGCGCAATGAGGCTTCGTCGAGTCGGTTGATCGTGACGTTGGCGACCTTCTTGCCGAACACCGAGCGGATGGAGACGCTGTTGTTGTAGTTGTCGCCGGCGGTGGAGATCTGGTTCACCGCGAAGCGGGTGTTGGCGCGCACGCCGCTATTGATGGACACGCGGCACTCGTCGGCCTTGGAGAACTCGAGCACGCGCTTGGCGATCTGCTCGCACTCGGTGCGCGAGAGGTGGCGCGCCACGGCGCGCAGGGAACGGGGGGCCATTACGCGTTCCTCCCGGTGTTGATCACGTTCACTTGTTTGTGGCGGGTGGGCGGGCAGCCGTGACTCACCGCATTGGACTGCGCGGGCTGGCCCTTGCCGTCGCCGAAGGCACCCCCGAGCTCGTAGCTGCGGCGTCCCCCGATCATGTCCATGGCGTTCCAGAACTCCGGGGTGCGGATCTGGTAGGCCACGTCCTTCAGCATCCCGGTGATCTTGCCGTTCTTCACCTCGTAGAAGAGCTGGCCGCCGAACTGGGCGTTGTAGCGCTGCTGGTCGATGGAGAAGGAGCCGTCGCCGATGATGGCGATGCCGTTCTCGGTGGCGGCGATGAGGTCATCCCACACGAGATCCTGCTCGCCCGGCAGCAGGTTCACGTTGGGCATGCGCTGGAACTGCACGTCGGCCCAGGTCTGGGCGTAGGAGCAGCCGTGCGAACGGGTGGGCATGTTGCGCGACTTGTACCAGGCGTCGAGCCACATCGCCTGCTCACGGGTGGTCTGGTAGTCCACGAACATGCCGTCCTTCACGATGTAGAAGTCCTCGGGGGCCACGCCCTCGTCGTCCCAGCCGCAGGCCGAGAGCGAGCCGGGGGCGGAGCGATCGGCGAGCACGTTCATGAAATCGGGCCCGTAGCGGAACTTGCCGAGGAAGTCCTCCGGCGGTGCGAGGAAGCTGGTGCCGGCGTAGTTGGCCTCGTAGCCGTAGGCACGGTCGAGCTCGGTGGGGTGGGCGATGGCCTCGTGGATGGTGAGCCAGAGATGCGTGGGGTGCAGGACGAGGTCGTAACGGCCGACTTCCACCGGCTTGGCGGTGAGTTTCTGGCGCGCCTCTTCCACCCACCGGGCGGCGTGGCGCTTCAGGTCAGCGTCGAGCACGTGTTCGTAGCCGAGTCCCTTGGGTTGGATGTCGGTGGACTGGCGGGTCTGGAAGTCGCGATTGTCGGCGGAGACCATCGTCACCGTCATGCCCGGCTGGGCACGCATGATGGTCTGCTGCGTGACGGTGCCGAGCGTGCTCGCGAAGGTCTTCTCGTCCTTGAGGAAGAACATCTGCGAGTTCACGAAGCGTGCGCCGGCATCGAGCGCGGCGGCATTGGCTTCGAGCAGGTAGGCGGCCTTGTCCTCGATGGCGACCGTGAACGGATCGATGCGCGCCGGTGAGCGCCAGACACCGTTCGGCACGGGATCGGTGGGTGCCATCTCCACCGGACGCACCATGGCGGCGCGGTTGGCGCGCGCCTGGGCCACGGCCTGTCGGGCGACGCGGGCCACCTCGTCGGCGGTCACGTCGGCCGAGGCGGCGAAGCCCCAGCAGCCATCCACCAGCACGCGCACGCCGAAGCCGAAGGTCTCGTTGTCGCCGATGTTGGTGACGCGGCGCTCGCGGGTGCCGATGTTCTGCGACCGCGCCGACGAGATGCGGCAGTCGGCGTATTGCGCGCCGGCGCCGCGCGCGGCATCAATGGCGCGGAGCGCCAGTTCGCGGTGGTCGCTTTGCCCAGTCGGCTGGCTTTGCGATAGCGGCGCGGCGTTGGCGCGGTCGGCGGTGATGATGCCGATGGCGGCGGCCGCGGCGGCGGACTGCTGCAGGAACTCCCGACGAGAAGAAGACACGCGGATCCCTCGTGATGTGGACGACGACAGCCGAACGGTCGGTCTGCGGCGAATATACCCCGTGGATTGTGTACGCGCCGCGCCCATGCGAACGTTCAGACACGCGGACCCCCTCCGGAGTTGACTGCATGCCCACACTCACGATCGACGGCCGCCCCTGCGCGGCCGCCGAGGGTGCCACGATCCTCGACGCCGCGCGGGCGGCGGGGATCGACGTGCCGACGTTGTGCTGGTATCCACAGCTCCCGACCGTCGGCAACTGCCGCATCTGCCTCGTGAGCGTCGAGGGGACGGCCAAGCTGCTGCCCTCCTGCGCCACGCCGGCTGCCGACGGCATGGTGGTGCACACCGAGTCGCGGGCGGCGGTGAAGAATCGCCAGGGCGTGCTCTCGCTGCTGCTCGAGCGCTATCCGGTTGATGCGATCCCGGCCGACCACGGCCGCAACGAGTTCGAGGCGCTGGTCCATCGCTATCAGGTGCCACGCGCCCGTTCCGGTGACCTCCCGCTCCGCAGCGGCGACGAGCGTCCCACCGATCCGATCATCACGCACGACATGTCCACTTGCATCCTATGCACTCGCTGCGTGCGCGCCTGCGAGGACATCCAGGTGGTGGGCGTGCTGGAGATGGCGCAGCGCGGGGAGCACGCCGAGATCGTCGTCGGCGCCGATGGCAACCCCGAGCACGCCGGCTGCACCTGGTGTGGAGAGTGCGTGCGCGTCTGTCCCACCGGCGCCATCCACGACATCCTCCCGCTGGCCAGGATGAAGGCCGGCACCATGGAGCAACCGGCGACGACGGTGCGCTCCGTCTGCCCGTACTGCGCAGTGGGATGCCAGCTCGACCTCGAGGTGCGCGACGGGCAAGTCACCCGTGTGCGCTCGCCGTGGATCGAGGAGGACACGCCCAACGCCGGCTCCACCTGCGTGAAAGGTCGCTTCGGCACCGACTTCGTGATGCATCGCGACCGGCTCACCACGCCGCTGATCCGCCGCGGCTGGACGCGCGACGCCTCGGGCACCTGGCGATTCGATCCCACCGACGCCGACGCCGCGCAGTGGCCGAAGCGAGGCGGGCCGTGGAAGACCGTCGAGGACGAAGGCGATGGCCCGCGCGCGCACCGCCCCAAGACCAACCCGTTGCGCCGCCGAGCCGATGGCGGCGCCGAGGCCGTGGCCAACCCGGTGCTCGGCGATCCGCGCGACCGCCTCGCCACGCCGGCCTCCTGGTTCGCGCCCTTCCGCGAGGCCACCTGGGAGGAAGCCCTGGACCTCACCGCGCAGCAACTGGCCCGGCTCCGCGACTCGCATGGCCCCAAGAGCCTCGCCGTGCTCGAATCGGCCAAGTGCGCCAATGAGGAGAACTACGTCCTCATGAAGCTCTTCCGCGCCGGCATCGGCACCAACAACGTGGACCACTGCACGCGCCTCTGCCACGCTTCGTCGGTGAGCGCGATGCAGCGCGCCATCTCCACGTCCGCCGCCTCGGGCTCCATGCGCGAGGTGGAGCACGAGTCGGACGTCATCTTCATCCTCGGCGCCAACACCACTGAGAGCCATCCGGTATTCGGCGCGGCCATCAAGCGCGCCCTCAAGCGCGGCGCGACCCTCATCGTGGCCGACCCGCGCCGCATCGAACTGGCCGGGCGCGCAGACATCCACCTGCAGCTGATCCCGGGCACCGATGTCGCCCTGCTCAACGCCATGCTGCACCACGTGCTCTCGCTCGGGCTGGAGGATCGCGGCTTCATCGCCGCGCGCACGAAGGGATTCGACGCGGTGCGCGAGGCAGTGGCCCGCTACACGCCGGAACTCGCCGAGAGCATCACCGGCGTGCCGGCCGAGCATATCCGCCGTGCGGCCGAGCTGTATGCGCGTGGGCCCAAATCGGCCACGCTCTGGGCGATGGGCCTCACGCAACACCACACCGGCACGGACATCGTCACCGCCCTCCTCAACCTGATGCTGGCCTGCGGGATGATCGGGCGCTGGGGCGCCCCGATGATCCCCATCCGCGGGCAGAACAACGTGCAGGGGTCGAGCGACATGGGGGCGATTCCCTTCGCCTTCACCGACTACCGGCGCGTGGACGATCCGGTGGCGCGGGCCGACTTCGCGGCAGCCTGGGGCGTGCCCGTGGAACGGCTCGATCCCACGCCCGGCCTCAAGGTGACGGAGTTTTCCACCGACGATTCCCCGGTGCGCGGCCTCTACGTGATGGGCGAGAACCCCGTCATCTCGGATCCGGATATCGCCCACGCCGAGGAGTGGTTCCACGGCCTCGAGTTCCTCGCCGTGCAGGACATCTTCCTCACCGAGACCGCACGCGCGGCCGATGTCGTGCTTCCGGGATCGTCGTTCGCCGAGAAGGACGGCACCTTCGTGAACACCGAGCGTCGCATCCAACTCTCCCGGAAGGCGGTCGAACCGCCTGGGCAGGCGCGTGCGGACCTCGAGATCGTCCTCGACCTCTCGCGCCGGCTCGGCGTGCCCACCCCCTACACGACGCCAGCGGAAGTGTTCGACGAGATCGCGCGCGTGACGCCCAGTTGGCGAGGGGTGTCCTATGCCCGCCTGGCCGAGCGCACCGGTGGACTCCAGTATCCGGTGCCGGACGCAGCGCACGAGGGCACGGCCTTCCTCTTCGACGATGCCTTCCCCACGCCGGATGGCCGGGCGACGCTGACGCCGGTGGAGTACCTCCCGCCGGCGGAGCTGCCGGACGCCGAGTTCCCGTTCTTCATGAACACCGGTCGTCAGATGTACCACTGGCACACCGGGACGATGACGCGACGCTCAGCTGCGCTCGATGCGCGCGAGAGCACGGCGACGGTGGAACTCAATCCGCACGACGCCGAGGCGCTGGGCGTGGGCGATGGCGACCAGGTGACCATCACGTCGCGCCGGAACAGCATCCGCATTGCCGTGCGGCTCTCCGAGCGCGTGGCGCGACGGCAGGTCTTCCTGCCGATGCATTACCGCGAGGCCGCCGCCAACCTCCTGACCAATCCGGCGCTCGATGGACCGTCGGGGATCCCCGAGTTCAAGGTCTGCGCGGTGCGCATCACCGCCGACAGGCCCGCGCTCGTGTGAGCGCGCGTCAGGCCGCGTCTTCCGCGGCGGGAAGGAACACGGTGAACGCTGTCCCGGCGTCCGGTACCGACTCCACCGTGATTTCGCCACCGGCCTGGTGCACGATGCCGTGCACGGTGGGGAGCCCGAGCCCGGTGCCCTTCCCGAGGGGCTTCGTCGTGTAGAAGGGCTCGAAGACCCTGGCCACGACCTCGGGTGGCATGCCGACGCCGGTGTCGCGCACGACGAGACGCACGCCGCGCACGCTCCCCAGCAGTCCGTTGGCGATCTCGATGGTGAGCCGCCCGCCGCCCGGCATGGCGTCGCGCGCATTGACAGCGAGGTTCATCAGCACCTGTTCGAACTGCGCGGGATCGAGACGCACGCGATGCAAATTCGGCTCCGTGCGCACCGAGAGGAACACGTTACTGCCCAGGAGCGGGGCGACGAGCCGCGTGAAGCCCTCCACGAGCTCGCCGAGGTCCACCAGCCGCGGCTCGATGATGCGCCGGCGGGCGAAGGCAAGGAGCTGTTGCGTGAGTTCACCGGCGCGGGTGGCCGCGCGCTCGATCTGGGCCAGGTCCTCGCGTCGCGGATCGTCCTCCGGCAGGCTCTGGGCCACGAGCTCGGTGTAGCCGATGACCGCAGTCATCAGGTTGTTGAAGTCGTGGGCCACGCCACCGGCGAGGCGCCCGACGCTCTCGAGCCGGCGCGCATCGGCGTCCTCGGCCTCCTTCTTCCGCCTTAGCGAGATGTTGCGCACCACCTGGCTCGCACCGACGACGTCACCGCGCGCGTCCAGCACCGGCCCGTAGGTGATCTCGTACTCGTCGCGCGCGCGCTCGGGATCGCCGATCTCGCGGATGGCCGTGAAGCGTTCGCCGGAGAGCGCACGGCGCCATTGCGCCAGCGAGTTGGGCGCGTCGTTCGGTACGCCGGCCAGCGCCTCCTTCATCGGCATGCCGGTGTGCACGGTGACGCCGCTGATGCGGGCGAACTCCTGCACCCAGGCCGGATTGGCAGCGATGATGACCATGTCGCGGTCCACCGCGGCGATGAGATCGCCCGAGCCTTCGATGATGGCCGCGAGCTGCGCGAAGGCGCCGCGGGCGCGCAACTCGGCGGCCGCGCGCTCGGCCAGGGCCACCGGAAAGATCATGGCCGGGCCGGCAAGCGATGCCACGTAGATCCAGGCCCGGCGGCCGCGGACGATGGCGTCCGGTCCCCATTGCTCGAAGGGGCCGATGTTCAGGATGGTGGACGTGACCACGATCGTCGCGAAGAGCAACGTGAAGGTGGCGTATCCGCGCACGCCGAACCGCAGGCCGGCCCAGATCAGGAACGGAATCGTCGCCACCGCGGACGGCAGTTCGAGCACGCTCGCGCCGACCATCAAGAAGGTATTCAGCAGCGCGATCGTGTAGACCGTCACCAGTGCGGCAAACTCCCAGCGCGATCCCACGCCGCCGCGGGCCGTCGTCTGGTGCGGGGCGGTCGGCGCCAGCAGCGCCGGGCTCAACGCCGCCATGGACGTCACCGCAGCCACCCACCAGATGCCGGTGGAGTACCCCGGGATGAACTGCGGGCCGATGAACTCCCGCATCGCCGTGACGAGCAGCGTGGTCGGCAGGACGCCGATGAGGATGGCCACCCCGAAGAACGCGTACGCCATCGTGCCGCGCAGGGGATGCCGGCCGCGGGTGAGGCGTTCGTGGAACAGCGCGATGACGATGGTCTGCGCACTGATCTGCGCGCCGGCGGCGATGGCACGCAGGAACTCCCCGGTGTGCCCGAAGCCTCCGACGGCGACAGCCACTCCGATGCAGGCCGCCAGCAGCGTGCGGTCCTGCCGGCGCGCGGCCATCAAGATCGCCAGCGAGATGCCGTGCACCGGCCAAGGCACGAGCGCCCCCTCGAAATGCCGCAGCACCGGCCCGGCCACCCACGTCACGAGGGCAAGCAGGACGGTCGCGGCGAGCGCGACGCCGAGGGGAATGCCCTCGGGAGAGGTGAGGCGCGACGTCTTGATGGTCACGGGGGCAAGAATGGCGCGTCGCCCCTTTCATCCGAGGGGCGGCGCGGCGACGTTTCAGTATCGGTAATCCACCCTCATTCGATGAGTCCGCCGCGTGCGCGCTTTGGTCAAGGAATCTCCCACATCGGGATTTACCCTGAAGGACGTCCCTGTTCCCACCATCCGCGACGACGAGGTGCTGATTCGCGTCCGCCGGGCCGGTGTTTGCGGCACCGACGTACACATCCACGAATGGGATGCCTGGGCGCAGGGGCGCTGCAAGCCCCCTTTCACCGTGGGACACGAGTTTGCCGGTGAGGTGGAGAAGGTGGGTGCGCTGGTGACCGATGTAAAGCTCGGGGACCGGGTCACGGCCGAGGGCCACATCGTCTGTGGACGCTGCCACCTCTGCCGGACGGGCAACGCCCACGTCTGCCCGAACACCAAGATCATCGGGGTGGATCGCGACGGGGCCTTCGCCGACTACATCGCCATGCCAGCCACCAATGTGTGGCAGCTCGACGTCGACATTTCCTTCGAGATCGGCGGCATCCACGATCCGATGGGCAACGCCTTCCACACGGCGCTGCACGGCACCGACCTCCCGGGCGCAACGGTCCTCGTCACGGGCTGCGGCCCGATCGGCATCTTCGCGGTGGGCATCGCCAAGGCGGCTGGCGCCTCGCACATCGTGGCCAGTGACGTGAACCCCAGGCGCCTCGCCTTGGCGACCGCCATGGGCGCGCACAGCGCCGTGCACCCCAAGGACGCCGACGAGGCAGTGCGGAAGGCCACGCACGGGCTCGGCGTGGACGTGGTCCTCGAGATGAGCGGCGTCCCCGCGGCCATCCACCAGGGCTTCAAGCTCGTCCGCGTGGGCGGCCGCGTGCAGATGCTGGGCATCCCAGCGAAGCCGATGGACGTGGACTTCGCCACCGAGGTCATCTTCAAGGGCATCACCGTGTACGGCGTCGTCGGCCGCCGCATGTACGACACCTGGATCCAGATGACCCAGTTCCTCCGCGCCGGCCAGTTCGATCCCACGCCGGTCATCACTCACCGCTTCCCCCTGGAGCAGCACGCAGAGGCCATCGCCGTGATCAAGTCGGGAGAAGCGGGCAAAGTGGTGTTTGAAATCAGCTAACGACTTGACGGAAGACGGAAGACGGAAGGATCCCGCAGTTTCCCTCCGTCTTCCGTCTTCCGTCCCATCTCCGACTATGAACCAGACTTTCATCTCCGACCTGCAGTCAGGCCTCGACGCCCTCAAGGCTTCCGGCACCTACAAGAAGCTCAACCACCTCGCCTCGCCCCAGGCGGCGCGCGTCCAGATGGAAGGGCGCGGCGAGGTGCTCATCCTCTCGTCCAACAACTACCTCGGGCTCTGCGACGAGCCGAGCGTGGTGCAGGCGGGTATTGACGGGCTGAAGAAGTTCGGTGCCGGTACCGGCAGCGTGCGCTTCATCTGCGGCACCTTCACCGTGCACCGCGAGCTCGAGACGGCCATCGCCCGCTTCGTCGGCACAGAGGCGTCGATGAGCTACGTCTCGGCGTGGAACGCCAACGAGGGGCTCACCGCCAGCGTGGTGGAGGAAGGCGACTTCGTCATCTCCGACGCGCTGAACCACGCGTCCATTATTGACTCGATCCGCCTCGCCAAGGCCATCACCAAGTGCACGACGGCCGTGTACAAGCACAGCGACCTCGACGACCTCGTCGAGAAGCTGAAGGCCAACAAGGGTGCCAAGCGGCGCCTCATCTGGACCGACGGCGTGTTCTCGATGGAAGGCAGCATCGCCAAGCTGCCTGAGCTGATCCAGGTCGCGAAAGACCACGACGCGGTCCTGATCATGGATGACTCCCATGCCACCGGCGTGCTCGGCGAGCTCGGGCGCGGCACGGCCGAACACTTCGGCGTGCTCGGCGAGGTGGATGTGATCACGTCCACGCTTGGCAAGGCGCTGGGCGGCGCGGCTGGCGGATTCGTGGCCGGTCCGGCAGCGCTCTGCGACACGCTGACCCAGCGTTCGCGTCCACAGTTGTTCTCGAACGCGCTACCGCCCACCGTGGCCGCGAGCGCGCTGGCGAGCATCGAGTTCATCGAGGCGCACCCGGAGCGCGTGCGGACCCTGCGAGAGAATGCGGCCTGGTTCCGCCAGGCCATTACCGAGGCCGGGTTCAAGCCGCTCGACGGCGCCACGCCAATCGTGCCGATCATCATCGGCGAGACGGCCGACGCCATCAAGATGAGCGAGATGCTGCTCGACGAAGGGATCTTCGTGACCGGGTTCGGCTTCCCGGTGGTGCCGCACGGGACGGCGCGGCTTCGCTGCCAGATCTCGGCAGCGCACACGCGCGAGGACCTCGATTACGCGGTGCGGGCGATCAAGAAGGTTGGGCAGAAGGCCGGCGTGCTGAAATAAGCCACGCCGGCCCGCACCAACCGGTCAGACGGCGGCTGCCTTCTTCTTGGCAGCCGCCTTCTTCTTTGGTGCCTTGCCATTGGCCTCGGCCTTCGGCGCCACCTTCTTCTTGGCACTCTTGGCCTTGGTCTTGGAAGGCTTCTCGTCGGCATCGTCCGACGTGGACGCCGCCGGAGCGGCCGGTTCGTCCACCATGCCGAGCAGCAGCAGGCCGGCCGGGATCGCCGGACGGGCGCTGGCCCGACCACCACGGGCCGGTGCCGAGCGCACACCCATGCCACGCGGCGCCGGTGCGCTCGGCGTCACCGCCGGCGTGTGGGCGGCTTCCGCCACCTTCAGTTGGTCGGCGATGCTCGGGGCGCCGGACACGGCCGTCACCTCGAAGTGCTCGCCACGCTTCCGGAGGTCGAGCAAGCCGGCATCGTGCGCATCCTTGAGGATGCGGGCGAAGTTCTTGTCCGAGAGCGACTCGGAGTCGCGCCCGAGGAGGGCGAAGGCCTTGGCGCGCACCGTCTCGCTCGGCACTGGATCCTCTCCGGCGGTCACGGCCGCGACGGCATCGCGCACCAGGCCGAAGGCCTCGTCGCGCGTGAGGCGGATGCCCGACGCGCCGATGGACGCGTCCACGACTGGCGCGGCCGAGGGACGCGGCACGCGGTCGGGACGGGGCTGGCGCTCGGGGCGGCCGCGCGGCGCCGCCGGGGCGGCCGCTGCCGCCGGTGCCTCGGCGTCCACCGCCACTTCACCCTGCGTCGGCGTGGGACGATCCTCGCGATCGCGGCCACGACCCCCGCGGCCACGACGGCCACGGCGTCCACGTCCACCCTCACGCTCCTCACGCTCACCCTCGGCGCGCGGCGCGGCGGCGGACGGAGCGGCCGCGGTGCCATCGCCCTTCTTGGGCGGTCCGACTTCGAGCTGGCCATTCTCGAGCTTGGACACGTGCAGCAGCCCCTTCTGGGCGGCCTCCATGCAGAAGCGCGAGAACTTCGACATGCCCAGGTCCTTCTCGTCGAAGGTGGCGTCGATCTCCTGCATCACCTGCTTGAGGCGGTCGGCGCGCATCACATCGCCGTTCTTCTGCATGCGGCCGATGGCCTCGGTGACGAGCTCCCAGGGATCCCACTTCTTGGCGGCTCCGGTCTCGTCGCCCGTCTTCACGAGGCCGGCGAGGGCGTTGTACGAGTAGTACTCGTCGCAGTTCTGCACGAGCAGGTCGCTGGAGCTCTCGCGGATGCCCACGCCGATCACGTACTTGCCGTACTCCTTGAGCTTGAGCACCAGCGACGAGAAGTCGCTGTCGCCCGAGAGCAGGATGTAGGTGCCGATCTCGGGGCGGGTGAACACGAGCTCGATGGCGTCCACCGCGAGGCGGATGTCCGTGGCGTTCTTCTTCGACGACCCGTAGGCCGGGGCGAAGATGAGGTCAATGGACGACTCGCTGAGCGGGACGATGTACTGCGGGTAGCGGCGCCAGTCGGCATAGGCGCGCTGGACGGCGACCTTGCCCGAGATGATGGCGCTGCTGAGGAGGTTGCGGAGCTCCGTCTGCAGGTCGGAGCGGATCCCCATCGTGACGTTGTCGAAGTCGATGAGGAGGGCGGCGTTGGGCGCGTGGGCGGAGGAACCGCCGAGGGCGCTGGCCTGGGGGCCCCGGTGCAACGGGGCGACCGCGCCGCGCACAGGGCGCGCGGCGGCGGAAAGACTGGTACGAGGATGCATCTGGTCCTGGCGAAGTACGCCGATGAGGTAGCCGCGGGACCGACCACTGTGGTCCGAGTGAACGCGCTCACAAACTCATCCGGGCCGCTGGGGCCACCGGAGGACGCCTCTGGCGCGGACGACTCGCCCGCTGGGGGAGCGCGGGCTCGACGTGCCGATGGTCTGCGCACGGAGGGCTGCGGATCATCGACGCGCCGAGCGCGTCCCGACTGGGAAAACTAGCGGGGCAGGTCGCAAATGATAGGGGGAGGCGTAATCTTGAGGGGTGCCGCAACCGCGTTTTCGCACCCGGCTCTTCGCCATTCTCGGCCTCTTCGCCTTCGTCCCGGCCATCGTGATGACGCTGGCCTGGAGCGGGCTGACGGCGCGCGTGTTGCCGCGGATGAGCGGCGTGGCCGCCTGGGAGCAGATCGCCACCAGTGGCGAGGAGGCCATCAAGGCCGCCCGCGAGGCACCGGGTTCACCGCAGGCCCTCGCGGCGCTCCGGGCGCACGAGGAGGCCCTCGGCGAGTCCCGGGTGCAGGCCCGCCGGTTCTCCTTCTTGGCGGAGCGGGCGGCGGTGCTCTTCCTCGTCCTCGGGCTCCTGCTCGTGGCGGCACTCACCCTGCTGGCCTCCCGCGTGGCGGGGCACCTGAGCCGCCAGCTTTCGCGGCCACTGGACGAACTGGTGGGCTGGACCGATCGGATCACCCGTGGCGAGCGGCTACCCCTCCCCACCGAGGCCGAGGCCCGGGGCGCACCCGAGTTCGGGATGTTGCGCGAGCGGATGCGGATCATGGCCGCCGACCTCGAGGAAGGCCGCCGGTCGGCCATCGAAGCCGAACGCCTCGCGGCCTTCCGGGAATCGGCGCGGCAGGTGGCGCACGAACTCAAGAATCCGCTCACCCCGATCCGGTTCGCGGTGGCCACGCTGCGACAGAAGGTGGCCCCAGAGCTGCGCGAGACGGTCGAGGTGCTGGACGCCGAATCGGCGCGCCTCGAAGCCATGGCGAAGAACTTCGCGCAGTTCGGGCGGCTCCCCGAGGGTCCATCGTCCGATGTGGATCTCGTCGACCTCGCGCGCGAGACGCTCCGCTCGACCCTGCCGCCGACGATGACGCACGCCATCGAGGCGGCAGGAGGACCCTACGTGGTGCACGGCCAGCACGACGCCCTGATGCGCGCACTGGCCAATGTGTTGCTCAACGCGGTGGATGCCACCGCGGGTCGCGGCCGGGTGGTGGTGCGCGTCAGCGAACGAAACGGCGCACTCACGCTCGCCGTACGGGACAACGGGATCGGAATCGCTCCCGACGCGCTCGACCGCATCTGGGAGCCCTACGTGACGGCCAAGACCGGCGGCACGGGACTCGGACTCGCCATCGTGAAGCAGACCATCGTGTCACACGGGGGGCGCGTGGACGCCTCGAGCGCGCCCGGCGAGGGCACCGAGATCCGCCTGCATCTCCCGGCGCAGCGGCCCGGGACCAACACATCGGAGGGGTGATGAACGAGGACATTCTTGCCATTGGTGGATTCTTCTTCACGGTCATCGTGCTCACGCTGGGGTATCCGCTGGTGCGCGCCTACACCCGGCGACGGGAGCTGGAGCCGCCGAAGCAGCAGCTGGCCGACGCGGCGCGGCTGGCCCGCATCGAGACGGCCATCGAGGCGATGGCGGTGGAGGTCGAGCGCATCAGCGAAGGGCAGCGATTCGTGACCAAGCTCCTCGCCGAGCGCGACACCGCGAAAGTCGCCCTGCCACCTACGGACGGTCGCTGATGGCGCACGCGTCCCCGCTCCCGGCATCCCGCTGATGCCGAGCATCCTGATCGTCGACGACGAACCCAACATCCGCCGGATGGTGGGGGCGTTGCTTGGGTCCGAGGGATTCGAGGTCCACGAGGCGCCGGACGGCGCGGCGGGGTTGGCCAAGGCCATCGAGACGGACCCCGATCTCGTGCTGCTTGACCTGATGATGCCGAACCCGACCGACGGGCTCGACCTCCTCGAGAAGCTGCGCGAGCGCGCACCCGACTTGCCGGTGGTGATGATGTCGGGGCGGGCGGGGCTGGCCGACGCCGTCAAGGCGACGCGGCTGGGCGCGGTGAACTTCCTCGAGAAGCCCCTCACGCCAGAGGGCGTGCTGCTCGCCATCTCCAGTGCGCTGGAACTCCGGCAGGCGCGTCGTGAGCGCAGCGCCCTGCGCGCCGACCTCGGCCTCGCTGGCCAACTCGTCGGCACCAGCCAGGCCATGGACTCCGTGCGTGCGATGATCGCCCGCGTGGCGCCGAGCGATGCACGCGTGCTGGTCCACGGGGAGTCGGGCACGGGCAAGGAGCTCGTCGCGGCCGCCATCCACGCCCAGAGCCCGCGGCGCGACAAACCATTCGTGCGGGTGAACTGCGCCGCCATTCCCCGCGACCTCGTGGAGAGCGAAATGTTCGGCCACGAACGCGGCGCCTTCACCGGCGCCACCGAGCGGCGCATCGGGCGTTTCGAGCTGGCCCACACCGGCACCCTGCTCCTCGACGAGGTGGGCGAGCTGTCGCCGGAAGCGCAGGCCAAGCTCCTGCGTGCCATCGAAGCCCGAGAAATCGAGCGGGTGGGCGGAGGGCGCAACATCCGCGTGGACGTCCGCGTGATCGCGGCCACGAATCGCGACCTCACGAAGGAAGTGCGCGAGGGACGATTCCGCGAGGACCTGTACTTCCGCCTCAATGTGATTCCGATGTCGGTGCCCCCGCTGCGCGAGCACCCGGGCGACATCCCCGACCTTGTGCTCCACTTCGCCATGATCCACAAGCGTCGCAGCGGCCAGCCGGCCCCGGCGTGGAGCGACGAGGCCGTGCAGGCCCTGGCACGCTACCGCTGGCCCGGCAACGTGCGGGAGTTGGCGAACATCGTGGAGCGGCTCGGCATCCTGCACGCCGGGCGCACCATCACGGCCGACGATGTGCGTGAGGTGCTGCCGGCGCTGGACGTGGCCACCGCCGCGCCGGCGTCGCTGCCCGATGCCGCGCGCCTCGACGTGGGCCTCAGCGACCAGCTCGACGAATATGAGCGGCTACTGATCCAGCGTGCGCTGGAGGCGGCCAACGGCGTCGTGGCCGAGGCGGCGCGGCGGCTGCAGACCGACCGGCCGAACCTGTATCGTCGGATGCGCCGGCTGGGCATCGGCGGGGTAGAGTGAGCCGATGACTTTCACGGAGCGATCGATGCGGACGTTGCTGCTGCTGTGCGGACTGATGGCCCTCGCCTCGACGGCCCTCGCCCAGGGACGCGAGTCCCGTAGCGTGGCGGCGGTCGCCGTCTCCACGTGGAACGCGAGCGGCACGGTGCGCGTGGTCGGCGCCTTTGACGTCACGGCCGGACAGGAGGTGACGGGCACCATCGCCGTGCTGAATGGTCCGGTGGTGATCGAAGGGCGCGTCACGGGCGACCTCATCGCCATCAACGCCGATGTGCGGTTGGAGGCGGGCGCCGACATCGGCGGGGATCTCATCGTTGTCGGCGGCGTGGTGCGACGGGCCGAGGGGTCGCGCGTCGCGGGCGAGGTGCGCACCCAAGCGGAATTGCTGCGCTACACCATGGATGGGGACCGCATCATCCCGGACGAGGGGCGCGCCGGCGACTGGCGGCCGCGGCTCGGCGCCACGCGCAACGACGCCGACGCCTACACGGACCTGTTCTTCGTCTCAGCGCGGACGTACAACCGGGTGGAGGGGCTCCCGGTGCTCGTCGGGCCGCGCTTCCGCCGCACCACGGATTGGGGACGCGTGCAGGTCGAGGCGCGGGGGGTGGTCCGCACCGCCGGACCGCTGCGATGGGACCGCGGTTCGATCGGCCACGATGCGCGCGCCGAGCTGCGCTGGGGCGTGAACTATGGGCTGGTGCTCGGTGGTCGGCTGTTCGACGTCGTCGAACCGGTGGAGTCGTGGCAACTGCTCGAGAAGGAAGCGGGGCTCGCCACCTGGGTCCTGCATCGCGACCTGCGCGACCACTACGGTCGGCACGGCGCCGAGGGCACCATCGGCGGGCGGATTGGCGAGGAGCTGTCGCTCCACCTGGTGTTCGCCTCGGAGCGCTGGCGCTCGGTGGAGGAACGCGGCCCGTGGTCGCTGCTGCGGGACATGGAACGCTGGCGCGTGAATCCCGGCGTGGACGAGGGCACGATTGACCAGTTCGGGGTGCGGTTGAATCTCGACACGCGGCAGCGCACACGCTCCCCCTGGACGGGAGGTTGGTTCATGCGCGCCGAGTTGGAGCGCGGCGAGGGCACGCTCCTGCGTAACCAGCAGACCGTACTGGACCCCGACGCCGCTCCGACCCTCTCGCCCGCGGTGACGTACACGCGCGGGTTCGTGGACGCCCGCCGGTACAACAACCTCTCCCCCGGCACACAACTCAACTTCCGCATCGTGACCGGTGGGCAGTTGGGTGGGGACGAGTTGCCGGCGCAACGCAAGCTGTCGGTGGGCGGCCCGGGCTCGGTCGAGGGCTACGACTTCCGTCGCTCGCCGAACGACGACGACGTCTTCACCTGCGGCGGGATTGCCACCAAGCCGGGCCGGGCGACGCTCTGCGACCGGATCGCGCTCGCGCAGGTCGAGCTGCGTCAGGACTTCTATGTGGACTGGGTCCGCACCGACCGTCACGAGGAGTGGTGGCGTCCCGGCTTCAACGGCCGCGGCCAGTGGGTGCTGTTCGCGGATGCGGGACGCGGCTGGACAGTGGGCGATGGCGATCCTGCCATCCGGCAGGACCGCGGGCTTCCGCCACTCTCGAGCTTCCGGAGCTCGCTCGGGGTGGGCGTGGACTTCGGCGGACTGGGCCTCTATCTCGCCAAGTCGGTGACCACCGGCGCCGAGCCGATGAACTTCCTCGTGCGCCTCGGGCGCCGATTCTGAGCTGATGCGCCGCCGCGCCGTCCTCCTCGTGCTGCTGAGCGTGGCCCTCGTGGCCCCGCTCTCGGCGCAGCGCGGCCCGCGGCTTGAGCTGCAGCTCCCGACGCCGTCTCGGCTCACCGCGGAGGGACCGCTCGTACAGGCGCGAGGCGTGCTGTCCGACCCTCGGATGCGCGAACTCCTCGCCAGCGGCTTTCCCGCACGCCTGAGCTATCGCGCGGAGCTCTGGTCGAGTGAGCGCTTTTTCGACGAACTCCATCGCGTGGCCGAATGGGAGGTGCTGGTGCGGTGGCGCGGCGTGGACCAGCAGTACGAGGTCACGCAGCGCGTGGGCGACCAAGTGCTCTCGCTGGGCAGCTTCGTGCGGATCGAGGATGCCGAGTCGGCGGTGGAACGGCCGTTGCGCGTGCCCCTGGCCGCGCCGGCGTCGCGGCGGCGTTTCTATTACCAGGCGACGCTGACGGTGCGCACCCTCTCCGTGTCCGACCTCGATGAGGTGAACGCCTGGTTGCGCGGCGAGCTGCGCCCGGCGGTGAGCGGGGAGCGGAATGCCGGCACCGCGATCTCTCGTGGCATCCGCTCGCTCACCACGCGGCTGCTCGGCGGGGAGAAGCGCGAATACGCCGCGCGTACGTCAACCTTCCGCCCGCCGCGCTGAGCGCGGGCGACGTCAGATCGCCTGCGCCTCGGGCGGCAGCGTCCCGCCATTGCGCTTCTCGAGCGCCTCGAGCTGACGGACGACATCGCCGCCATAGAAGAGCTTGATGTAGCGCGCCTGCGTCTCGGTGAGGCGGCGCACCGCCCACGAGAGGTGCACGAAGTGCGGCTCCACCGGCGCGTGCAGGAGGTGCATCCCGCACTCGACGGTGAGGTGGTTCGCCTTCCGGGTGTTGCAGCTCGAGCAGGCAGTGACGACGTTGGTCCACACGTTGAGCCCGCCGCGCGAGATCGGCACCACGTGGTCGCGCGTGAGGGACTCGCGCGGACGCAGCTCGTAGCTCGCACGGCCGCAGTACTGGCAGCGATAGCCGTCGCGGGCGAAGAGGAAGGTGTTGGTCACCTGCCGACGGAAGCGCCGCGGCACGTGCACGAACTTGCGCAGGCGAATGACCACCGGTCGCGGAAGGGCGAGGTGCTCGGAGCGCACCGCCTTCCCGCTGTCGGCCTCGACGATCTCGGCCTTGCCATCGATGACGAGACGCAGGGCCCGCTTGAGCGGCACCATGGTCAACGGCTCGAAGGACGCGTTGAGCGCGAGACAACCGACGGTCACATCCACCTCCTCAAGTGAGGGCTTCGAAGCGGGATGGCCGTCGGCGGACGGTCAACTTCTCTTCGGAGCCGCAGGAACCGGGGTCAGCCACCCTCTGGGATCGGGGGCCTGGCCGGTCGCGATGGCGAGGAATCGTTCCTGGATCGCGCGGGTGATGGGACCTCGCTTCCCGTCTCCCACGGCACTGCGATCGATGCTGCGGACTGGCGTGATCTCGGCCGCCGTGCCGGTGAAGAACACTTCGTCCGCGATGAGCAGGAACTCCCGTGGCATCAGGACCTCCCGCACCTCATACCCGAGATCGGTCGCGATCGCCACCACGGCGTCGCGGGTGATCCCATTGAGGATACTCGCGGCGAGGGGCGCCGTGTAGAGGACCCCGTCACGAATCACGAACAGATTCTCCCCACTCCCCTCCGATACATGCCCGTGGACGTCGAGCATGATGCCTTCCACATAGCCGTCCTGCTTGGCTTCCATCTTGGAGAGCTGGGAGTTGAGGTAGTTCCCCCCCGCCTTGGCCATGGCGGGGAAGGTCCCCGGCGCGGCACGCCGCCAACTGGAGACCGTCACGTCCACGCCCTGCTCGAGTGCGTCGTGGCCCAGGTAGGCACCCCACCGCCAACAGATGACGAAGGTCTCGACCGGGGCACCCGTCGGAAGCACTCCCATCTCCTGCCCTGCCCGCACCGCCAGCGGACGGATGTAGCACTGGTCCAGGCCGTTCGCCGTGATCGTCCCCGTCACCGCCTCGCAGAGCTGCTCGACGGTGTACGGCATTGGCATGCGGTAGATCTTCGCCGAGTCGAGAAAGCGCCGCATGTGCTCGCGGAGCCGGAAGACGGCCCCGCCGGTGGGCGTCTTGTAACAACGGATCCCTTCAAAGATGCTTGAGCCATAGTGCACGACATGGCTCATCACGTGCAGGTTGGCCTCGTCCCAGGGGACAAGGGTGCCGTTGCGCCAGATCAGGTCGGTCGCGCCAGTGCCGCGGGACAAGTCGGAAGTGGTCGTGGGAAGAGGGCAGCCAACGGCAACAGGGAGAACCTAACCGGGGGAGCGCTGCGCCCGCCACCGTTTCACGCGCTCCGCGGCGTCGGCCGCGCGCAGGGCCCACGCCGGATCGGCACCGAGTACGACGCCATCGCGCACGCGCTCCACACCGGCGACGAGGACGCGGTCGGTACGGGGACGCGGCCCGAACACGAGCGCGTGGAGCGGGTCGGTCACCGGGCTGCCCTGCGGCGGCACGTGGAAGACGGCGAGGTCCGCCTGCTTCCCCACCTCAAGCGAGCCGATGTCTTCGTCCATCCGCAGTGCCTCGGCGCCGCCGAGCGTGGCGAGGCGGAAGGCGGTCTTGGCGGGCAACGCCTCGGGGCTGCGGAGCTTCGAGCGCTGCTGCAGCGAGGCGAGGCGCGCCTCCTCGAGAAGGTCCATTCGGTCGTTCGAGGCCATGGAGTCGGAGCCGAGGCCCACCCGCGCGCCGGCCTTGAGCAGCGCGCGCACCGGCGCGATGCCATGACCGAGCCGCGCGTTCGACGCCGGACAGTGCGCCACGCCGCAGCCGGACGCGGCCACGCGCGGGAGCGCGGCGTCGCCGACGTGCACGCCGTGGATCAGGAGTGTGTGCGCGCGGAGGAGACCCGCACGCTCGATGATCTCCAGGGGTTCATGCCCGCGTGGCACCACCGGGATGTCGCGGCCCCTGAGGAACTCCGCGAACCGTCCCGTGCCGGAGACCACCAGCTGCTGCTCCTCCTCGCTCTCGGCGATGTGCACCGCCAACGGGAAGCGCTCCGCGGCGGCGAAGCCGCCCACCGCGGCGAAGAGTTCGTCGCTCACGGAGTAGGGCGCGTGCGGCGAGACGCCGACGCGCACCAGCGGGGACTCGCGTGGGCGCATCGAGGCCATCTGGTCGCGCAGGGTTGCCAGCGCCGACGCACAGTGACGGGCGTCGGGCCCGAACACTTCGCGGAACGCGATGCCGCGCACGCCCATCGCGCGCATCGCCTCGAAGGCCGCCTCGCGCGGCGCGGTATCGGCGAAGGTCGTCACACCGCCAGCGAGGCCCTCCGCCACGCCCAGCGACGCCGCCGCCGCGAAGTCCTCGTCGCCCAGCACCTCGGTGCCGATTGCCGTGACGGTGCGCACCCAGTCGAAGAACCCGAGGCCGTCGAGCGCGCCACGCAGCATTGTCAGGTCGAGATGCGTGTGCGTGTTCACCAGCCCGGGCGTGAGAATCGCGTCGCCCAACTCCTCGTCGTGGCCACCGGCGGGCGCGAAGGCACGCTCCCCCACCCATACGATGTGGGCTCCTTCGGTGATGACCGTGCCTTCCGCGACGGGCGGCGTGGCCACGGGGACGACCCAGCGCGCGTGCCAGCGGACACGCGCCGGCATCAGAAGATTCCGCGCCTCGGGCACTCCGTCAGCGGCTCGGTGCCTTGGATGAAGTACTCGGTGCGGATGGCGTCGGAGATGCAGCCGGGGCCGGCGCGCAGGCCGGTGGCCGGGTCGATCTGGATGGCGAGGATGCCCGGCGGACGCGGCCAGTCGGGAGGCGACGGCTTGCGCTCGTACACCTCGCGCATGAATGCCGTCCACGCCGGCGCGGCGAGGCGCCCGCCCTGCGCGTTGTTCATGATCTCCTTCGGCGCGTCGAACCCGATCCAGACACCGGCCACCAGGTCGGTGGTGAAGCCCACGTACCAGACGTCGGTGTAGTCGTTGGTAGTGCCCGTCTTGCCGCCCGACGGAATGCGGAATCCCGAGTTCCAGACACGGACGCCCGAACCGGCGCGCACCACGTCCTTGAGCATGTCGGTCATGATCCACGCCTCCTCACGCGAGAGCACCTGGATGCGCTCGGGGTTGGCCTCGTAGAGCTTGCGCCCGTCGAGGGTCTCCACGCGGAGGATCGGATTCGGCTGCACACGCCAGCCGAGGTTGGCGAAGGTCGAGTAGGCCCCCACCATCTCGAGCGGGATCACGTCGGCCGAGCCGAGGGCGATGGACGGGTACGGCGGCACGCGCGTGGAGATGCCGAAGTTCTTGGCGAGATCGGCGATGCTGGCCTCGCCGATCTCCATGGCCAAGCGGATGGCGGGGAGATTGCGCGAGTGCATCAGCGCACGACGCATCGGGATGCGTCCCTCGAACTGCAGGTCGTAGTTCTGCGGCGTCCAGAGCGAGCCGTCGAGCTGGGGCACCTCGATCGGCTCGTCGTCGAGGAAGTAGGTGGTGGTGCGCCCGGAACGGATGGCGGCCGCATAGACCAGCGGCTTGAAGGTCGAGCCGGGCTGCCGCATGGCGCGGACGGCGCGGTCGAACTTGGAGTCGTCGAAGTCGCGACCGCCAACGAGCGCGCGCACCGCGCCGGAGCGGGGATCGATCGCCACGAAGCTCCCCTGCAGGTACGGGGAGTTGTTGCCACTCCCGGCCCCGGTGCCGCTGGCGGCCCGCGCGAGATAGCCCTCGTATGAAAGATGCGGGAACTCGCCGAACGCCCCGCCCTCGATGGCCCGCAGCTGCCGTTCCATCGCCCGCTCGGCGGCCCCTTGCATGTCGAGGTCGAGCGTGGTGAGCACGCGCAGGCCGCTCTCGTAGACCTGTTTGCCGAAGCGCCGCTCGAGTTCGGCGCGCACCCACTCCACGAAGTACGGTGCGACTTCGCCGGTGCCGCGCGCCGAGCGATTGAGGCGCAGCGGATAGGCCTTGGCCACCGACGCATCGGCATCGTTGAGCGCGCCGGCGCGGCGCATCAGCTCGAGGATGGTGTTGCGGCGCTGGATCGCGCGGTCAGGGAACCGGCGCGGATTGTAGCGCGAGGGCGCCTTGGGGAGGGCCGCCAGCATGGCCCCCTCGGCCACCGTGATCTCGGCCACCGGACGCCCGAAGTAGCGCCGCGACGCCGACTCCACGCCATACGCGCCGGCCCCGAGGGCGATCTGGTTCAGGTAGAGCTCGAGGATGCGCTCCTTGGAGAAGCGCTTCTCGAGCTGCCGCGCGACCTTGGCCTCGCGGAACTTGCGCGTGAGGTTGTCGAGCGCGCTCTTGGCCCGCGAGCGGGACGGCAACTGCTCGGGGAATATGTTGCGGGCCAACTGCATCGTGATGGTCGAGAAACCCTCGGCGAACGACATCGCCCGGACGTTCACCCAGAGCGCGCCCACCACGCGCAGGTAGTCGATGCCGCGGTGCCGGTAGAAGCGCTTGTCCTCGGTGATGACGAACGCGTCCACCACGTGACGCGGAATCTGGTCGAGCGTGACGACCGAGCGCCGCTCGAGTCCGATCTCGCCGATGAAGCGCCCGTCGGCGGCGTAGAGGATGGCCGGCTCGGACGGCTTGTACTCGTCGAACTGCGCGATGCTCGGGCAGGTCACGTCGGAACAGAGAAACCAGGTCCAATAGACGCTGAAGGTCAGCAGCCCGAGGAATCCGAGGCCGACCAGCCCGAGGCCGCCGAACAGGAGGTAGCGCTTGGCTTTGTCGTTCACGGGAGGAAGTTAGCGGAATGGCTTGGTCCGGGGCGACCCGTGGGCGGGGGCGCGGAGTGACTTCCCTGCGGAGGGACCCTAGTTTTACCCGCCATGGCGTCTTCTTCTCCCTCCCTGCACGACGAACTCCGCTGGCGCGGCCTCCTCCACCAGGAGACCGAGGGCTGCGAGGCGCACTTGGCCAAGGGTCCGGCCATCGGGTACTGCGGGTTTGATCCCACCGCCGAGAGCCTGCACGTGGGGAATCTCGTCTCGCTGATGGGGTTGGTGCGGCTGGCGCGGGCGGGACATCGGGCCGTCGCGCTGGTGGGCGGCGGGACGGCGATGATCGGCGATCCCTCGGGCAAGAGCGAAGAGCGGCCGATGCGGACCGCCGAGGAGATTGACCTCAACGCCAAGCTGATCTGGCAGCAGATCCAGCGGGTGGCAGCGAACGCCCTCGGGTCCGAGGCAGCGGCGCGGTTCGCGGTGCGCAACAACTCCGAGTGGTTGGGCCCGCAGGGGTTGATCGAGTTCCTCCGCGACACGGGCAAGCACTTCACCGTGAACTGGATGATGCAGAAGGATTCGGTGAAGTCCCGCATGGAGACTGGGATCAGCTTCACCGAGTTCAGCTACATGCTGCTCCAGGCCTACGACTTCCAGCACATGCACGTGGCGGAGGGCGTCACGTTGCAGATCGGCGGCAGCGACCAGTGGGGGAACATCACGGCCGGCACGGAGCTGATTCGGCGCACCGTGCGCGGCGAGGCGCACGGGCTCACGTTCCCGCTGCTCACGGACTCCGCCGGCAAGAAGTTTGGGAAGACCGAGGCGGGCGCGGTGTACCTCGACGCGCGGCTCACCTCGGTCTACAAGTTCTACCAGTTCTGGATCAACGCCGAGGATGGCGACGTGGGGCAGCTGCTGCGCACGTTCACGCTGCTTGACGCGGCGGAGGTCGCGGCGATTGACGCTGCGCACGCAGCCGCGCCGCACGAGCGAGGGGCGCAGAAGCGGCTGGCCCGCGAAGTGACGACGCTGATCCATGGCGCCGAGGCGGCGGAATTGGCGGAGACCGTGTCGCGCACGGTGTTCGACAAGAAGGTGGAGGCGGCGTCGCTGTCGGACGCGGTGTTCACGATGCTGGCGGCGGAGATGCCGTCGGTGGTGGTGCCGCTCTCAGGCGATAGCGTGGACATCGTCGAAGTGCTGGCCCAAGGATTTGGGCTCTCGAAGACTGCCGCGCGCAAACTCATCCAGCAGGGCGCGGTCAGCGTGAACGGTGGCAAGCTGGGCGCCGAGGCCACGACCGCGCCGATGGCGGATGCGGTGCGCGGGCGGTGGATGCTGGTTCGGAAGGGCGCGCGGGAGATCGCGGTGGTGGAAGCGCGCCACTAGCGGCCGCGGCGACGCCTCAGGGCGCTTCCGTGTAGAACGTCAGCCCCTGCTCTACCCCCTTCTCCAGCGCCCAGCGCAAGCGCCACTCATCGCGGAACACGAGCACCTTGTTCCCCTTGGCATCGGTGAGCAGCGTGAGATCCTGCGACTCACCGAGCCGCTGGATCGCCGCCTCGGGCCCCGTGACCCAGCGCGGATAGCGATACGGCAGGTTCTCCAGCGTGCACGGCGCCCCATACTCGTTCTCGAGCCGGTGCACCATCACGTCGAACTGCAGCATGCCCACCGCACCGACAATCGGCACCGGCCCCATCTGCGACTCGGCGTAGAAGGCCTGCGCGGCCCCTTCGTCGGAGAGCTCGCGCAGTCCCTTGTCGAGCGCCTTGCGGCGCAGCGGATCCTTGGAGAGGATGCGCGCGAAGTGCTGCGGGGCGAAGCGCGGGATGCCCACGTACTCCAGCAGCTTCCCACCCTCGGCCTTCGGCGCGTTGGGCGCCGCGAGCGTATCGCCGATGCGCAGTGAGCCGCGGTCGTGCACGCCCACCACGTCGCCAGGCAACGCCTCTTCGGCGAACGCACGCTCGCGCCCGAGGAACTGCTGCGGCGGCGCGAGCTTGAAGCTCTTGCCGGTGCGCACGTGCGTGACCTCGAGCCCGGCGGCGTAGCGCCCACTGCACACGCGCAGGAAGGCCACGCGGTCGCGATGCCGCGGGTCCATGTTGGCCTGCACCTTGAACACGAAGCCGGTGAAGGCGTCCTCGCTCGGGGGAATCACGCCGGCATTGCTCTCGCGCCCCAACGGTGCCGGCGCCAGCGGCAGGAAATCCTCGAGGAAGGGCTCCACGCCGAAGTTCGTGAGGGCCGAGGCGAAGTACACCGGCGTCATCTCGCCGTGGATGATCGCCTCGGGGTCGAACTCGTGCCCGGCCATGTCGAGCAGCTCGATGTCGTGCGCCAGCTTGGCGACGGCGTCCACGGCTTCGTCGGTGCCACCGAGGGCGGTGACGAGGGCGTGGTCGTCGGGGCCGCTGAGCTGGAGATGCGTGGTCGCGACCTTGTCGGCCCCGTGGCGCTCGTCGCGCTCGAAGAGGAAGGCACGCTTGCGGCGGCGGTCGTAGACGCCACGGAAGACGGTGCCGTGCACGGCATCGCTCATATGGATGGGCCAATGCGCCGCCACCGCGACGATGCCGAGCTCGGCCTCGAGGTCGCTGACCAACTTGAGCGGATCCTCGCCGTAGCGGTCGCACTTGTTGACCATCGTGAAGATGGGCATGCGCCGGCGTCGGCAGACCTCGAAGAGCTGCCGCGTGCGCTCCTCGACGCCTTTGCGATTGTCGAGCAGCATCACGACCGAGTCGGCGGCCACGAGGGTGCGGAAGGTGTCCTCGCCGAAGTCGGCGTGGCCCGGCGTGTCGAGAAGGTTCACCTGGAAGCCGTGGTACTCGAACTGCAGCACCGACGAGGTGACCGAGATGCCGCGCTCCTGCTCCAGCGCCATCCAGTCGGAGGTGGCGTGCTTCTGCGCCTTGCGCGCCTTCACCGAGCCGGCCTGATGGATGGCGCCCCCGTACAGGAGGAGCTTCTCCGTGAGGGTCGTCTTCCCGGCGTCGGGGTGCGAGATGATGGCGAACGTGCGGCGGCGCGCGATGGCTTCGGCGAGCGGCGCACCGGAAGTGGCGGGGGCGGTCACGACTCCAATCTAATCGTCATCGAACCCTAATCCCCGATGCTTGCCTCGATCCGTACCCAGCCCGATAATGGCCGCGACCTCAGCCTTGGAGTCCTGAGTGCCCTGTCGGCCCCTGCCCTCCGTCGTCCGCTGCGCCGCTGCCGCGCTCGCGCTGTCCGCCTGCGGCTCCGAGTCATCCGCGACGGCCGAGCGCGTCACCGTCACCGATAGCGCCGGCGTCACCGTGGTCAGCGTGGCCGGCGACCCGCGCAGCCTGCCCCTCCTGCGGGTGGCCGACACCCTGACCCTGCGGGGCGCGCCCGAGGACCTCTTCAGCAACAATCCCCAGATCGTATTTCCCCTGAACGACGGGCGGACGATCCTCAGCGACGGGAGCAGTTTCGCGCTGTTCAGCGCCGACGGCGCACACGCGGGCCCGTTCGCGCGCCAGGGCCAGGGTCCGGGCGAGATCGGCAGCCTCTCCGGGTTCTGGCAGGGCGCCGACGATTCCATCTGGGTGGTGGACATGGCGACGCGGCGGCTCTCCCGGTTCTCACCGTCGCTCCAGTATACCCGGAGCGTGCTGCAACCGATGTGGCGTTCCGAGACCGGCTTCTCGATCTGGACCGGCATCACCGGTGACACGACGGGCGTGGTGGAGTTCGCACTGAACGACATGCAGCGCGCACCGGGGCGATACGCGTCCGAGATGGGATTCGGCACCTGGGTCATTGGGACGGAAAGCCCCGTGATGAGCGACCGGCGCCGTTTCGGCGAGTACCTGATCCTGCCCGCTGGCGTGCTCCCCGAAACGATGATCAGCGTGCCCATGGGCCGGAACGCGCAATGGCGTCCGCTCGGCCGCTGCGTGGCCTACGGGTACAGCGATCGCTGGCACTTCCAGCTCGATGCCCGTGGCCCCGATGGCAAGCTCGTCACGCAGGCCGTGATCCGCGCACCGGACGATCCGGTGGATCCCATCACGCCGGAACTGCGCGAGCGCTACATCACGAACACGATTCGCCAGCAACGGCCCAGCGACTTCACCACGCGGTACGAGAAGGCCCTGCGCGAACACGTGACCTTCCCGGACTCCACGCCCCACTTCACCCGCGTCTTCGGCAGCCGCGACGGCGCGCTGTGGGTGCAGCGCTACCGCGGCAGCGCCACCGACGTGGAGGACCACTGGACCATCGTGGACGGCAACCGTGGCCGTGCCTGGCGGCTGGTGGTGCCGGTCGGCTCGCGACTCCTCGCCGTGGACTCGGCCCGCGTCTTCATCGCCACCCGCGATGACGACGACGTGGAATCGCACCACTGGTGGTCGCTGCCGGAACTCGAGGGCATCACGCCGCCGGCCGGTTGCCGTGTGAATTGAGGGGCGCGCTACTCGCCGAGTGTCTCGATCACGCGGCGGGCGTCATCGGGCGTGTTGTGGAAGTGGGGCGCCAATCGGATCGCCCCTTCGCGCACGGAGTGCACGATCCCGGCACTACGCAGGCGCGCCGAGTCACCGGGCACGTCCGCCGTGACGATCGCGACGATGCCCGCCCGGCGCGCACGCTCGGGCGGGGTGAGGCAGCGGATGTCCCTGCGTGACGAGGCCCAGTTCCAGAGCTCGCCCGTGAGACCGCCAAGGTAGTCCTCGATGGCGGAGGGCCCGAGCTCGAGGAACAGCTCCAGCGATGCATTCATCCCCACGAAGTCCTGGATGGGCAGCGAGCCCACTTCAAAGCGCTGCGCGTCATCGCGCCAGGCCGGATCGTAGGCGAGGAAGCGCGCGAAGTCGCCGGCGCTCGCCTGACTCAGCCAGCCCGCGGCCGGCGGCTCCATCTGCGCGATGAGCTCCGCGCGGACGTACGCAAACGCCGAGCCCCAGGGCGCGCAGAGCCACTTCTGCGCGCCATTGGAGACGATGTCCACCGGAAGCTTTCGCACATCAAGCGCGCAGGCGCCTAGGCCCTGGATCGTGTCGAGCGCGAACCAAATGCCGCTCGCGCGGCAAGCGGCACCGAGGGTCATCGCATCGATGCGAATCCCCGTCCAGAACGACACCCAGCTCAACGCCACACCTTTCACGCGCCTGTCGGTCTGCACACGGCGAAGGATCTCCGCCTCGTCCACCGCGTGGCCCTGCATCGGCACGAGCTCGAAAGTGAAGCCCCGCTGCTTCGCCGCCGCCATCCACGGGTACACGTTCGCCGGAAACTCGCCGTCGCTCCCGAGGACGATGTCGCCCGGCCCGAGCGGCAGCGCATAGGCGGCGAGGTTCACGCCCCAACTCGTGTTGGTCGTGAGCGCGATCTCCTCGGGCCGCGCCCCGATCAGTTGCGCCACCAGCGCGCGCGAGCGATCCAACTGCGGGAAGAAGTCATCGGCGCGCATCCGATGCATCTCCGCACGCTTGTCGTTGTAGGCGGCCACGGCATCGCGAGCGCGCTGGGGAATCACCCCGATGCTGGCGTGGTCGAAGTGCACGGCCTCACCGCGCGCCTCCCAGGGATACTCGCGGGCGCGTAGGTCCAGCAGGTTCGCCGGATACGACGCGCCCAAGGGCTTGGCGTGCGGCGTCACGGCTCTCGTAGGTGTTCGGGGGTGTCAGCCGGCTGGCGACGCCAGCGCCGATGCTGCCAGAAGTACTGCTCGGGATGCTGCCGCACGGCGTGCTCGATCACCGCGGTGTAGTTCCGCACCGTGTCGTCCACGTCGCGCTCGCGGTCGCCGCTGTTGGCCAGGGGCACCGGCTCTACCACAAATCGGTAGCGCAGGTCGGGCTGCCGGATGGCCGCCACGAACAGCATCGGGAGCTGACTCCGGATGGCGAACACCGCCGCACCACGCGGCGTCTTGGCGGGACGTCCGAAGAAATCCACGAAGGTGGAGGCCAAGCCCTTCGCGCCCTGATCGGACAGGAACCCCACCGCGCGACCTTCCTTCAGCGCACGCGGGATGGCGCGAACCGCCTCGTCGTCAAAGAGCACGCGCACGCCGAGTCGCTCGCGGGTGCGCTTGAAGAACCCGTCGCTGAGGGGATTGGCCATATGCATCGCGATGGCGTCCACCGGCACGCCGCGTGCCGCCATGTAGGCGGCACAGAGTTCCCAACTCCCGATGTGCCCGCTCACGAGCACCACGCCCTGCTTGCGCGCCAAGGCGGCCTCGAGTCGCTCCCAACCATCCTCACCGGAGAATGCACCGAGCACCGCCGCTTGGCCCTCCCGCGAGAGCACGATGCTCTCGATGGTCACGCGCCCGAGTCCGCGATACGACTCGCGCGCCACCTCGCGCACCCGCGCCTCGCTGAACTCGGGAAAGGCGGCGCGGATGGCCCGCTCCACGCGATCGGCCCGGATACGGAACGGCGAGTAGCCCAGTCCTCCAATGAACGCACCGATCCGCGACGCGGTGCGCCAACTGAACGGCCGCAACGCCGTGGAGATCACGCGCAGGATCCAGTACTCGACGTGCTGCGCGAACGTCGGGCGGGCGACGACGCGATCAGCCGTCGCCATTTCGACTATTCCGCTGCTGCATGGTGTGCAGGCGCGCGTACGGACCGCCGCGCGAGAGCAGTTCGTCGTGCGTCCCACGCTCCACCACCCGCCCGGCATCCAGCACGAGGATCTGCGTGGCGTGGATGATGGTCGAGAGGCGGTGGGCAATGACGAACGTCGTGCGCCCGGCCAGCAGCCGGTCGAGCGCCTCCTGCACCAGCCGCTCGCTCTCGGTGTCGAGCGCCGAGGTGGCTTCGTCGAGGATGAGGATGGGTGGATCGGTGAGCAGCGCGCGGGCGATGGCCAAGCGCTGGCGCTGGCCGCCGGAGAGCCGTGTGCCGCGCTCGCCGAGCACGGTCTCGTAGCCCTCGGGCAGCGCGACGATGAACTCGTGCGCGTTGGCCGCCTTCGCCGCCAACTCGATCTGCGACTGCGTGTAGCGCTCCTCGGCCCCGTAGGCGATGTTGGCCTTCACGGTGTCGTTGAAGAGCACCGTGTCCTGGCTGACGATCCCGGTGAGGGCACGCAGCGACGGGAGCTTGATCTCCCGCGCGTCCACGCCGTCCACGAGGATGCGGCCTGCCGTTGGTTCGATGAACCGCGGGATGAGATCCACCAGCGTACTCTTCCCCGCCCCGCTCGCGCCGACCAACGCGATGACTTCACCCTTCCGCGCCGAGAACGAGACATCCGCGAGCACGGGGTCGCCGCCATACGCGAACCCGACCTGTTCGAACGCGATGCCCTCTGCGAGCCCGTCCACCACGCGCGTGCCGGTGTCGGCCTGCGCCTCAGTGGGATGATCGAGCACGTCGAACAGGCGCTCCGCCGCCGCCAGCGATTGCTGCGCCACCGTGGGCGCCTGCGACATCTGTTTGAGCGGCTGCAGCAGCCGCATCACGAGGATCATGAACGTGATGAGCGTGCCGGGATCCATGGTGCCAAGAATCAACACCTCGCGCGCACCCACCCAAAGCACACCGACCGCCACCACCGTGCCCAGCACCTCGGTGAGCGGCCCCGCCAGCAGCGACAGCCGCTGGATGCGGGTCATCCCCTTGGAATAGCGCGCCGATGCCCCAAGGAAGCGCGAGTCCTCGTAGGCCTCGCCGCGGAACGACTTCACGAGCCGGATCCCGCTGATCACCTCTTGCAGCACGCTGGTGATCTCGCCGTACTCGGCGCGCAGGCGGCGATGGCCCTTGCGCAGCTTCCGCAGGATCGGCTGCAGCATCGCGATCAACAACGGCGCCACCACCAACGCATAGAGCGTGAGCCGCGGCGACATCGTGAAGAGGATCCAGATCGTCACGATGATCTGGGCCGCGTTCTGGATGGTGCGCGTGGCGACTTCGGCGAGGATCGCCTTGGTCTGCTCCGAGTCGGTGAGGATGCGGGCGATGATCTGCCCGGTCTTGGTGCGCCCGAACCAGGACATCGGCAGGCGCTGCATGTGCGTGAACACGGCGGCGCGCAGGTCGCGCGTGATGTACTCCTGGAGCGAGGCCCCGAGTTGGCCGCCGGCCCAGAGGAACACGTTCTTCAGGGCCACCATGGCGATGATCACCAGGATCACGCTGCGCAGCGAGCCCATGGGGTCGCCAGCCACCAGGAAGGAGCCGATCAACCGGTCCTGCAGCGCAGTCAGCCAGCCCATGTCCTCGGCGATGGCTTGGGGCCGATCGAAGAGGGTGTTGAGGAAGGGGATGAGCAGGGTGAAGGCGATGCCGTCGAGGAGTGCGGCGATCACGTTCAGCAGGACGTTCCCGACGAGCCGCCACGAGTGCGGCCGGAGGAAGACCAGGAGGCGGCGGTAGAGCCGCATCAGGGTGCGGTGGCGAGGGCGGGAACGACGCGTGGCATCGGGACGCAAGATAGCCCCTTCCCGGGGGGAGGGCGGAGCGACAGTTTCCGCCTCGTGCCCGACGCCCTGCCCCCGTTTGCACCCGCCCGCGCGCGCTTTCCGGCCCCTGGCCTCGTGTCGGCGGCGGCGCGGGCGCCCTGGGGGGGCGCCCGCGAGGCTCTGCTTGGCGCACTGATGGCGGTGCGCCTGGCGTCGGGTATGCGTCCGCCGCACCCGCTGCCGGCGGCGGTGCGTCGGGCCCGCGCGGCGCAGGCCACGCAGTGGCTGACGGCCCTGACGCTCCCGTCGAAGCTGCGCGCCGCGCTCCAAAAAGCCTTCGCCGCCAGCGCGGGCTCGAATCGCCTGGCCATGGCGGATGCCCTGACGGCGGTGACCGACATCACCGCGTCCCACCTCGATCGCGTGGCACGTTTGGAACTGCTGCGCCTTGGCGAATCGCTGCGGCAGGACGGCGGCCTGCTTGCCGCCCCGGCTGACCGCCCCGTAGAATAGGGCGCGAGTCCCTTCTTTATTCCCTGAGGTCCGTCTGCGACCGAACGACATCTCCCCGATCTCGCGCGTGATGCGGCGGGTGGACCTTGCGTCCGACGGCCAGGCGCCGTCGGACACGGTCCGCACGGGGTTCCCGAGCGTCGATCGGTGGCTGGGCGGAGGCATTCGCCGCGGCGACCTGATCGTGCTGGGCGGGGACGTCGGCGCCGGGAAGTCGGCACTGTCGCTGGCGATGGCGCTTCGCATGGCACAGGAGGGCACGATGGTCGCCTTCCTGAGCGGCGAGATGACCGCCGAGCGGGTGATGGAGCGGGCGTTGGCGGTTGAAGGACGCGTCCGCGTGGATGACCTGCGCAGCGGGAAGCTCGACGAGATGACGCGGGCCAGCGTGGGCGCGGCGGCACTGCGGCTGCGCGACCGGACGCCGCGGGTAGAACCGCTCCCGAGTGCCTCGCTCGACGCACTGCGCACCCGCATCCGCGAGCTCGACGTGCAGGTCGTCATCGTGGACTCGCTGCAGGCCCTGGCCCTGGGCGACGGCGCGCAGGACGAGGCCCTGGCGGCGGCGGTGCGCGCGCTGAAGGCCGTCGCACTCGACATGGACCTGATCGTCCTCGTCACCGCGCATCTCCCGAAGTGGGAGCGCGCCCGTCCCGACCCCCGCCCGACGCTCGAGGACTTCGGTGCGCTCGGCGCGGTGAAGCAGTGCGCCGACGTGGTCCTCGCGATCTATCGCGAGGAGATGTACGCCCCCGGCTACGGCGTGGAGGGAGCGACGGAACTGTTGGTCCGCAAGAACCGCAACGGCACCACTGGGTACGTGGACCTGTACTTCTACAAGCAATGGCTGCGCTTCGAGGACATGCTGGACCCCGACCGCTAGGAGATGTGATGCGATCCGTGCGACCCCTGCTGGCCCTGCTGCTGCTCACCGTCGCCGCCCCGCCCATCGCGGCACAGCGGACCGATGCGATTTCCCGCCTCGAGGCGGCGCGCAGCGCCAATCCGGCCAACGTCGCGGCGCTGCGTGCGCTCGGCGTGGCGTACTTCAAGGCCGAGCGCTTTGCCGAGGCGCGCAGCGTGCTGGACCAGGCGCGCACACTCGATCCGCGCGACGGCGTCTCCGCGCTCTATGCCGGGCTCAGCGCGGAGAAGACGGGCGACTTCACCGCCGCCAAGGCGGCCTACAACGCCTATCTCGAGCACGGGCGCTCGCGTCGCGCCCGCGCCGACATCCAGGCGCGGCTCGTCGCGCTGGCCCGTGAGGAGACCCTGGCGGCGGCGCGGGCCGCCGTCGCCAATGAGGCGGTACTCTCGCAGACGCCGGGCGACCGCCGCACCATCGCGGTTCCCCCGTTCCGGTTCTCCGGCCCCGATGCCGAGATCCTTGCCCCGCTCGAGCGTGGCTTCGCCGAGTTGATGATCACGGACCTCTCGCGCTCGTCGCAGCTGACCGTGCTCGAGCGTGATCGCATGCAGGCGATTGCAGACGAGATCCGGCTGGGCGAATCCGACCGCGCGGACGCCTCGACGGCCGTGCGCGCGGGGAAGCTCCTGCAGGCCGGCCGGCTGGTGAACGGCTCGATGGTGCAGTTGGGCAACCAACTCACGGTGCAGTCGAACGTGATTGATGTCGCCACCTCGCAGCTCACCGAGCCCGTGCAGGCCACCAACGACCTCGACAACTTCTTCGTGCTGCAAAAGCAGCTCGTGATCCGCGTGTTCGAGCAACTCGGCGTCACGCTCACACCGGCCGAGCGGCAGTTGGTGGACCGCGAGGCGACCACGAACCTCAATGCGTTCCTGGCCTACAGCCGCGGCCTGCTGGCCTCGGACGATGGGCGCTTCGAGGACGCTGCGCGGTATTTCAACGAGGCCCGCGTGCTCGATCCGGGCTTCGGGGCGGCTGGCGCGCGCTTCCAGGCCGCGCAGACTGCCGCCGTCGGCGCGCAGGTGAGCTCGGCCAACATCGAGAGCGGGCTCACGGGCGTCGAGAGCCAGACCGTGACCTCGGCCGAGCGCGGGCAGCTTCCAGCTTCGAGTTCCGGCAACACGCTCACCGCGGTGGCCCAGAACGTGAATCCGCCTACCGTGACGCCGACGGCGAACACCACGACGTCCAGTGGCGGGGAGGCAGCGCCCACCGCGCCGGTGCGTGACGCCACGACCTCCACGACCGGAACCGACCAGCCGGTCGCGCGCACTGGCACCGTGACCATCATCGTCCGCCGACCGTAAGACATGATTTTCTCAAAGCCTCGCGCCGTCGCCTCCGCCGCCCTGCTCCTCCTCTGCGCAACAGGGGCATCGGCGCAGCTCCTGCAGGATGCGGCGGTCATCGCGTCACCGACGTTCACCCAACTGACCTTCGACCTGCCCTCGGGCAAGCGGACGGTCTCGCAGTTCGCGCTGCCGATGGTCGTCGTGCTGCCGTTCGGCGAGCGCATCTCGGTGGATGTCTCCACCGCGTTCGCGAACTCGACGGTCTCGAACGACGGGACCACCACCAGCGAGATCTCCGGACTCACCGACACGCAGATCCGCGCCAACTTCCGCTTGGGCAATGAGCGCATCTTGCTGACGGCCGGCCTGAACATCCCGACGGGCCGGTACTCTGTGCCGGAAGGGGAGCAGGAAGCGGCTGGGCAGATCGGCAACGACTTCCTGTACTACCCGATCTCATCTATGGGCAATGGCCTCGCCGCGACCGGCGGGATTGCCTACGCGCGCCCCATGGGCGACTGGAACGTGGGTGTAGGGGCGAGCGGGCGGAAATCCGCCGAGTTCAGCGCCTTCACCGTCGCGTCGGAGGACTTCCGCTTCACGCCGGCCGATGAGTACCGCGCGCAGCTCAATGCCGACCGTCCGGTCGGCGATGGGGCGATTTCCCTCGGCCTCACCTACTCCGCCTTCGGCGAGGACTTTGCCGACACCACGACCTACAGCACCGGTGACCGCATCATCGCGACGGCCGGCTGGAGTTTCCCGTACCGCGGCAACGACGTCTTCCTCAGCGCGTGGAATCTCTACCGCATGGAGGGAGAGATCCTCGGCGGCGATGCCCCGAACGAGAACGTCTTCAACGTGTCCGCTGCCGTCAGCATCCCCATTGGCCGCTACCTCGTCCAGCCGAGCGTCGAGACGCGCCTGTGGCAGGCGGGCGGCGCGCGCGCCGGCAATCTGGTCAACCTCGGCGCGCGCATGCGCATCCCGGCCGGCAGGTTCGCGCTCTTCCCGCAGCTCGGGTATTCCGTCGGGACGATCTACTCCCTGGTGGACGGCGCCGCCAACGGCGTCACCGGATTCCGCAGCTCACTCACGGTCCGCCTGAACTGACCCCGAACGCCAGCAGGCCCGAGGGGGGCGGCGCCAAGAGGCGACCGCCCCCCTCCGCGTTTAGATTCCACTCAAGCTCCTTCCCTCTTCCGTCTTCCGTCTTCCGTCTCGAGTATGGCCGGCCATAGTAAGTGGAAGCAGATCAAGCACTACAAAGCCGCCACGGATAAGAAGCGCGGCGCGCTCTTCACGAAGCTGCTGCGTGAGATCACCGTGTCTGCCAAGGCCGGCGGCGGCGATCCGGACGGCAACGCCCGGCTGCGCACGGCCATCGAGAACGCCAAGGCGCAGTCCTGCCCCAAGGAGAACATCGAGCGCGCCATCAAGAAGGGCACCGGCGAGCTCGAAGGGGTGGACTACAGCGAAGTGCTGTACGAGGCCTACGGCCCAGGCGGCGTGGCCCTCATGATCCAGGCCCTCACCGACAATCCGACGCGCACGGTGGCCGAGATCCGCGCCAAGCTTTCGCGCGGCGGCGGCAACCTCGGCGCCAGCAACTCCGTCTCGTTCATGTTCGACCGCAAGGGACAGATCTACGTCCCCACCAACGGCAAGAGCGAGGACGACGTGATGGAAGTGGTGCTCGAATCCGGCGCCGAGGATTTCACGCGCGAGGACGAGCAGTTCACCATCACTACCGCGCCGGCCGACCTGCACGCGGTGAAGCAGGCGCTGGAGAACGCCGGGCTCATCGCCACCGAGGCCGCACTCGCCTGGATCCCGAAGAACCTCGTGAAGGTGGAGGGCGAGAACGCCAGCGCCTTGCTCAAGCTGCTCGAGGCCATCGAAGACCTCGACGACGTGCAGAAGGTGGACGCGAACTTCGACATGGAACTCTCGGAGATCGCCGAGTGACCGTGCGCGCCGTGCGGGCGTGCTGATTCTCGGGATTGACCCGGGTACGGCCGTCACCGGCTACGGCGTGGTGCGTACGGGGACGAGCTTCGAGCTGGTGGAGTGCGGCGTGATCCGCACCAGGCCGGAGCAAGCGCTCCCCGAGCGGCTCAAGGACATCGCCGAGGGCGTGCGCGAACTGCTCGCGCGGCATAAGCCCGGAGCGATGGCGGTGGAGGATGTGTTCTACGCACGTAACGTGCGTACCACACTCGTACTCGGTCACGCCCGCGGGGTGATATTGCTGGCCGGTGCCGAGGCGGGCGTGCCGATCCACGAGTATGCGCCCGCCGATATCAAGAAGGCCGTCGTCGGCACCGGCGCGGCCACCAAGACCCAGGTGCAGTTCATGCTCACCAAGCTCCTCCGCCTCAAGGCCGCCCCACAGCCTGCCGACGCCGCCGATGGCGTGGCGGCGGCGCTCACCTGCGCCATGCGCCTGCCGCTGGAGAGGGCCGTGGCCGGCGTGCGCGGCAGGGCCCGGGGTGGCCGATGATTGCGCGGCTGGAAGGCACGCTCGCCGCCCACGGGCTCGACCGCATCGAGCTCCGCACATCCGGTGGGGTGACCTACGAAGTGCTCGTGCCGCTGGGCGTGATCGAGGCGCTGCCGCGCCTCGGCGGCGAGGTGGCGCTACACACGGCCATGGTGGTGCGCGAGGACGCCTGGACGCTCTATGGCTTCCCCAGCGCCGAGGAGCGGAAACTCTTCCAGCGGCTGATGGGCACCACCGGCGTGGGCCCGGCGTTGGCGATGAACCTGCTGAGCACGCTCACGGGCGATCGCCTCGTGCGGGCCGTGCGCGAGGGCGACTTGGCCACGCTCACCCGTGTGCCGCGGGTGGGCAAGAAGTTGGCGGAGCGCCTGGTGTTGGAACTGCGCGACAAGCTCGACGGTGCCGCGGACGCCGCTGTGCCGGGCAAGCCGCTGCCCAGCGGAGGCCCAGCGGCCGATGCGGTGCGGGCGCTCGTCGCGCTCGGCTACGCCCCCGCCGACGCCGAACGCGCCGTACGGGTGTCGCTGGACGACGCGCCGAAGGGCGAGACCACCGCCGACCTGATCCGCCGGTCACTGGCCGCACTCGCGAAGTAGATTCCCCGAGATGAGCCGCGCCGAGATCACCACCCCCGAAGCGCTCTCCGACGAATCCGTCGTGGAGCTCTCGCTGCGTCCGCAGCGCCTCGAGGAATTCATCGGCCAGGGCAAGGTGAAGGACGCGCTGCGCATCTACATCGATGCCGCCACGGCGCGCCGCGAGCCGCTGGACCACACCCTGCTCTTCGGTCCGCCGGGTCTGGGCAAGACCACCCTCGCCGAGCTCATCGCCCGCGAAATGGGCGTGAACATCCACACGACCTCCGGCCCAGCACTCGAGAAGCCGGGCGACCTTGTGGGCACGCTCACCAACCTCCGCGCCGGCGACATCCTCTTCATCGACGAGATCCACCGGCTGCGGCCGATCATCGATGAGTTCCTGTATCCGGCCATGGAGGACTGGAAGATCGACATCCGGCTCTCCGACGGCCCGAAGGCGCAGACCATAACGATGCCGATCGAGCGCTTCACGCTGATCGGCGCGACGACGCGGTTGGGGATGCTCACGGCACCGCTGCGCGCGCGCTTCGGCATCGAGTTGCGGCTCAACTACTATCCGGCCGGCGAGGTGGAGGAGATCGTGCATCGCACGGCGGCGGTGATCGGCGCGAGCCTGGATGCGCCGGGGGCGAAGGAGCTGGCCGGCCGCGCGCGTGGCACGCCGCGCGTGGCCAATCGCCTGCTGCGCCGTGTGCGCGACTTCGCCCAGGTGAAGGCCGCCGGCCACATCTCGCGCGAGGTGGCGCGCGAGGCGCTGGCCATGCTCGACGTGGATGAGTTCGGCCTCGACGAGATGGACACGCGGCTCCTGCGCGCCATCATAGAGAAGTTCGAAGGCGGTCCGGTGGGGGTGAGCACCATCGCGGCCGCCGTCGGCGAGGACGCCGACACCATCGAGGAGGTGTACGAGCCCTTCCTCGTGCAGCACGGGTTCCTCCAGCGGACGCCGCGCGGACGCGTGGCCACGCCGCAGGCGTATCGCCACCTGGGCTTTCCGCCGCCGGCGCGCAGCGTCGACGGGCAGCCCGAGCTGTTCTGAGCACGCGCGGCCGCCGCACCTCCGACTACGACTTCGCGCTCCCGCCCGAGCGGATCGCGCAGCAGCCGGCGGCACGCCGTGACGAGAGCCGCCTGATGGTGGTGGATCGCAGCGCCGGGACGATCGCCCACCACCAGTTTCGCGACCTCCCGCAGTTCCTGCGCGCCGGCGATGCGCTGGCCCTCAACACCACGCGCGTGTTCAAGGCGCGGCTGCTCGGCCACCGCGATTCCGGCGCGCCCGCCGAGGTGTTCCTGCTGCGTTCGCTCGAGGGTGACACCTGGGAGGCGATGGTGCAGCCGGGAGCCAAGCTCAAGCCGGGACGCCGCGTACATATCGCGCCGGGATTCGAGGTGGAGATCCTCGACGTGACCGACCGCGGCACGCGCATGGTGCGGCTGCACGTGCACGAGCGCACGGTGGCGAGCGCGATCGCGCTGCATGGCCATGTGCCGCTGCCGCCGTACATCGCGCGCGGCGATGCCTCGGCTGACGCCGAGCGATACCAGACGGTGTTCGCGCGACAGGAAGGCTCGGTGGCAGCGCCTACCGCCGGCCTGCACTTCACGCCCGAGCTGCTCGAGACGCTGGACGCGAACGGTGTGTCGCGCGCCGACCTGGTCCTGCACGTGGGGGCCGGGACCTTCCGGCCGGTGGAAGTTGAAAATCCCGACGAGCACGAGATGCACGAGGAGTGGTTCCACGTGGGACGGACCGCAGCCGAGCTGCTCACCGCCACGCGCCAGGCCGGCGGGCGCGTCTGCGCGGTTGGCACGACATCGTTGCGCACCTTGGAGACGATTTACCGGCCCGACGGGCGCTACGTGGCGGGTGAGGGCGAGACGGCGATCTTCCTTCGTCCTCCCTACCACGTGCAGTCGGCCGACCTGCTGGTCACCAACTTCCACCTGCCGCGTTCGACCCTGTTGATGCTGGTCGCCGCCTTCGCCGGCTATGACCTCACGATGGAGGCCTACGCCACCGCCGTACGCGAGGGGTATCGGTTCTACTCCTACGGCGATGCCATGCTCCTGCGCTGATTAGATTCCAGCGGTCCCCCACCATCAGCACCTGACTCCAGACCCCGCCCGATATGTCCTCGCTGCTCGTCATCTTCGCCCAGACCGCCCCGCCCGCCGCCGGCGGCTCGGCCCTGCCGGCGTTCCTGTTCCAGATCGGCGCCATCTTCGCGATCTTCTACTTCCTGATGATCCGTCCGCAGCAGAAGCAGCGGAAGGCGCATGAAGCGACCATCATGGCGCTCAAGAAGGGCGACCACGTGGTGACGGCCGGCGGCATCGTCGGCGAAGTGGTGCACATCAAGGAGTCGCTGAAGGAGGGCGTGCCGGTGACCGCCCTGACCGACCACATCACCATCCGCTCCGGCGAGTCCAAGCTCATCGTCACGCGCGGTCGCATCGCGTCGGTGGGCGGCAGCACGGAGGTCGCCTCGTAGGCGCCGATGGCCGTTCTCCCGATCACCGTCCTCGGCGCACCGATCCTTCGCCAGGTCACCACGGAGGTGACCGAGGTGACGGACGAGCTGCGCGCCCTCGCCGCCGACATGTTCGAGACCATGCGCATGGCCTCGGGCGTGGGATTGGCCGCCCCGCAGGTCGGGCGCTCGGAACGGCTCTGCGTCGTGGAAGTGGGTGACGTCTCGGCGGCGCTGTTCAACCCCGAGATCATCGAGCGCGAAGGGAAGATCAAATGGGAGGAAGGCTGTCTCTCCATTCCCGAAGTCTTCGGCTGGGTGGAACGCTCGGCGAAGGTGAAGGTCCGCGCCCTCGGGCTGGACGGACAGCCCTTCGAGCTCGAGGGCAGCGAACTGCTCGCGGTGTGCCTGCAGCACGAAATTGACCATCTCGACGGCAAGCTCTTCCTCGACCACCTGAGCTTCCTGAACCGCCGCCGGGCGCTGGCGGAATGGGAGGAGGAGCGGGAGAAGTACCCGAACCTGCTGCGGGTGCTGAAGCCGGGAGATCGGGACGAGCCGTCGAAGAGTGGGCACGCGGCGGAGGAAGCGCTCTAGCAAGACGAGAGACGGAAGACGGAAGGCGGAGGAGGGCGCCCTGGAGCTACATTGGGTTACGCGTCCTCGAACGATGTTCCCTTCCGTCTTCCGTCTTCCGTCTTCCGTCTTCCGTCTCGCTCTCAGCCCAGTGCGCCTCCTGTTTTGGGGAACCCCTGACTTCGCCACGCCCGCCCTTCGTGCGTTGATCGGCGAGGGGCACGAGGTCGCGGCAGTGATCACGCAGCCCGACCGGCCGCAGGGGCGCTCGCGGTCCACGCTCGTGGCGCCGCCCGTGAAGCAGGTCGCGCTGGAGGAAGGGATTCCGGTGCTGCAGCCGGACAAGCCGCGCGGCGAGGAGTTCCTGGCGCAGCTCCGCGCCTACGAAGCCGACCTGAGCGTGGTGGTGGCCTACGGCGAACTCCTGCGACAGGACGTGATCGATCTCCCCGCGCGCGGCACGGTAAACATCCACGCCTCCTTGCTCCCGCGCTGGCGCGGGGCGGCGCCGATCCAGGCCGCGATCCTCGCCGGCGATGCCGAAACCGGCGTGAGCATCCAGCAGATGGTGCTCAAGCTCGACGCCGGACCGGTGCTGTTTGAATCGCGCGTGGAGCTGCGCAACGACATCACCGGTGGCGAGCTCACCGAAGGGCTCTCCGAACTCGGCGCCGAGGCGATCGTCGAGGCGCTCGTGCTGATGGAACTCGGCGGGCTGGAGGCCACGCCGCAGGATGAATCGCTGGCGACCTACGCGCCGAAGATCGATCGCGCGATGGCGCGGCTCGACTTCCGGAAGGACGCGGTGGACGTCTCGCGGGCCATTCGGGCTTTCGACCCGCGCCCAGGCGCCTGGGGCGTGCTGCGCAACGCGGAGACGCGGCTCTTCGGCGTCCGCGTGCTGAGTGACCGACGCGGCGAGCCGGGGGAGGTCCTGGAGATTGGGGAGATGGGAATGATCGTGGCCTGCGGGTCCGGGGCGGTGGCAGTGGAGACGGTGCATCCCGCGGGGCGGCGGCGCGTCACCGCGCTGGACTGGGCGCAGGGGCGTGGTGTCGCCGTGGGTGACTGCTTCTGAGCGAATGCAATCTGTTGCGATTCAACACCTTACTTGCCCATCAGACGGGAGCTCGCGCCAGCACAGATACCCACTCTGAAAACTGTTACTTGACACATCCCCCCCCCCCCCTCGCAATCGTAGCGGCGCCGAACGTGAATCACTCGTCTGCGCGCTTCGGCATCTAGCGGAGAAGCGGTGACCCATGACCTTCGCGAGGGTATCCACTATGAACAAGGAGTTCCGGCGGGTCTTCCTGGGAGTCTGCGTGGTGGGGTTCGGACTGATATCAGTCCTCGCGCCAAGCGGAGTTTACGCGGAGTCCGCGAGCGCCTGTGGCAATGAACCGCAAGGTTATTGCGACGAGGGCGATGCGGGGCCTAGCGGGACGGGGCACGAGTTCGGCTCCGGCGCGCAGTACTCGTGTGGTCCCGGTGACGCTGGATGTCACCTGAGCACATATATCGGCTACTGCCATCAGTATCACAACCCGTGCGAACCCTATTAGACATCGGCAACTTCGGGCTGGCGGTGGTATTCGGCCTCGCGCTGAGCGCTCGTGACGCCCAGGCGCAGCAAGAGTTGCAGTCAACCGAGGAAGACCGCTCGTGTTCCTGCAGGATCGTACTTTCTCTTGACCTCCTGCTTCGATCGAGTAGTACCGCCGCTCCCGCAATCAGTCCTTCTGCGTTCGTGGCCCGTGGTCCGAGGGGCTCGTACGTAGTCGGACCGTCGTTCTCGCCGGGCGAGTTGCTGTCCTTCGACAGCGCCGGCTCCTTCAGGCAATCGGTGGGTCGATTCGGCCAGGGACCCGGCGAGCTCGGCCGCGTTCGATTTGTCGGGAATCTCTCCTCCGAGGTCGTCGGGGTCCTCGACGGCGCGCGCCTCTCCGCAGTCGGATCGGGTGGCCGGATTTCAGCTCAGGTGTCACTCCCACCCGGAGTTCGCGCGTTTCGATTCGCAGGCGTCGGTAATGGCCACATCGTAGTGAACAACTACATGCCAGGCCATCCCGCTTTCGTTCTGCTTGACTCGAGCCTCACGGTTGTGCGGTCGTTCGGTCCGCGAACACCGGAGGAGTCGAAATCTGACTCAGATGCAATTCAGTACTGGGTCGCCTCGCTTGGTGCTAACCGCTTTGCCGCAGTAGCACGAAACTACCGCTACGGAGTGGAGGTTTGGAGCACTGGAGGAACCCGGATCTCGCAGCGGACGGTAGAGGCTTCGTGGTTTGAGCGTTGGACGCAGACCGACCTCCTCGCAGCGGGACCCGGTGCGCCACCTTTTCCAAGAGTCGAGGGGGTGTTCGCGGATTCTCTTCAGCAGGTTTGGATTCTCGGCGTCGTGACAGATCGTCGCGCACCCAACCGTCAGCCACCCCGGCGCTCCGGAAGCGGTGCACGGGTCGTGGGTGAGTACGTCGCACCGCAAGTTGAGGATTTCGATACACGCTTTGACACTGTCCTCGACGTCGTCGACCCAACCACGGGGCGAGTGCTTGTGTCACAACGCTTCGACCGCTATTTGCAGCGGTTTACCTCCGACGGCCGCATCTACACAACCAGCGAAGGACCGGATGGTCTGCTGAGAGTTGAGATATGGAAGCCTCGCATAGTGCAGGTCCGCTGACCGTGCGCATTGATCCATCGACGATGGAGACAGGGCAATGAAGCGCCCTCGGTCCATCGCGGACCTCGCCACGGTCGCGCTTGCGTGTTGCGCCATCGTGTTGACGGCACTCGCGACGTATCGAACGATGTCTGCGAGCAGCCTCAAGAGCACGTCGGGCAGGCGACTTGCCGAAGTTCCCGGACTCTTTACGGTGGGACACGTGCTGGGTCCCAACGATGCGCCGATCCGCATCGCCGTATTTTCTGATTTCGAGTGCCCGTTCTGCGCTCGCGCACAGTCGACCATGGACTCTGTCGCGGCATTGTTTCCCGAGCAGGTGTCATTCGTATATCGCCACCTACCCCTCGAGACCTTACACCCGCATGCATGGACGGCGGCGCTGGCCTCCGAATGCGCGGGTGAGCAGGGCATGTTCGAGGCCTATCACGATGCGCTCTTCGAGATTCAGGATTCGATTGGCAGGATTGATTGGTCGTCGATTGCAGGCCGCGTCCGCATTCCTGATGTCACGGCGTTCACTTCCTGCCTTGAAACCGAAGCTCACTCCGGTAAAGTGGAACGCGATGTCCTGCTTGCAAGGACCCTTCACTTGCGCGGCACCCCGACTTTCGTGATCGGACGGGAGCTATGGGAGGGCGTTCCGCCGATTGCGTGGTTCGAACGACACGTAAATGCTTCTCTCAGGGTTCGAGCAGTGGGCGGAACGTAGATCCTGACTGGGGATACTCAGTCGCTCCGAGAACCGACTATCTTTGGAGGGTATGCCAAGCACCCTCCTGCTCGTGACTGACGCCCGCATCGCCGCCGCCGAGACGCTCGCCGATCTCCGCAGCGGTGCGTTGCTCGATGCCGCCTTCGACCGCCGCGCCGCCGACCTCGACGCGCGGGACCGGCGCTGGACGCAGGAACTCGTGTGGGGGATGCTGCGCAAGCGCGGCTGGATCGACCATCTCCTCGCGCCCCGCGTCCGCGGTGGCCTTGCCCGCCTCGATGCCGACCTCGCCGACCTCCTGCGGCTCGGCGTGCACCAGCTCTTCTACATGGGCAGCGTCCCCGCCTACACTGCCATCGCGCAGACGGTGGAACTCGCCAAGACCCGGCACGGGCTCGGCGCGAGCAAGCTGGCCAACGCCGTGCTCCGCCGTCTCGACCGTGAGCGTGAGTCGCTCGGCGCGACACTGCCCGCCGATCCGGTGGAGGCGCTGGCCATCGAACACTCGCACCCACGCTGGATGGTGGCGCGTTGGGTGGCCCGTTGGGGCGCCGACGAGACGCGTGCCCTGCTCGAAGCCAACAACCGTGAGGCGCCCTTGATCGTGCGCCCCTGGGGCGTGGTGCGCGAGCAGTTGGAAGCCATGCTCGAAAGCGCGGGCGTGCAGGTTGCCGACGCGCCGTTGGTGGAAGACTCGCTGGTGCTCGCACCGGGGACGATGCTCACCTCGCTCGGCGCGTTCCAACAGGGGAACTGCTTCGTGCAGGATCCCGCTGCCACGCTGGTCACGCGCTACGCGGCATTCCCGGAGGGCGCGCAGGTGGCTGACCTCTGCGCCGCGCCGGGAGGGAAGTCCGTGGAACTGTCACGTACGGCCGCGCACGTCACGGCGGCGGATTCGTCCGAGGCCCGCATCACGCGGATCATCGAGACCATCGGGCGCCTCGAGCTCGAGAACGTGGATCCGGTCGTGGCCGATGCACGCGATGGCACGCTGGGGCAGTTCGACGCCGTGCTGGTGGACGCACCGTGCACCGGCACTGGAACATTCCGCCGCCACCCCGACGCCCGCTGGCGCCTGCGCACCAGCGATCTCGCCGTGATGGCCGCCGCCCAGCGCGCCGTGCTCCGCGGTGCGGCACAGAACGTGAAGCCGGGCGGCCTGCTGGTGTACTCAACGTGCTCGCTCGAGCCGGAAGAGAACGACGGGCAGGTCGAGGCCTTCCTGTCCGACCATCCGGGCTGGACGCTGGAGCCGCCCCCGGCCGGCACGGTGCCCGACGCCGTGCTCGACGCCGGACGCCTGCGCGTGCTGCCCCACCGTCACGGCGCCGACGGCTCCTTCGCGGCGCGACTGCGCCGGGGAGCGGAGTGATGCCGGCCTCGCGCGTGCGCATCGCCCCCTCGCTGCTCTCGGCGGACTTCGGCAAGCTCGCCGAGGATTTGGCGATGCTCGAGGCCGGCGGCGCCGATTGGTTGCACGTGGACGTGATGGACGGCGTGTTCGTGCCCAACCTCACGTTCGGCGCAAAGGTGATTGAGACCTGCAAGAAGCTCACGAAGCTGCCGCTCGACTGTCACCTGATGGTGGTGGAGCCGGAGAAGTACTTCGAGAGCTTCGTGAAGTCCGGCGCCGACACCATCACGATCCACGTGGAGGCGGCGCCGCACCTGCATCGCCAGGTGATGCGCATCAAGGAGCTCGGCGCCAAGGCGGGGGCGACGCTCAATCCGTCCACCTCGCTCGAGACGCTGCGCGAAGTGGCTGCTGATCTGGATCTGCTTCTCATCATGAGCGTGAATCCGGGCTTCGGCGGGCAGCGGTTCATTCCTGGCGCGGTGGAGAAGGTGGCGCGGGCGCGGCTGTTGTTGGACGATGCCCGCTCGCACGCGGTGCTGGAGATTGACGGCGGCATCTCCCGCGAGACCATCGCCGCCTGCTGGCGCGCCGGCGCCGATACCTTCGTGGCGGGCAATGCGATCTTCTCGGCCAAGGATCCGCGCGCCGAGATTGCGGCCCTGCGCGCCCTCTGCTCGGAGCGGGTGTGAGCTCGAAGGTCCAGTGGGTGATCATCGCCGCCCTGGTCTCGCTGCTGGGACTTGGCGTGTGGTCGGCGCGGGCCCAGCTGGGTGCCGAGCTCTTCCCGCTGCGAATCGGCTCCGACGCGCCGGATTTCACGGCGCTGCCGATGGCGCCGGGGGCGGCGCCGAAGGGCATCGACGATTATCGCGGCCAGGTCGTGCTGCTCAACATCTGGGCCACCTGGTGCGGGCCCTGCCGCGTCGAGATGCCGTCGATGGAGCGACTCGAGCAGCAGTTGGGACCGAAGGGCCTGCGCATCGTCGCGGTGAGCGTGGATGTGTCGGGCATGGAACCGCGCATCAACGAATTCGTGGAGGAGATGCAGCTCAGCTTCGAGATCCTGCACGACGCACCAGGCTCCATCCAGCGCATCTACCAGACCACCGGCGTGCCGGAGACGTTCATCATCGGCCGCGACGGCAAGGTGCGCCGTCGCGTGATCGGCGCAGACGACTGGGCGAGCCCGGCCAACGTGGCCTTCCTCGAGCGCCTGCTCGCGGAGCCGGCACCGCGATGAACCCGGTGCCCGCGCCGCGCCGCGGGCGGCTCGCGGCTGCCTTCACGGAGCGCGTCCCCACGAAGATCGCGGCGCTGATGCTGGCGGTGCTGCTCTGGGCCATCGTGCGCGGCGAGGAGCCCACCGAACTGGTGATGGCTGCCCGCTTCGTCCCCGTGATGGACGGGGCCATCGAGCTCACCGCCGGGGCGCCGGACTCGGTGCAGGTGGTGGTTTCGGGCCGCACGCGCGAGCTGCTCAAGCTGCGGAGCCAGCCGCCGATCGTGCGGCGCCGATTCGACGAGAGCACGCCGGCGCGCCTGCGCGTCACGCTCGTCGCAGCCGACGTGGAGTTTCCGCTCGGCGTGGAGGCGACGGCGCGTGAAGTGCGCCCGAACGTGTTCACGCTACGTTTCCGCCCGATGCCGCCCGCCGCCGAGCGCTGACGATGCGCGTCCTCGGGATCGAGAGCTCCTGCGACGAGACTTCGGCCGCAGTGGTGCGAGGTCCGTCCTCGCGACCGACGCTCGATTCGCTCGTGATCCTATCGCAGGACATCCACGCGATCTTCGGCGGCGTCGTGCCGGAGATCGCCTCGCGCGAGCATCTCACCGCCATCGTCCCGGTGACGAAACGCGCCCTCGCCGAGGCGGGAGTCTCCCTCGCCGAGGTGGATGCGATCGCGGTGACGCACGCGCCCGGCCTTGTCGGCGCGCTATTGGTCGGGGTGAGCTACGCCAAGGCGCTGGCCTTCGCCACCGGCAAGCCGGTGGTCGGCGTGCACCACATGGAGGGGCATCTCTTCGCCACCGCGCTGGAGCATCCGGACGCCGTGCCGCCCTTTGCCGCATTGCTCGTCTCCGGCGGGCACACGCTGCTGCTGGACGTGGAGGCCTGGGGCCGCTATCGCCTCCTCGGCCGCACCCGCGACGACGCGGCCGGCGAGGCGTTTGACAAGGCGGCGAAGCTGCTAGGCCTTCCCTACCCTGGCGGCCGGCACCTCGAAGCCCTCGCGCGTGATGGCGACCCCAAGCGCCACCGCTTCACGCGTCCGATGCTCAACGGCGGACAACGGCTCGGCGACCCCGACTACTATGACGTCTCGTTCAGCGGCCTCAAGACGGCCGTGCTGGTGGCCACCCAGGCCGCGACGGACCTCGACGCGGAGAAGTCCCACATCGCCCGCAGCTTCCAGGACGCCGTGGTAGATACCTTAGTGGCGAAGACGAAGCGCGCGGCGCAGGCACATGGCCGTCGGCGCATCGTGCTCGGCGGAGGCGTCGCCTGCAACGGCGCCTTGGTCGCCGCCATGCGCGAAGCGGCAGCGGAGCTCAACGCCGAGGTCTTCGCCCCGACCCCACGCCTCGCCACCGACAATGCGGCCATGATCGCCGCTGCCGGCCTGTTTCACCTGGAGCAAGGCCGCCAAGACGGCCCAACCCTGAACGCCCACTCCTCCCGCCCCATCCCGGGCCTGGTCGCCAGGTAGCGCCCCAAAGGGCCGAACCCGTCATCCTCTCTGTGTATCAAGAGGTTCCCGCGTTACACTAGACGGAAGCAGCCCCCCTTCCGTCTTCCGTCTTCCGTCTCGAGTCTGATGTTCACCCACATCCCATTCGCCTACGACTTCGGCCCCCTCCAGCTCACCGGCTTCGGTGTGGCCATGTTGCTGGCCTTCGTGATCGGGCAGATGGTGGCGAGCGAGATCCTGGAGGCGCGTGGCCTCGATGCCGAGATCATGGGCGACGTGACCGTCGCGGCCGTCATCGGCGGGCTCGGGGGAGCCAAGCTCTACTATGCACTTCTGGTAGGAGACATTGGCGCGATCTTCAGCCGGGCCGGCTTTGTGTTCTGGGGCGGACTGATCGGTGGCATCGTCGCCAGCGCGGCCACCATCCTGTACAAGAAGGCGAAGTTCACCGACGTCTCCGATGCGGCAGCGCCGGGTCTGGCCGCGGCCTACGCGGTGGGTCGCTCGGGCTGCTGGGCCGTCGGCGACGACTACGGCCGTCCCTGGGATGGCCCTCTGTCCGTGGCGTTTCCCGATGGGGCACCGCCGAGCACGGTGGAGAACCTGCGCGCGTTCGGGGCCTCCGGGCTCGAGAGCCTGCCCGCCAGTCAGGTGCTCGCCGTGCATCCCACGCAGCTCTACGAGACGGCCATGGGGCTGGCGATGTTCGCCCTCCTCTGGCGCCTGCGCGGCCACCATCACGCGGCCGGCTGGCTCTTCGGAGCCTACTGCGTGCTGGCGGGACTCGAGCGATTCGTCGTCGAGTTCTTCCGCGCCAAGGACGATCGCTTCTTCGGCCCGCTCACCGTGGCGCAGGTCATTGCCATCGGGTTCGCGGTGGGCGGTGCGGCGTGGATGGCCACGCGCGCCCGCCGCAGTGACGCCGCAGCCGCCTGATCAGGGATTGAACCAGTACGACATCTTGAGCAGGAAGGTGTTGTTGGGGTGAAGCTCCACGAGCTCCCCCATGTCGCGCCGGAACGAGAAGTCGGTGGGCGTCTGGGCGAAGGCATCGCGCCCCTGCTGCCAGACAAGGAAGAGGATCGAGCCCGGCCGGTACTCCCAGCGGAGGACGGTATTCGTGCGCAGCTGCTTGAAGTTCACGCCGCCCGGATCGGCGCCGCCGCCATAGGGCTGAAAGCGGTCGGCATAGCGCGTGGCGCGCGGCGTGTCGGAGAGCTCCGTCCACTCCGAGTAGTCGCCAACCGACGCGAAGGGCTGCGCATAGACCTGGAGCGAGAGCTCCGGCGTCATCGTGTAGTTGAGGCGCGTGGTGATGCCGACGGTCCACTGATCGAGCTGGGCGAAGGTGATGTGCGCCGTGTCGGTCATGACGTCGCCGAAGTTCTGGAGCCACTGTGAATCGTTGAGGCTACGGTTCACGTTGAGGCCCAGGCTCCCGCTGAACTGCGCACCGGCGCGGAACTGGAATCCCGCGTCCACCCAGCCACCGCGGCTGGCCCACTCATCACTGCGCCACACGCCGCCGAAGAGGACGGGCGTGTACCAGGGACGACGGTCGCCCTCCCAGCCCAGCCAGCCCTCAACACTCGCCGAACGTCGGAAGGCCACGCCACCGCGCGCTCCGCGGTCGTCGAAGGTACCGGGCAGCTGTCCGTTCACGCCGCCGTGCAGCCAATGCGTGTTCGGCAGTTCGACATGCCAGTTCGTGTTCAGCGAGAAGTTCGTCGGCAGCCCTTCCGTGGTCCAGGTGTTGAAGGTGTTGAAGTTCAGGAAGGCCCGCCGGTAGTACCTGGTCGGGTCGTTGAACTGGAGGGCGAACCAGTTGCGGAGCATCTGCTCATCGGCGCGCGCCTGGAAGCCAAGGTCGTTCGATTCGAACCCAGGGGAGAAGCGCTGCAGGACGGTCTGGAAGCGGGTGATGCCCCCGCCGAACTTGGAGATGGTGAACCGCTGGGCATTTCCCGCGAGCTCCGTGCGCGTGGGATCGAACGCGATGCCGTCGTCGCGCCGTTGGTAGCGGTGCACGCCATCGAGCTGCGTGGCGGCAATGGCACTCTCCGAGCCGCGGATGAGACTGCCCGAGAGCGAGGCCGTCACCTCGTACTTCGAATCGGCGAAGCGCTGGCGCCAGTCCAGCCCTCCGGTGTACGCCTCGGCGCGCAGGAAGTCGCGAGTGTCGTCGTCGAGCGAACGGTTCACGGCGGTCAGCATCGCCCCGAGTCCGCCCTGTCCGTCGCCGAGGTCCTGGAGGATGCGCACCACGGCATAGTTGGACTGCGGCTCGATGGTGCGGCCGAGCGAACCCGTCTCCAGGTGGGTCACGGCATTCAGCACCCCGATGTTCAGGCCGTTCGCGAGCCGTCCGGAGAGCTTGGCCGCGCCGAGGACGCGCGACGACGTGGCGTTGCCGGCATCCGGATAGAGGAAGCCCAGCTGTGGCGACCGACCGATGCGCCGCGAATAGAAGAGCCCGCGGCAGCCGGTGTCGATGTCGCCGCAGGCCGTGCGGAAATTGAAGATCCCGGCGCCCTCGAGGAAGAAGGGCCGCCGCTCCTCGAAGAACTGCTCGAAGGCGGAGAGATTGAGCACCGCCGGATCCGCCTCGACCTGGCCGAAGTCGGGATTCAGCGTGGCGTCCACCGTGAGGTTCGAGGTCAGGCCCCACTTCACGTCCGCACCCAGTGCCTGCTGTTGCGGATGCGACCATCCACCAGCGGTCGGGACCGTGACGTTCTTGGTCACGGCGTAGGGCATGATCTCCAGCCGGCGCGGCTGCGGAATGCGGGTGATGCCGGCCACCTCTCCCGCCTGCGAGACATAGCCCTGCCGGTCGCGGTGATAGAGCGGCCAGGAGATCCGCTGCCGCGTGCGGGCCACATCGCGCACGATCAACAGGCCGAAGGTGTGCTCCTCGCGGTCGGCGAAGCGCATCTGGCTGAACGGGATGCGGAACTCCGCCACCCACCCGAGCGAGTCAATGCTCGTGCCGACGTCCCAGACCGCGTCCCAGGTTCCGTCCTCCGTCTGGTCGTTATAGACGTAGAAGTCGCGCTTCACTCCCGCCGGATTGACGATGAACTGGTAGGCGGTCCGACGGTCGTGATACGAATCGATCACCAGCTTGAGCTGCTCGCTCTCAGTGCGGACGTCTCGCCGGCTGAGGAGCGAGATGATGGAATCGGGCGCGGGGTCGTACATGCGCCCGAGGATGTACAGGTAGCGGTCGTCGTAGAGGATGCGCACTTCGGTGCGGAAGCGCGGCTCGGCGCCGGTATTGGGCTCGTACTCGAGGAACCGGTCGATGACCGGGGCGTCTCGCCATACGAGGTCATCGTCGCGTCCGTCGATGGTCGGCGCCGTGGCGGTGCGCGCCGCGCCGGCATTGGTAGCGGTGGCGCGCCGGATGGGGCCGGCGCGGCCTGCGTCGGCGGGGTCCGCGAGGGAGCCCGGCGGGCCTTGGAGGGCTTGGGACGCCGGAGCGGCCACGCCGAGTGCGAGGACCGCGAACAGCAGGGATCGGAGCATGTCGAGTGCCGGGGGAGGGGGGACCGCCCATTCGACAGCCGATCGGTCCAAAGGGTTGTACGACCCGTCCCGCCCGGGTGTCAGACCCGCTGGCGCGACTTCTCCCACGGCAGGGGAACGCGCCATTCGCGTGTATCCACGAACCCGCCGCGTACCGCGCGGGGTTCCTCCACCGTCACGAGCGCCGCGCGGTCCATGCGGTCCACCACCGAGAGCACATCATCCACCTGCGAGCGCTGCACGATGGTGTGGAGGATATCCACGCCACCCGAGCGTCCTTCGCCCCGCGTCTGCGTCACGCCGAAGCCCAGGTCGCGGAGCGCAAGGGCGATGGCCTCGCCGGTGCCGCGTGTGATGATCCGGACCTGCGCCACGCCGTAGGCCACGAAGCGTTCGATGGTAATGCCGCTGATGGTACCGGCCGCATACCCGGCGGCGTACGCGATGACGTGCATCCAGCTATCGAGATGCCGGATGGCGGCACCGACCGCGAAGATCCATACCAGTGCCTGCGTGAAGCCGAGGACTCCAGCGATGCCGCGCTTGCCGCGCACCGTGAAGAGCACGCGCATCGTGTCGCACGAGACGTCCACGATGCGCGCGAGAAAGATGAAAAGGGCCCCCCAGGGAGAGGCGAAGAGCGCATCCATGCAGCGAATCTAGCCGCCGTGCTCGGCCTCCGCTCCGCGCGGTACCACCAGCGCCGACGCACGTGCCCCGACCCACACGGTCCGCCAGAGCGCGACGAGCGCGAGCGCCACCAGGACGCCCTGGCCCAGGAGGGTCTCGACGCTCGGGAAGATGCCGAGCCAGCCGACGTATGGTCCGTGCTCGAGCGGCGTGATCGAGAGGGCACTCCCCTCCTGGAGCTCGCGGAGCCCCTTCCCCATGAAGATGAAGGCCAGGGCGTAGAGCATGGCGCTCGTGGTGCCGAAGAAGGCGCGCAGCGGAAGGCGCAGGCCGAATCGTTGGATGCCGATCCACACGACGACCAGCAGCAGCGCGCCGACGGCGAACCCGCCCAGCACCGGAGGGACCACCTGCGGTCCACGCGCGAGGAGGGCCTGGTAGAAGAGTGCCGTCTCGGCCCCTTCGCGGAACACGGCGAGGAAGGCGACCACGGCGAGGGCCGTTGCGCGCGACGACGTGAGCGCGGCCCCGACCTGTGCCGTGATGAACGCCTTCCACTTGGCGACTTCCACCTTGGTCAACAGCCAGTAGCTCACCGAGAAGAGGACGCCCACGGCGAGGAGCATCGTCGCCCCCTCGATGACCTCGCGGCTGGCGGGCGCGTTCGCGAGCGCGGTGCGTAGCACCACCGCGAGGGCAACTGACGCCAAGAGCCCGGCACCGGCGCCGAACCACACTTCGCGCACGCGCGCCTGGTTGCCGGTGCGAACGAGGAATGCGATGACCGCGCCGAGGATGAGGATGGCCTCGAACCCCTCCCGCACGATGATCAGCAGCGACTCGAGGAAGGCACCCCAGCCGGTGGCGGGGCGCGACGCCAGATCCACGAGCGGCGGCAGGCCGCTGGCGATGCGCGCGCGCGCACTGGTGGCACCGGTGATGTCGCGCGCCGCGACCGCGCCCCTGAAGTCGGCGAACTGCGACTCGAGCAGGGCCACCAGCCCCGGATCGCGCGTCCGCACCTGCGACTCGAGAGGCTCGAACGCCACGTAGGCATCGAAGGCCAGGTCCGACGCATGCGACTCGCCGGCGCGTGCGCTCTCCAGGGCACGGTCGAGCATTGCCAGCACGTCCGCGGCGACCACCGCCGGGGTGCGTACCGGCACCGCGATCACGCGGGGCTCGGCCCGGAGCGCGGCGACCACGGCGTCGGCGTCCGGACCGCGCACCGGGTGCTGGGCGTCGAGCCCGAGCGAGGCGTCGCCGACGGCAAGCGCGGCGCGCAGTTGTTGGTCGTGTCGCTCGGCAAGCCAGCCGAAAGTATGGCCGGTTGGGGGAAGGGAGTCCGCGCAGAGGACGCAGTGTTCGGCGAGCAGCGCACGCCCGCGCATGACGTCGGCGGCTGTGCTGCGCAGCGTGGTGACGTAGGTGACCACCGCCCAGCGCTGCGCCGGCGTGAGATCGGGGAATCCGCCCATGGCCGTGCCGCGAATCCCCACCGAGACCACGCGGTACATCAGGGCAGGCGTGACGTCGGCCATCAGCCTGCGATCAGCGAACGCCGGAGGTGCGGGGTCCATGCCGACGGCGGCGAAGCCATCCCCCGCGCCGCGGTCACCATGGCAGGAGGCGCAGCGCATCTCGTAGAGTGCACGCCCCTCCGCCACGTCCACCGGCTGCGTGGGATAGTCAAGCGAGGCATCGGGACCAAGCAGCGCTACGAACTCGGCGTGAATGGCGCTGAGGTCCGATGGTGGCGCGCGGCGCGCGACGTGGCTCCGCAGGCGGCCAACGAGGGCGACCAACGGCGCGGAGCGCGCATCGTCCACTCGCGCAGCGAGGGCGAACGCGTCGTCGAGGAAGGCGACCGCTTCGTCGTACTCAAGCTGGAGCACGATGGCGCCGGACGCATCCACGCCCTTGCCGTACTCGTCGAGTGCGACACCGACGATGTTGCCGAGCCGCCGTGCGGGAGAGTCTTGGGCGTCGAGCGCTGCGGGAGCGCTGAGGGCGACCATCATCAGGGTCGCGACGCAAATGAAAGTCGTTCTCAATTGAATCACACCCGGAATTAGCGCGAATCCCGAGTGAAACGGAAGACTTTACAGCCGCTCCAGTACCACCACCGCGCCGGCGATCTCGTCCGTGTGGCTCAGCGTCAGATGTACCCGCGTCACGCCCAACTCCCGGGCGCGCGCCTCGGCCCGCCCCGAGAAGTGCAGGACCGGTGGTCCCTCGGCCCCCCGCCGAACCTCGGCCTCCTTCCAGCCAATCAGCTTGGCGTCGTCGGAGCCGGTCAGTGCCTTGAACACCGCCTCCTTCGCCGCCAGGCGGGCGGCCAGGTGCATCGCCGGACGCGCCCGCGACAGGGCGTACTCCTGTTCGTGCGCGGTGAACAGCCGGTCCAGCGCGCGCTGCTCCTTCCGCTCGAGCATGCCTTCCACGCGCGCGATCGCGACGAGGTCAAATCCGATGCCGACGATCATCGGGCGCTCCTGAGCACCCGACGCCAGAACGCCCCGCGTTCTCCCTGCGGATCGGCCAGCGCCGGGAGGGCGTGACCCCACCAGTCGTCGGCGGCACGGAACACGCGGCGCACCTCTTCCACCCACCGCTCCCACGCCTGACGACGCTCGTCGGGACGCGCGAGGCGGGTGGCCTCGGCGGCGCGCTTCAGGTCGGCCAGCGCCTGCCACAGCGGTGCGGCCAACAGCTCCAACTCGGCGCTCAGTGCCCGGCGGTCCGCCGGCGACATCCGCTGCCGACGCTCGGCGAGTGTGGCGATGCCGGAGCGCCAGGCCCGCTCGAGCTTGCCCGCATCGAAGGCCGCCAGCTGCTGCTCCACCGACCCCGCGCGCTCGGCGGCCCGACGGGCGTCGAGCAGCGGCGCGAAGACCACGTCGTGGTCCGACCCGCGCTCGGACGGGACGCCGAGCGCCCGCAGCGAGCGCGTGAACTCCGGCAGCGGATAGTCAGGCGTCACTGGCCGAGTACCGGTAGTCACCTGCCAGTTCGCGGTCGCACAGTGCCGCGCGCTGGCCGGTGCGTGCCTCGAACTTGAGGACGAAATCGGGAAGGCGTTCGGTAGTGAACCGCTCACGGGGAAGCCCGAGCGCCGCAATCGCGCGCTCGATGGCCTCCGGCTCACCTTCCACCTCGATCAACACATCCATACGAGGATATCGCTCGAACCGGATCGTCGCGCCAGCCAGCGTGTACTGCGCGATCTGCCGATCGATCTCCCTCGTGATCACGTAGCCCATGGCCTCGAGGATCCGAGCGAGCGCGTCCGGGTCGTCCGCGCCCACGGTCTGCTCCTCGCGCACCTTGAAGCCGTCCACGTAGGTGGTGGGACCCTTGAAGTCGAGTGAAGTCCGCACGCGGTGGTCGCGATAGACCCGCAGGCGCAGCACATGGTCGCGCAGTGCCAGCGCACGGTCGGGCAGGTCATAGCGCCGATCCTCGAGGCGTCCCACGTAGACCTCGTCCGCTCCTGCAGCGAGGAGGCGGCCGCGGGCGGCGTCGGCCTCGGCGTCGGTGAAGGCGATGCCTTTCAGTTCGACTTCACGCATGGAGGATCGCCTCGAGCACGCGGTCGGTGTCGGACAGGTCGTCGAACAGCGCCGACGGTCCGTGCGGTGCCAGCTCGCTGAGGGCGACGCCCCCCGTCGCGACACCGATGGCGCGGGCCCCAACACCCTTCCCGCAGGTCATGTCATGCACCGTGTCGCCGATGATCACCAGCCGGTCTCCCGGAACCTCGCGCCCGAGCAGCGCGCTGGCGCGCTCGCGGGCGATGGGCGGGAGCATCGGTCGCTCCTCGTGGTCGGAGCCGAACGCCCCCACCCGGAATCGGGCGGGATCGAATCGCACGGCTCGCAGCTTGGTGTCTGCACCCTCGACGATGTTGCCGGTGAGCAGCCCAAGCACGAGCTCGTCGTGCGCCTCGACGGCATCCAAGAGGCGCGCCACACCTGGCAGGGCGCGCGCCCCGTGGTCCGGACCGGCGAGATGCGCCCGCAGCCCGCCGAGGTAGAGCGAGAGCACTTCGTCCATGCGTGCGTCGATCTGGGCATCGCTGAAGCCCGCGAGACGCATGGTCTCGCGCACAATGAGCCGGTCAGTCTTGCCCCCGTAGCGATAGCTGCGCGGACCGGCGGTCCCGAAGACCGCCGCGAGGGCCATCTCCATGGCGCTGCGTCCGGCCCCATCGGAGAGCAGCAGCGTGCCATCGATGTCGAAGAGCACGATCTTCATCGCCGCGCCAGGTAGAGTCCGCCGAGCACCGCCGTGGCGCCGGTGCCTTGGAAGATCGTCGGCACCTCGCCGAGCATGGCCCAGGCCACGAGTACCGCGACGATGGGTTGTAGATTGGCGAACATCGCCGTCCGGGTGGGGCCGATCTCCCGCACGCCGTGGTACCAAATGAGGTAGGCCACCACCATCGCGAGCAGTCCGGAGTAGGCGATGGCCCCCCAGGTGAGCGGTGCGACGGCTCCCCAGTCGGTGGCGAGCAGGGACGGCGCCGCGAGCAGGGCGAGTGGCGCGACGCCACCGACGAGCGTCCAGGCGGCGACCTGTGCGGGTTCCACCCGTTGGGCCAGCGGCACGAGCCCGGTGGTATAGAACGCCCAGACCACCACCGCGCCGAGGATGAGCAGGTCTCCCAGAAGGTGTCCCGTGCCGTCGGCCTTCAGGGTACCACCCACCACCAGCATCACGCCGCTGATGGACAGGGCGATCCCCACGACCGCCTTCATCGGCAGGCGCTCGTGCCCGAAGGCACGGGCGACGATGGCCACCGCCGCCGGACTGGCTGCCACGACCAGCGATGCAGTCCCGGCGCGCGTGAGCGCGAGCCCCTGCACGAAGAGCAGTTGGTACACGCAGTGGCCGAGCACGCCGAGCGCCAGCAACCGGTTGCGGTCGGCGACGGAGGGACGGCGCCCCGGACGCGCATAGGCGATCGCGAAGAGCACGGCGCAGCCGATGGCCATGCGCAGCGTATTGAACGCGATCGGCGACATCATCTGTGTGCCGTACTTCACGACCGAGAAGTTCACGCCCCAGATGACCGCCATCGCGACCAGCGTCAGTTCGGTGGCGCGCGAAGCGCGCGGCGATGCAGTCATAGGCACTGCAATCTAGCGGGGGATCAGCGTCGCACGCGGATGCGCCCCCGGCGATGCCGCGCTAGCTTCCGGGATGCACGTCTCTTTCGCGCTTTTCGCCGACGCCGCCAACATCTCGCAGGAAGGCAAGCTGAACATCCTCGGGGTGTTCGATGCCCTCCAGGTGGCGCAGCTGCCGGCGGTCCATCCGCGGGCCACGATGGTCGTGCGCCTCAAGGCCCTGCCGGACGACGCCGGTCGGCACACGCTGGCCTTCGTCTGGCTTGGCCCGGGCGGCACCGAGATGTGGTCGTCGTCGGGCGAACTCGAGGTCGGGGCACCCCCGCCGGGCGCGGCCGAGCTGGACGTGCCCGTGATCGCCGCGATTGACCTGCCCATCCAGGAGGCCGGGACGCACGTGATGCGCGTCGCCCTCGATGGCGACCTTTGCGCCGAACTGCTCCTGCATGTCCGTGCCGGCGCCCCGGTGATGCCCGTGGGCGGAATGGTCAGCTAGGCCAGCCGCACTGCACGCTCGATCGCCGCTTCCACCGCCTCGGCCGCGAGGCGCTCGCCCAGCGCGAGTGCCGCGGACTTTCCCTCCATTGGCGCGAGCGCGAAGACGATGTCCCCGTCGGCGAGGGTGCCGGCCGGCGTGATGCGACGCAGCAGGCCCTCCCCGGCCCGTTGGGCGATGGCCTTGAGGTCCACCCGGGAGAACGCAGCGTCCAACGCAACCACGATGAGCGTCGTCTGCGTGCCGGCCACGAAGCCACCGGGTTTCGCGCCCTCGGCGATGGCGCGGGCGCTGTCCACGAAACGGCCGTCGGGCTCGCGCGCCCCGGCGATGATGCGACCCTCCGCGTCACGCACGTCGCCGAAGGCGTTCACGACAGCCAAGGCCATGGCCGCGCAGCCCTCGCCTTCCACGACCGCGATGCCGAGCCCGCCCTTCATGGCGCCGCTGGGTCCGCGTAGCTTGCCGACCGTCGCGCCGGTGCCCGCACCGACACTCCCTTCGGCGACCCCCTCGCTGGTCGCCGACTCGCAGGCCTCATAGGCCATCTGCGGCGTGGGCCGCGCGTCGAAGCGTCCGAGCGGGGCAAGGTCGAAGATCACGGCCGCCGGCACGATGGGAACGACGCCGGCGCCGACGGGGAATCCGCGTCCGCGCTCCTCCATCCACCGCATCACGCCGGCGGCGGCATCGAGGCCATAGGCCGAACCCCCGGTGAGCAGGACGGCGTCCACGCGCTCGACGAGGTGGCCGGGCTCCAACAGCGCGAGCTCACGCGAGCCGGTGGCGCGGCCGATCACCACTCCGGCGGCACGGTGCGGCGCCGAGATGCCCCGTACCACCGTGCATCCGGTGACGCCCACCGAGTCGGTGGCGTGCCCGATCGCCAGCCCGAAGCGCGCCAGCGAAGGCGCCACGCCGCCAACTGCGCTCACGACGACTTCCCGTCGCCCTCGCCCTTGGCGTCCTCGAGCAGCTGGCACGACGCACAGAGCGTCACGCCGCGCAAGGTGCAGATCTGGCAGACGAACGTCCCGCAGTTCGCGCAAGGGGATCCCTCGGAGGCGCGCTCCTCGTTCCCGCACGCCCGGCAGATCATCCTATCGGTCTCGGCCATGAGTCCTCCTCGTCAGCGCGGCCGGTCCGCGAGTTCGTACTCGCGGATCTTCTTGATGAGCGTGGCCCGCGAGATGCCAAGCTCCTTGGCCGCGTGCGTCCGGTTGTGCGCGTGCGCGCGCAGCGTGCGGTCAATGTGCGCCCGCTCCACCTCGCTCAGCGACCGCGGCTCGTGGTGCAGCACCTCGGCCCCGCTCGCGTTCTGCACCTCGCGCGGCAGATGCATCACGTCCACCGCCGGGAGGCCACGCGCCATCAGCATCGCTCGCTCGAGCACGTTGCGCAATTCGCGGATGTTCCCGGGCCAGCTGTAGCGGAGGATCGCATTGAGTGCGGCATCGGTGAGTGCGGTCGGCGCCCCCGGCAACGAGGGCAGCAGCGCGTCCTGCACCGCGGCCACCAGTTCCAGGAGATCCTCGCGCACCCGCTGCCGCAGCGGCGGCAACTGGATCGGCATCACCGCCAGGCGATAGTAGAGATCCTCGCGGAACCGGCCCGCCGACACCGCCGCCGACAAGTCGGACGACGATGCCGCCACCACGCGCACGTTCGGCGTGATCTCCTCGCGCCCGCCCACGCGACGGAAGCCCTTCCCCTCCAGCACCCGCACGAGCTTGGGCTGCAGGGCCGGATCGAGGTCCCCGATCTCGTCGAGGAAGATCGTCCCGCCATCGGCGATCTCGAAGGCGCCCGGCTTCGACACCGCCCCTGGCTCCTGGCCAGCCTCCACCCCGAACAGTTCGCTGTCGAGCGACTCGGGGCGGAGCGTGGCGCAATTCACCTCCACGAAGGCCTTCCCGGCCCGCGGACTCTGCGCGTGCAGCAGTTCCGCCACGCGCCCCTTCCCGGCCCCGCTCTCGCCGAGGACCAGTGCGGTGGTGCGGTCGCTGGCGCCGAGCAACTGGATCTGTGCCTGCAGCTCGCGCATGGCCGGCGACGAGCCGAACACCAGGCCGCGCTCGGCGCCGCGCTTCTCGGTGAGCCACCGGCTCAGCCGCCGAAGCTGTGCCTTCTCCAGGGCGCGCTCGGCGGCGGCCTTCAGGTGGCTCAGGTCCACCGGCTTGGTGAGGAAGTTCTCGGCGCCCTTGTGCAGCGCATCCACGGCCATCGGCACGTCGCCGTAGGCCGTCACCATGATCACCACCGGGTTGTGTTCGCGAATCGCCGCGAGCACGTCGAAACCGGTCATGTCGGGGAGGCGGACGTCGAGCAACACGAGATCGGGACGCAGGCGCTCGTACGCGGCGATGCCCTCGGCGCCGGTGTAGGCCTCGGCGACGGTGTGCTGGCCATCGTGTCGGAAGAACATCGCGAAGGCGGTCGCGATGGCCACCTCGTCGTCGATGATCAGGATGCTTGCCATGTCTCTGCGGAAGTCGGTGAACTGGTGCGCTGGAAGATGCGCGTCGGACGGAACGGCGCAAGGAACTGCGCACCTCCGGGGACCACGCGGGCGTCCAGGCGGGTCACCGGGAGCAGCTCGCCATCGGCCTGCGCCGGAATGCCCGCCGCCACTTCCAGCCGGACCGCTCGCGCCCGGATGAAGAACATCCGAGGGTCGTCCCGGAAATCGCGACGGGCCATGCGGGCCGCCAAGGTGAGGCCGTCCACCAAGCCCCGCGGTGACACGACGCACACATCGAGCCAGCCATCATCAGGCCGCACCCCCGGACCGAGTCCGAACCGGCCACCCATCACCACGCCGACGTTGGCGATCATCGCGAGGCCGGCCTCGCGCTCGAAGCGCTGACCATCGGCCTCGATGCGCACGGCGAATGGCCGCAGCGCCATCACCGCCCGGGTGGCACTCCAGAAGTACGCGCCCACGCCGAAGCGGCGCTTGAGCGCCGGCGAGGCGCCGCGGATCATCGCCGCGTCGAGGCCGAAGCCGGCGGTGAGGGCGAAGTGCCTGCCATCGGCGAGCCGCCCGAGGTCGAGCGGCGCGCTCGGCGCACCTGCGAGGGCCGCGACGGCGTGCCGCACCTGCAGCGGAATCCCCAACTGGCGCGCGAGTTGATTGCCCGTGCCCCCGGGCAGCACGCCGACCGAGATCCCCCGGCCGACGAGCGCCGAGACGACTTCCATTACGGTGCCGTCGCCGCCGAGCACGAAGAGTTGCGGGCCTTGGCCCTTGGCGGCGGCGATCCGCCCGGCATCGCCCGGCCCGTTGGTGCGGTGCACGGCGACCTGCACGCCGAGCGAGGCGAAGGCGGCGAGCGCCTCGGCTTCCGCCGAACGCCCGCCACGGGCGGCCGGATTCACGATCAACAGCGGCGGCGACATCTCAGAAACGCCAGACGCGGAAGATGTCGAGACCCACCTGACGCGGTGTGGGGACGAATCCGCGTGCACTGGCGTTGGCGTTGACCGCACAGAGTACGGCGCTGGTGGGCGGCTCCACACCGACGGAGGCCGAGTAGCCGGATCCGAGGAGGTAGTCGAGCTTGAGGCCGAGCGCGTCGGTAAAGGAGAGGGGGTCACCGCCCGCGCCCTGCGTCATGAGCTGGCCGACCTGGCAGAGTCCGGCGTCGAGACGCACGAAGGCCCGGTCGCCGACCTGCTTGGCGCAGTTGAAGCGCGTGCCGGCGAGGATGCCGCCGCCGACGTCACGCAGGCGCCCGCCGTAGCCCTCGAGTCCGGCGGTGGAGAGTTGCGCGTCGTCGCAGAGCCCGCCCGCCGCCTTGCCGCCGAGCACGGTGCCGAGCGATCCCAGCAGCACGCGTGCCGCGGTGGCCGAGATGTCGCCGTCACGGCCACCGATCTCATAGCTCGGTCCACCGGTCACGAGGTACGAGATGAGATCGGCGTTGGTCACCCGCACCGAATCGGGGGTGGACAGCTCGGCGGTGGGTTGCTGCAGCGTGCCGCCGAGATGCACACGTACCCGCACGTCGGGACGCACGCCTTGCTGGCTGTACTGCCGCACCGTGTGCAGTGCGCTGATGTTGATGGTGGGGTTGAACTCGGGATCACCGAAGAAGCGGATTTCGCCCTGCTCCACGGTGAAGGTGCGCTGCACCGGGCCGAGATTGAGGCGATAGGTGCCGCGCACGGTCTGCAAGGGGCCGTCCACGGCGAGCTGCAGCTGGCCGGCATTGGGACCGCGCGTCGCGCGTCCGCGCGTCACGTTCAGTTCGCCGCCGAGGTTGATGTTCGCCTCCGACGAGCGGATCCACACGTCGCGCCCCATGCGGATGGGCACGCCGGCGATGGTGAGGTTGTCCACGAAGACAGGAGGCGCGCTCGCCAGGACGCGGGCTTCGGCCATGGCCAGCGTGTCCACCGCGGCGAAGCGATCGGGTCCGGCGAGCGAGATCACGTCCTTGCTGGCGAGTTCGGGGATCGCGATGATGGCGCGGTCGGCGACGAGCGCACCGCGCAGCGTCGCATTCCGCCAGGCCCCGCTCAGGCGCAGGTCCCCCGAGAGGTCGACGTCGGCAACGCCGGGACGCGCGAACAGATTGAATTCGCGGCTCGTCGCGCGAAGGTCCATCCGAGGATTCTCGCGATCGGCCACGAGGATCCACCCTGTGACGCCGACGCGCCCCGTCCGGGTCGCCCCCGAGGTCGCCGAGAGCGTGCGCACGGCGATGGAATCGCCCGCGAATCCGATGTCGGCCTCCACGCCGCGCCAGCGCACGTCGCCGAGGGCGGCGGGGGCGAGGAATCCGTTGCGCACGCGCAGGTTCCCGTCGGTGGTGGGGCGTCGCCAGGTGCCGCCGAGTTCGACGGCCACACTCAGTGTGCCGCGCGCGCCACTCGTGCCGCGCGTGAGCGACTCGAAAATCTCAAGCCCGAGGGAGTCGGCCGAGATGCGACCACGCACCGGCCCGTCGGGATTCATGGATGAACCCGCCGCATCGAAGCCGAGGGCAAACGGCAGCTGCACTTCCGCCAGCGCCGCCGGCCGCGCGGAGGGACCGATTGCCAAGCGCAGGTCAAGGCGGTCGGATACGGCCAGCGCCCGCATGCGCAGCGTGTCGAGCCGGACGCCGCGCACGAGCCCACTGCGCAACTCGGCGTCGGCATCGAGGCGCGGTGCCGCGCGTGTGCCTGTGAGGCGAGAGGTGAGGTCCACGCGTCCCACCTGTGTGCCCTCCAGCTGCAACAGCTCGGCGATGTCCGCCACCGGCACTTCGCGGGCCCGGAGGCGCAGGTCGAGCGCGCCGGTCGCCGGGAATGCGCCGGCGAGGGCGAGCAGGGCGCGCTCATCGGCGCGCAACTCGAGGGAGTCCACCGCGAAGCCGCCGTCGGCGAACCGGAGGCGCGCCGGCGCCGACAGCCTCCACTGATGGAGCGCCGTCCCGAGGACCATCGAGTCGAGGCGAATCGCCGTGGAGTCCCCGTCCTGTGCGAGGTCGGCGGTAGCGCGCAGCCGGGTGCCGCGATTCCCCCGCGCGACGAGTGCCAGCGCGGTGGTCGAGTCCGAGCGGACGGCAGCGTCGAGGCGGGCGTCGAGCAAGGCCAGTCCACCAAGACGCAGCGTGTCGCCGCCGATCGAGAGCCGACCGGCCATCGCCGACGGCAGGTCGGTGAGTTCAGCGTCCCCCGTGAGCGCGACGACCGTGCTCCCGAGGTAGTGCACGCCGCTCGCGGTGGCCTCCGTGTGCACGGCGAAGGAGCGCACCCAGCCGACGGCGCGCGCGTCCAACAGGGCGGAGCCGGCGAGCGAATCGCCAGCGGCCCGGTTCAGGAACGGGCGGAGTCCGCCAAGCGAATCCATCCGCGCGCGCAGCGTGAGCGTGTCGGAGATTCCCTCGCGCAGCCCGATTGCCCCACGGCCAGCCAGGTCCACGGCCGAGGATTCGAGATACAGCGTGTCGAGCACCGCGCGGCCATCGCCGAAGCGCAGCTGCATGGTGCCGGTGAAGATGCGCGCACCCTCGAGCAGGGAGCGGTCGAGCGTGAGCTGCGCGTCGCCGCTGAGATCGGCGAGGGAATCGCCCACGGCATTCACCTGCACGCGCCCGGTGAGCTCTCCCTGTGGCGCGCGGGGATCATCGAAGAGCAGGCGTGGATCCACCGCCGTGAGGTTGGCGCGGCCGGTGAGCGCCACGCGTGGGGTCTGCGGATCGAGCCGCAGGTCGGTCTCGACGCGTCCGGCCGCGCCGATCAGGTCCGCCAGCAGCGTCATGTCGCCTGCCGAGCCGACGGTGCGCAGCGGACCGCTGAACTCCCCGCGCAACGGGAGCGCAGGGAAGGAACGCGCCATGGTGGTGAACGAGAGCGGGAGGGCGGCGACATCCGCGTCCCAGCGCAACGGTCCTTCGTCCCATCGCAGGCGCATCCCACCGCGCAGGCGCGACTCGGGCGCATCGCCGTCACGGTGCGTGAGATCGGCGTCGGAGATGCTGAGGTTGCCCCAGACCGAGTCGAGCTTCGCGGTGCCGGTGAGCTGTCCGTTGAGGCGCGGGAAGGCCGGATCCAGGGCCTGCGCCGTGCGCAGGTCAAACGCGCTCACGTCGAGCAGCATGCCGGCAAACACCGGGTACGCAGGGACGGAGAGGTCAACGGTTCCGCTGGCGCGCAGACGCGCCATCGCACCGTCCACATTGCCATCACGGAAGGTGGCGGTGGCGTCGTCCACCACGAAGGCCGAGAGGGGGCCGCCGCGGCCACGGAGGCGACCGGTGAACACCCCGCGGAGCGGAATGGGCAACGGGCCCTGATTGAACCGGGCCAACAGGTCGCTGTGGAGCGGCTGCATCTCGAGGTCCACGTCCCGCAGCGACACGTCACGATCCTCCACGCCCCAGGTCATGCGTCCGCTCAACCGCGAGCGGTGCGAGCGCACGTCCATCTGCGTGATCTGGTACTCGATGGCCCGCGCGTCCCCAGTCGTGTTGCGGATGTCCAGGAGCAGGCGCCCGCCGCCCTCGGTGGGAATGGCGGGATTGATCCACGCCACGTCCTGGAGCGCCACCGAGTCGCCCTCGATGTGGAAGCTGTACCGTGCCGGCTGGCCGCGGGACCAGGTCACGCGCCCGGCGGCGCGTCCGGCCGAGCCGGGCAGGGCGAAGTGCGCGAGGTCCACCAAGAGCGTGTCGCGGAGGATGCGGACATCCCCCACCACGTCGCGGAACGCGAAGGGCGGATCGCTCTCGTCCACGTCGAGGCGCACGATCTGGAAGTGCATGCCGCTCGAATCCGGATACGCGAGCCGCGCGCGAGGCACGTCGAGCTGCAGCGCGGTCCACCGCCAGGCCCTGGTGCCGACGTCGCGCGGCGCACTGTCGGGGGCCCAGGGCAGGAGCAGCGCCACTTCCCCGTCGCGCACGGTCGCCTGCTCGATCAGGAACACCGCGCCGAAGGCCGACCGGCGCCGCAGTTGACGGCGCACACTGCTGCGCGGGAAGAGCTTCCGGTGCGTCCAGACGCCGCCGATCTCGCGCCGCAGGGTCACGTGCGGGCGCGTCACCGACACGGTGCGGAAGATGATGCGGCCGTCGGCCAGGTCGCGGGGATCGAAGGTCACGCGCAGCGGCCCGCTGGCCACGAAGAGCGAGTCGTTGCGGTCAGCGATCCGCAGGGAATCCACCTGCAGGTCCGTGAGGAACGACCCGCTCAGCGTGCCGAGATGCACCCGTCCCTGCACCGCCCGCGCGAGTTGGGCCTCGGCGAACCGGCGGATCCACTCGCGCCCCCCTTCGCTCTGCGTGGCCGCGACGAACACGCCGACGGCGCCCGCACCGATGGCCAGCATCAGGGCGGCGCTGATCAGCGCGACGAGGCGGCGACGGCTCATCATTTCAGAAGGCCTGCCCGATGGCGATGGACGGCGTCCAGCGCCCGAAGAACCCGCGGCGCGCGCCCGGCGCGTAGGAGCCGGGACAACTCGCCGACTCCTGCACGAGAATCCCGTTCTCCAGCGTCGTGGGAATCGTGTTGGTGGGACTCACGCAGTACAGGGCGCCACCGGCCGAGACCGGCGCATCGAAGTACGCCGCGCCTCCCGGCCGATCGTATTGGTTGTAGGCGAGGTCGGCGCGCATGTATCCGATGGGCGTACGAATGCGGATGCCGAGCCCGGGCGTGAACTTGAGCCCCTTGAACCCGAGGCTCCTGACGCCGGCACCGCGGTTCCAGAGTTCACCGACGTCGGCGAAGAGCGTCCAGGTGAGAAGGTTGGCGAGGAAGGGGGAGGCCACCCGCAGTTCCGCGTTGCCGACCAGCATCGTGTTGCCCCCAGTGGGCACGGCGCGCTCCGACACCAGCGTCGGATCCGACCGGAGGTACACCACGTCGCCGGGACCGACGCTGTTCGCCTGCGTGCCGTCGGTGTTGACGGTGTCGAACCCGGTGGGGATGTACACGGCCGGGCCGAGTTCGTTCTGCCGGAATCCGCGCACCGAGGTTGGGCCGCCGGCGAAGAGGCGCTCCTGTGGCGGCACGAACTGCGCGATGTCGCCGAGGCCGAGCGTGGCCCCGAACACCGCCCCGAGGCGCAACCGGGCCGCGAACACGACGTCCGATCCCAGCGGCACGTAGGCCGAGCCGTCGAGCGTGATGCGCGTGAATCGGAGATCCGCCTCGGCCCCGACGAAGCGGGCGGCGGTGCGCACCTCGGCGCGCGTGACGACCCCGCGGCACGGGGCGAAGGGGTCGTCGGTGCGCTCGAAACTCGTGGAGGCACTGAGCACGGCCAACCGCTGGTCACGTTGCAGGCGCGCCCGGTCCTCCGCCTCGCAGGCATTGAACACGGCACAGTACAGCGCCGGCTGCGCCTCGGTGCGTCCGTACTCGAGCGTGTAGCCGATGGCGTTGGAGCGGCCGCCGCTGCTGCGGCTGAGGGCGAGGCTGCCGCCGCCGGGCGTCGTGCGCAGGTAGGCGTTGTACTCGGAGCGGCGCTCCGAGTAGAGCGAGAGCGTCGGCACGAAGCTCGTGCGGAGCACCGCCGGCTGCGAGAGTGTGGCCCCGACGTAGTAGTTGAGGTTCTCGCTGTAGATGTCGTCCTGGGCCTGCGGACAGAGTGCCGCCGCGCCGCCGAGGGGATCGCCGATGCCGATCTTGGAGACGCGCCCTCGCAGCTCGAGCCGGGTGGCGGACTGCAGCAGGTTGTACTGCGTGAGGTCACCGGTGGTGCGGAAGCAGTCGAGCGAGCCCCAGCCGCCACCGAGGCGCGCCGAGCGCAGGTAGCCTTCGCGCACCGCCACGTTGATGGCGATGAGGGAATCGCCGAGTTCGATCCCCGGCTCGACGAACACCTGGGTGAAGGCTTCGCTCTGGTAGAGTGTGCGCTTGGCGCGCTCGAGCTGCCGCTCCCGATAGAGATCGCCCTCGCGCAGCCCGGCGAGCCGGCGCACGGCGCTGGCGCGCACCTCCGGTTCGCCGCCGTCGAGTCCCTCCTGCACCAGGTCAATGCGGCCGATGCGCCGCCGTGGCCCCGGCACCACCGTGAACTCCACCGTCGCCCGCCGCTCCCCGCCGCGCAGGTCGTAGCCAAGGAAGGCCTCGGCGTCGGGGTAGCCATTGTCGCGCAGGCGGCGGGTGAGGGTGTCGCGGGTGGCCGCGTTGGCATAGCGGTTGAACCAGCCGCCGAGTCGCGTCGGCAGGTCGTCGATGATCCGCGCACGCTCGGGTACGTCGTCGAGCCCGTTCACGCGCAGCGTGTCCACGCGGACTGGCTCGCCCTCGTTGATCAGGAAGCGCACCTCCACGCGTGACCGTCCCATGTCCGCCACGACCGTGTCCACCGTGGCGTCGATGAATCCGTGGTTGCGGTACCAGAGCCGCAGCCGGAGCACGTCCAGCGGCAACTCGGACTGGTCGAGGCAGCGGCGCGCGCCGACGAAGCGGAAGAGGCGGCGCGCGCGCGACGACGCCGTGGTGACGATGCCGCTGGCCAGCACGGCGTCGGAGAAGGCCTCGTTGCCGGCGAAGCTCAACGCCCCCACCTCGACGTCGCCGCGGTCGCATCGCGTCTCCTGCGCCCCGACCGCGGACAGCGGCGGCGCGACCAGTGCGAAGGCGAGGAGGAGTGCGCGCCGCAATGTCACCGGGTCACTCGTCCTTCTGTCCGAAGACGGCCAGGTTGGACGAGTGCCCGGGATTCACCTTCTTCTCGGGATAGATCCAGTGCACGGCCTGGTTCACCGCGATCGCCGCCTCGGCGAAGCCGGCCGCGATGAGCTTGAGCTTGCCCGGATACGTGTTGACGTCGCCGGCCGCCCAGAGGCCCGCCCGCCCCGTCTCCATCAGCTGGTTCACGACAATCTCATCCTTCTCCACCGTGAGGCCCCACGTGGTCAGTGCGCCCATATCGGAGACGTACCCCAGCATCGGGAGGACGACATCACAGTCCACGCGGCGGGTCGTCTTGGCCTTGATGTCCTTGAGCTCGATGCCGGTGAGCCGGCCGTCCGTGCTGTGCACCTCGGCGAGCTCGTGGAACGTGTGGATGGCCGTCTTGCCCAGCGCCGCCGACTGCATCACGGCATCCACCGTGGCCTGATGGGCGCGGAAGCGGTCGCTGCGGTGCACCAGCGTGATGCCGGCGGCGATGCCCTCGAGTTGGTGCGCCCAGTCGAACGCCGAGTCCCCGCCGCCGATGATCACCACGCGCTGGCCGGCGAATTTCCGCGGCTCGAGCACCATGTCCTCGATGCCCCTGCCGTACCAGGGCCCGGCGCAGGCCTGCGGCAGTCGGCGCGGCGAGAACGCCCCGATGCCGGCGGCGATGATCACCGAACGCGTCGGGAAGCGGTCGGTCTCGGTGACGAGCACGAAGTGCCCATCCTGCTCCTCGAGGCCGATCACGTTCTGGCCGCAGTGGATCGGTTGCCCGAACTGTCCGGCTTGCTGCATCAACTGGGTGACGAGATCCTTCGCCAGGATCTTCGGGAAGCCGGCGACGTCGAAGATGTACTTTTCCGGATACAGGGCGGAGAGCTGGCCGCCGGGCTGGGAAAGCGCGTCCACGATTTGCGCCGTGGCCCCGCGCATGCCAGCGTAGAAGAGGGCGAACAGCCCCGTGGGGCCTCCGCCGATGATCGTGATGTCACGGATGTCATGAGTTGCCATCCATATAAAATCGCTGGCAGGCGGCCCTTCGAGCAACGCCCGACCCCCCGAGACCCTCCTCACTGCATGGCCGACTCCAAGGACCTCGTCACCGAAACGCGCTTCCGGCTCCTCCGAGAGGTCGCCCGCGGCGGCATGGCCACCGTCTACGAGGCCGAGCAGCTCGGGGCCTCCGGCTTCTCCAAGCGCATGGCGGTCAAGATCATCCACGACCGATTCGCCGAGCACGAGGAGTGGCTCCAGCTGTTCATCGACGAAGCCAAGCTCTCGGCCAACCTCGTGCACGGCAACATCGTCCAGATCTACTTCCTGGGGCAGTCGGCCAGCGGGCCATTCATCGCCATGGAGTTCATCAAGGGCATCACGCTGCGGACGCTGATCAACACGCACCGCAAGCGGCGCGAGCCGCTGCCGCCCGACATCGCCGCCTACTGCGCCAGCCGCGTGTGCCGAGCCCTCGACTTCGCGCACCACTACGTGAACGACGACGGCGAGCGCCTCGAGATCGTGCACCGCGACGTGTCGCCGGGCAACGTGATGCTCACCTGGGACGGCCACGTGAAGCTCGCCGATTTCGGCATCGCCAAGGCGCGGACGATGTTCGATCCCTCCGCCAGCAAGCCGCTGCTGCTCGGCAAGAAGCACTACATGGCGCCGGAGCAGCTACTCGGGCGCGCGGTGGATTCGCGCGCCGACGTCTTCTCGATGGGCGTCGTCCTCTTCGAGCTCTTCGCGCTGCGCACCCTGTTCACGGAGAACGAGACGCTGGCGGCCATCGAGGAAGTGGTCGTGAGCCCCACGCCGGACCTTGATCCCCTGCTGCCGATGGTGGACATCGGCGTACGGGGGATCATCGGCGGGGCGATTTCCAAGGACCCGAAGTCACGACCCAGCGCGGCGGTCCTCGGCCTCTCGCTCGACAAGTGGAACATGGCGCAGGGCACGCCCGGGTCGCCGGAACGGCTCCAACAACATCTCGCGGCGCTCTTCCCGGAGAGCTACCAGCCGCCGACGCGTCGCACGCGCGAGATCCGGAGCGCCGACATCCCGGACACGCGCCCCCGGGCCCGCTAGATTTCGGCGATGACTCTCAAGATCTACACCAAGACGGGCGACGCCGGCGACACCGGTCTGTTCGGCGGTGGACGCGTGGCGAAGGACCATCCGCGCGTCTCCGCCTATGGAGAAGTGGACGAGCTCAACGCCGTGATCGGCATGGCCCGTTCGGTGGAGATGATGCCGCGCATCGACGAGGTGCTGGCGCCGGTGCAGCGCGACCTCTTCGCGCTCGGCGCCATGCTCGCCACGCCCGACATGGACAAGATGAAGGAGCAGCTCGAGAAGGCGCGCATCTCCGACGCCCGAATCGCCCAGATGGAACAGGCCATCGATGACGGCGAGGCCGAGCTGGAGCCGCTCAAGGCCTTCATCCTGCCGGGCGGAACGCCCAAGGCGGCCGCGCTGCACGTGGCGCGCACGGTCTGCCGCCGCGCCGAGCGGGCGGTGATCACCCTGCAGCGTGACACCGAGGTGCCCCAGATCGTGATCGTGTACCTCAATCGGCTCTCGGACCTGCTCTTCGTCCTCGCCCGGGTCGCCAACAAGCGCGCCGGCGCCGGCGAAGTCACCTGGTAGCAGCCGCCGCGTGACCACGCTCGAGCTCCACGGCTCGTCCATCAACATCGCGCCTGGCGCGCTGGCCTCCATTGGTCCGAGCATCGTGGAGCGGCACCCGGGCTGCCGCATCGCCATCATCGCCGACCAGCAGGTCAGTCAGCTCTACGGGGCCAAGGCGCTGGCGTCGGTGCTGGCGGCCGGCCTCAAGCTTGGCACGACCGTGGGCGGTACCGTCGCGCCGGGCATGTTCAGTTTCCCCGCAGGCGAACAGCACAAGACTCGCGCCACCTGGGCCACGCTGACCGATCAACTCATCACGGCGGGCCATCGACGCGACACCGTCCTCGTCGCACTCGGCGGCGGCGTCACCGGCGACCTCGTGGGTTTCGTGGCCGCGACCTACCTGCGCGGGGTGCCCTTCGTGCAGGTCCCGACCTCGCTGCTCGCGATGATTGACGCCAGCATCGGCGGCAAGACGGGCGTGGACACGGCGGCTGGCAAGAATCTCGTCGGCGCCTTCCACCAGCCCTCGCTGGTGCTGATCGATCCGCACCTCCTCCGCACGCTGCCCGCCGAGCACCTGCGCGCCGGACTCGCCGAAGCCATCAAGCACGGGGTCATCGCCGACGCCGCCTACTTCGGATGGATCGCCAGCTCACTGCGCGAGATCCTGGACATGGCGGAGACGGACGAGGAAACCGCCGTCCGGCTCGTGCAACGCTCGGTGGAGATCAAGGTGGAGGTGGTCTCGCGCGACGAGAAGGAATCGGACGTCCGCAAGATCCTGAACTTCGGCCATACCATCGGCCACGCCCTCGAGCACGTGACGGGCTACGGCGTCCCGCACGGCGATGCCGTGTCCATCGGCATGGTGGCGGAGGCGGCGTTGGCCGAGCGGCTCGGCATCGCGCGCATGGGCCTGGCCGACACGATCGCGACGGTCTGCGATGCGGCGGGACTCCCGGTGCGACTGCCCGAGGGCATCGATCCGGCCGATGTGGTGATGGCGACCCGCACCGACAAGAAAACGCGCGCTGGTCAGGTTGAATACGCCCTGCCCGCGCAGCTCGGAGAGATGGCTGGAGCGGGGTCGAGCTACGGAATCGCCGTCCCCGAGGCCGCGGTACTCGAGTCGCTCCAACATTTGTGAGATTTCGCATCTCGTTGTGAATCAACGAGATATCGCGATGCTGGCGCGCCAGTGCCGACTTGGCATGCTTCTTGGCTGTTGACCGTTTCGCCGCCCCACATATAGCCTTCGCGCCGGTGCCAGAAGGTAGGTTGACTTCCTTCACACGCAGGTATGGGGTGGCTATGCAGCACGCGTCCGAGCCCAGAGGCAAGTATTTCCGTTCGTCGCCGTCATCCGCATTCGACCAGTACCTGCAGGACATCCAGAAGCTCCCCCTGATCACCGACGCCGCCGAAGAGCGGCGTCTCGCGCGACTGGCGCAGAAGGGAGATGAGGCCGCCGCCGAGCGCCTCGTGACAGCGAACCTCCGCTTTGTCATCTCCTATGTGAAGAAGTACCAGGGCCACGGCCTCGACCTCTCCGAGCTCGTCGCCATCGGGAACGAGGGCCTGCTCAAGGCGGTCCGCAAGTTCGATCCCGACCAAGGCGTGAAGTTCATTTCCTACGCCGTGTGGTGGGTGCGCCAGGCCGTCCTCAAGGCGCTGGCCGAGCAGACGCGCTCGGTGCGCATCCCGCTCAACCAGAACTCGCAACTGATCCGGCTCTCGCGCGCCGAGACGGTGCTCTCGCAGGTCCTCAAGCGCGACCCCACCGACTCCGAAATTGGCCGTCTCCTCGATGAGACCCCGGAGCAGGTCCGCGCCTCGAAGTCCATGTCCTCCACCGAGGTGTCGCTCGACGCGCCGGTGGACCGCTCCGACCGCGAGGCCAGCACGCTGGGCGAGCGCTTCGCCGGCGCCGATGGTGTGGAGATCGAGGAACGCACCGACTTCAAGTTGATGCGCGAGTGCATTGACAAGGTCTTCCGCGACTACCTCACCCCGCGCGAGCGCAAGATCCTCAACCTGTACTATGGGCTCGACGAAGGGGCCGAGGCGATGACGCTGGAAAAGATCGGCGCGCTGATGGGCGTGACCCGCGAACGCATCCGGCAGATCCGCGAGCGCGCCTTCGACAAGCTGCGCACGTCGCCCGAGGGGCGCGCGCTGGCCGGCTTCTGGGGCGTGGCCTGATCGGCACGAGGAAAGCGTCGCCACCTCGCGCCCGGTGATCGCGTGGTGACGACGACAGGGGTCCGGACGCGAGTCCGGGCCCCTGTTTTCGTTGGCGGGCCCTCGCCGCGATTCCCTCCCCTCGCTCCCCGCTGGTAGCTTCTCCCTGTGGCTTCCTTGGCGACGGACCTCTCCGCACTCGTGGGTCCCGCGCACGTGATCACGCGCGCGAGCGCACTGCTGGCCTATGAATCGGATGCGCTGCCGGGGTACCGGAAGCGGCCGTCCTTGGCAGTGTTTCCGGGTACCCGCGACGAACTCATCGCGGTACTGCGGAGGCTGGCACAGGATGGCGTGCCCTTCGTGGCGCGCGGTGCCGGCACCGGCCTCTCGGGCGGGGCACTGGCCGACGGCGCCGTGCTGCTCGGCCTGCACCGCCTCAAGCGCATCCTCGCCGTGGACGTCGCCGCGCGCACGGCCACGGTCGAGCCCGGCGTGGTGAACGCCACCCTCTCGCGCGCGGTCGCCGCACACGGCCTGCACTATGCGCCAGATCCCTCCAGCCAGTCGGCCTGCACGCTGGGCGGGAACCTCGCCGAGAACGCCGGCGGACCGCACTGCCTGAAGGCGGGCGTGACGCTCACCCACATGCTTCGCGCGACGGTCGTGCTCCCCGAGGGCGAGATCGTGACCCTCGATCGCGGCGACGACGGCGGCTACGACCTCCTCGGCGCCTTCACTGGCAGCGAAGGCTGCTTCGGCGTCGCGGTGGACCTCACGGTGCGGCTGCTGCCTGACCCCGAGCGGGTGATCACGCTCCTCGCCGACTTCGAAACCGTCCGTGCGGCGGCGCAGGCCACGTCGGGCATCATCGCCGCGGGCATCCTGCCGGCCGCACTCGAACTCATGGACCAGGCGACGATCCGCGCGGTGGAAGAGAGCATCTATGCGGCCGGATACCCGATTGACGCGGCGGCGGTGCTGCTGATCGAGCTGGACGGCGCGGCCGCCGGGCTCGACGCCGACGCCGCAGCCGTGGACCGCCTCGTGCGCGAGGCGGGGGCGCGTTCGGTGCGCAGCGCCACCGACCCCGCCGCACGCGCCAAGCTCTGGCAGGGACGCAAAAAGGCCTTCGGTGCGATGGGCCGTGTGTCCCCGCACTTGGTGGTGCAGGATGCGGTGGTGCCGCGGACCAAGCTGGCCCAGCTGTTGGAGGAGATTGCCGCCATCGGCGCGCGGCACCGCGTGCGGGTGTGCAACGTCTTCCACGCCGGGGACGGCAACCTGCACCCCAACATCCCCTACGATGCCGACGACCCCGACGAAGCGGGGCGCGTGCACGCGGCGATGGCAGAGATCATGGCGCGCTGCATTGCCGTCGGCGGCACCATCACCGGCGAGCACGGCGTGGGACTCGACAAACTCCCGTATATGGAAGCGCTCTTCACCGCCGAGACGCTCGACGCGATGTGCACGCTGCGCGACGTGTTCGATCCGCGCCGGCGGGCGAATCCGGGCAAGGTGGTCCCCGTGCGCGCGTGCCGGGAGTGGTTGGGCGCGGTGAGCGCGCGGGTGGCAGGCGCGCAGGCATGAGCGCGATTTCGGGCGTGATCGCGCCGCGGTCCGTGGAGGAACTCGCCGAGATCGTGCGTGGCGCCGACGACGGCCTGCGGATCTGCGCCGCTGGGACCTGGCTGGATGCCGGGCACCCGGTGCAGGCGGCGCACGAGCTGCATCTCGACGCCCTGCGCGGCGTGCGCGCCTATGTGCCTGACGACCTCACCATCAGCGTCGGCGCGGCCACCACGTTGCGCGAGCTGGACGCGGTCACGGCGGCCCACGGCCAGTGGTGTCCCCTCCTCCCGTGGGGCACCGACAATGCGACCGTCGGTGCGACCATCGCCACGGCTACGAGCGGGCCCTTCGCCGCCACACTCGGACGCCCGCGCGATCTTGTGCTCGGCCTCGAGTGCGTGGATGGCCACGGACGGATCCTCCGCGCCGGAGGCCGCGTCGTGAAGAACGTGGCCGGCTTCGATCTTACCCGCCTGATGACCGGCGCGTGGGGCACGCTCGGCGTCATCACCGACGTACACCTACGGCTGCGCGCGCGGCCGGCGGTGGATGAGACCTGGCTGCTTCACGTCGCAGACGACGATGCGGTCGCCGCTTGGCTCGGTGCGCCGCTCGCGCCCCTCGCCTGCGTGCCCTTCGGGATGGGTGCCCAGGGCACCGCGTGGCTGGTGCGGCTCGGCGGCAACGCTGAGTTCGTGGCGGCATCGCGGCGGGCGCTCTTCGCCCTCGGGCGCTGTGAAACACGCGATGCCTCGGAGTGGGCGATCGTGCGCGCCGAGGGAGGCCCACCGCCGCGCGCCACGCACTGGCGCTGGAACGACCTCTCACGGCGACTGAAGACGGCGTTCGACCCGCGGCAGGTGCTCAACCGCGGCCTCCTGGGCGAGCTGGCATGAGCGCGCAAACGATGGCGCACTGCGCGCTGCCTGGCTCGCCGTTGGAGCAGGCGAAGTCAGGCATTGACGCCTGTGTGCACTGCGGATTCTGCCTGCCCGCCTGCCCGACCTACCTCGCGCTGGAGGATGAGAACGACTCGCCGCGCGGACGGCTCGTTCTGATGCGCGCGATGCTCGAGGGTCGCGTCGCACCGGACGATGCCGATGCCACGCGCCACCTCGACCGCTGCCTCGGCTGCCGCGCTTGCGAGACGGCCTGCCCCAGCGGCGTGCCGTACGGCGCAGTGCTCGAGGCCGCGCGCGAGACCATCGCGGCACACCGCCCCCTGCCGTGGATGGCACGCGCGGTGTTGGCGGTCTTCGCGCACGAGTGGCTGCTGCGGCCTGCGTTGCTGCTGGCGCGCGCACTGCGCGAGAGCGGCCTGGCGCGGTTGTCCACGCGACTGCTCCCGCCCCGACTCGCGATGCCGGCCGCCATGCTCGCTAGCACCTCCCGGCCGCCCGCGGAGCCGTGGGTGCCGCGCCACCAGCATACAGGGGGCACGGCCACGCTGCTCTCCGGCTGCGTGATGGAAGGACTCTTCCCCGAACTGAACCGTGCCACGGAACGCGTGCTGACGGTGAATGGGTACCGGATGCATGCCACCGAGGGGCAAGTCTGCTGCGGTGCGCTCCACGCGCACGCGGGTGATGCCGACACGGCGCGCGAGTTGGCGAAGACCAACATCGCCGCGTTCGAGGCCAGCGGCGCCGAGGTGGTCGTCATGAATTCGGCTGGCTGCGGTGCGATGTGCCGGAGCTACGGGCATCTGCTCGCCAGCGACCGGCGCTGGGCGCGGCGCGCCGCGGCGTTCAGCGCACGCGTGCAGGATGTGCACGCGCTCCTCGCCGCAGCCGGCCCGCGCCCCACCCCGCGCGCGTCCGATCCTGAGGCCGTGGCCTGGGACGCGCCCTGCCACCTCGAGCATGGGCAACGGATTACCGCGCCGCCGCTGCAGGTGTTGGAAGCCACCGGGTCCGTCACGGCCCGTCCCCTTCCCGCCAGCGACCAATGTTGCGGGAGCGCCGGGATCTTCAACCTCGTCCAACCCGAGGTGGCCGCCCGGGTGCTGGCGCCGAAGCTGAAAGAGATCGCCCAGGCCGGGGTGCGTACCGTGACCACCGCCAATCCCGGCTGCCTGATGCAGATCGGCGGCGGGCTGCTGCTTTCGGGCAGTCAGGTGATCACCCGTCACCCGGTGGAGCTCCTCGACGCCGCCTACGCGCAGGACCCCACGACCCGTTAGGATTCGGGTATGGAGGTCCCCGTGCTGCTCGTGGAGTTCGAGGGGGTGCTGGCCGATACCGCCGCCCTCCGCGCGAGCGCGCTTACCGAAGCAATGGCCGCCGACGGGATCGTCCTGACGGCTGACCTGTTCCGCCTCGCCGATGGGCGCAGCGTGGAGGACGGCGTGACACGCATCCGCGCCGCGGTGGACGCCGCCGATGACCCGACAGCCGCGGAGCTCTGCCGCCTTCGCGCCGAGCGCGCCTTCGCCGAGCGCGCCGGGAAGGGATTGGCGCTACAGCCCGGCGCTCGCGCGGCGCTTGAGCGGCTTTCCAGCGTGGCGCGGCTCGCGATCGTCACCCGTGCCTCGCGCCGCGAGGTGGAATTCGTGCTCGGCCTTGGCGGACTCGATGCGCTGTTCCGTCCGGTGATCACCATCGAGGATGCGGCACCGAAGCCTGCTGCGGCCCCCTACGAGGCAGCGCTGAAACGCGTGGCCGAGCTGTTTCCGGGCCAGGTGCTGCGCGGGCTGGCGGTGGAGGACAGCGTCGTGGGCGTGCGCGCGGCGCGCGCCGCCGGACTCGGCTCGGTGATCGTCGGGCCGGTCCAGCCCCAGGACGCCATGGAAGCCGACAGCTGGGTGGAGTCGCTGGCCGACCTCACCCCCGAGCGCGTGCGGACGCTGGTCACCCACGCCGCCAAATGAGCGCGATGCCGACGTTCCTGGTGGACCGCAGCGCCCGCTTTCGCATCACCTTCGCCGGCGAGAAGGCCAAGGAGGCCCTCGGCGGTCTCGTGACCAGTGACGTGCTGTCGCTCGCGGCCGGACAGGGGCAGCGCGCCGTGGCGCTCACGCCGAAAGGGCGCGTGATCGCGATGCTGCGCGTGTTCGATCGCGGCGCGGACCTGCTGGTGGATGGCGAGGCCAGTTCCGGCGAGCCTTTCGTGGCGATGATCCGCAAGTTCGTGAATCCGCGCATGGCCAAGTACGCGACCGTCACCGACGCCACCGCGTGCCTGGGTGTATATGGTCCGGCCGTGGCGGCGCAACTTGCCCCTGCCGTCGGTGTGGACGCGGCGGCGCTCGAGGCGCTGTCGCCATTCGGCATCCTGCGCTCGCCTGTCGGCATCCTGCGCTCGCCTGACGGAACGTTCGACGTCGTGCGCTCCGCTGACTTCAGCGTGCCGGGATTCGACGTGATCGGCGCACCCGATGCGGTGGCGTCGCTGCGTGCCGCGCTCGGACGCGCAGGTCTCGCCGAAGCGAGCGAGGAGGTGGTCGAAGCGGCGCGGGTGGAGCGTGGGCTTCCCCGCTTCGGCGTGGACATGGACGCGGAGACGATCCCGCAGGAAGCGAATCTCGACGTGCTCGGCGCCATCTCGTTCAATAAGGGCTGCTACACCGGACAGGAAGTCGTCGCGCGCATCCACTTCCGTGGGCACGTGAACCGTCACCTGCGCTGGCTGAGCGCCGCCCAACGCCTGCCCACGGGCGCCCGCGTGGTGGACGCCGAAGGCAAGGAAGTCGGGGACGTACGTTCGAGCGTCGTCTCGGCCACGCGCGGGCCCCTGGCGCTCGCGATGCTGCGTCGCGAAGTCGAGCCGGGCAGCGAAGTGGTGGTGCGGACGCCCGACGGCGAGATCCGCGCACGCACGGCGGCCATCGCATGAGCGCGACCCTCGCCCCCGGCGCCACCGTCGTGCGCGGCTCCTGCCCGCTCGACTGTCCCGACTGCTGCGCCACGCTGATCACCGTCGAGGACGGGAAGGCCACGAGAATCCAAGGCGACAAGGCGCATCCCTTCACGCAGGGATTCCTCTGCACGAAGGTGAATCGCTACCTCGAGCGCACCTACCATCCCGACCGCGTCCTCACGCCGCTGCGGCGCGTTGGGCCAAAGGGCAGCGGACAGTTCGTTGAGGCCTCGTGGGACGAGGCGCTGGCGGCCATCGCCGAGAAGCTCAACGCCATTCGCGCGTCGAAGCATGGCCCGCAGAGCATCCTCCCCTACTCGTACGCGGGCACGATGGGGCTGCTGCAGGGCGAATCGATGGATCGGCGCTTCTTCCACCTGATCGGCGCGTCCAAGCTCGATCGCACCATCTGCGCGACGGCCGGGATGATGGGCATGCGCATGACGGTGGGCGCGAGCATCGGCGCCGACGCCGAGGAGGTGCGCAACAGCGATCTGGTCATCCTCTGGGGCACGAACACGCTGACGTCCAATCCGCACCTCTGGCCCCACGTGCTCGAGGCGCGCGCCAACGGCGCGCCGGTACTGTGCATCGATCCCATCCGAACCCGCACCGCCGAGCAGTGCGATGAGTGGATCTCCATCCGGCCGGGCACCGACGCCGCGCTGGCTCTTGGCATGATGCACGTCATCTTCGCTGAGGGCCTGCAGGACGACGAGTACATCGCGCAGCACACGGTCGGTTCGGAAGCGTTGTGCACGCGGGTGTTGGAGTATCCGCCGGCCAAGGTCGCGCAGATCACCGGCATCCCGGCGGAACGGATCGTCGCGCTGGCGCGCCAGTACGGGCGCGCCAAATCGGCCTTCGTGCGCATCAACTACGGACTGCAGCGACACGGCGGCGGCGCGATGGCGGTGCGCACCATCGCCTGCCTGCCGGCGGTGACCGGACACTGGCGCCGACCCGGGGGCGGCGTACAGCTCAGCTCGAGCGCCAACTTCGCCTTCAACCGGCCGGCACTGCACCGCGAGGACCTCTCGCCTCCTGGCACGCGCACCGTCAACATGTCCTTGCTCGGCGATGCGCTCACCAAGCCCGATGCGGGCGTGGGCGGACCGCCGGTGATGGCGATGGTCGTCTACAACTCGAATCCCGCCGCCATCGCGCCCGACCACCTGAAGGTGACTGAGGGGATGCGGCGCGAGGATCTGTTCCTCGTGGTGCTCGAGCACTTCCGCACTGACACTGCCGACCACGCCGACTGGGTCCTGCCGGCGACGACGCAGGTGGAGCACTGGGATGTGCACTTTTCCTACGGCCATCTCTATGCGACGCTGAACACGCCGGCCGTGGCGCCGTTGGGGCAGGCCCTGCCGAACACCGAGATCTTCCGCCGACTCGCGGCGCGCATGGGGCTCGATCATCCGGCGCTGCAGGATGACGACGTCACCCTGGTGAAGCAGGCGGTGAGCGGAAAGGACCCGCGGATGGCCACGGTGACCTGGGAGTCGCTCTCCGAGCACGGATGGGCGCGCCTCAACCTGCCGCGACCGTTCGCGCCCTTTGCCAACGGCGGCTTCCTGACGCCGAGCGGCAAGTGCGAGTTCTACTCGGAGCGGATGGCACAGATGGGGCTCGACCCCGTGCCGACGTTCACGCCGCCGCACGAGTTCCCCGAGAACGTGCCGGAACTCGCGGCGAAGTATCCGTTGGCGCTGGTGAGTTCGCCGGCGCACCAGTTCATGAACTCCTCGTTCGTGAACGTGGGCTCGCTGCAGCGCGCGGCGCGTGAGCCGGAACTGGCCCTGCACCCGCGCGACGCCGAGAAGCGCGGCATCGCCGAGGGGGCGATGGTGGTGGTGCAGAACGACCGCGGGCACTTCAAGGCGCGGGCGCGGATTCGCGAAGGGATCCGCGAAGGCGTGGCCTGGGCGCCTGGCGTGTGGTGGGCGAAGCTCTCGAGCGACGGGCGCAACGTGAACGCGACCACCTCGCAGCGGTTGACCGACATGGGCGGCGGGCCGGTGTTCTACGACAATCTCGTCGAGGTTCGGTCGGTTTCTTAGCCTTTACGGCTGAACTACAGCACGCGCGGTCGGTCAGCCGAGCCCCCATTCGCTCAGCCCACGCGCTTACACGCTGCGAGCCTCGCCGCAGTTTGGCGAGGCTCGCAGCGTCTAAGGCGTTGGGCCCGAAACCGGGGGGCCGCCCCCGACCACACGCGCTGAAGGAGAACTAGCGAGCAGCGCAAAGCGTTAGTATCAGCAACGCCCTCACGAAACGAGACGCAAAGACAGTGACGAAGACGCTCCCGAAGACCCTCGGCGCCCTGCGCGCCTCGGAGTACGGCAGGGCCCCCAGGCGCGGACGCTCCGTGAAGGACGAGCTGCGCGCCAACCTCCTCGCGCGCATTGGCGACGGCCAGCCGCTCTTCAAGGGCGTCCTCGGCTACGAGGACACCGTCATGCCGCAGATCGTGAACGCCCTGCTCTCGCGGCATCACTTCATCCTGCTCGGCACGCGCGGGCAGGCCAAGTCGCGCATCCTGCGGGCGCTGACCACGCTGCTCGATTCGGCGATTCCCGTGATCGCCGGCAGCGAAGTGAACGACGACCCCTTCGCGCCGATCTCCAAGTTCGGGCGCGACCTGATCGCGCAGGCCGGTGAGGACACGCCCATCGCCTGGCTCTCGCCAGACCAGCGCTACGTCGAGAAGCTCGCCACGCCGGACGTGACCGTGGCCGACCTCATCGGCGACCTCGATCCCATCAAGGCCGCGCGCGGCGGGCACCTCTTCTCCGACGAGCTTTCGATCCACTACGGCATGCTCCCGCGGGCCAACCGCGGGATCTTCGCGCTGAACGAGCTCCCCGATCTCGCCGGCAAGGTGCAGGTGGGACTCTTCAACGTGATGCAGGAAGGCGACGTGCAGATCAAGGGCTACCCCGTGCGCCTCGCCCTCGACGTGGTCCTGGCCTTCACGGCGAACCCCGAGGACTACACGGCGCGCGGCAAGATCATCACGCCGCTCAAGGACCGCATCGGGTCGGAGATCCAGACGCACTATCCGGCGACCGTGGACCTGGCGCTGGAGATCACGCAGCAGGAAGCGTGGACGCAGCGCGATGGCCTCCCGGTGCGCGTGCCGGAGCTGGTGGCCGAGGTGGCCGAGCGCGTGGCCTTCGAGGCGCGCAAGGAGAAGCGGGTGGACCAGCGCTCGGGAGTCTCGCAGCGACTCTCCATCACGCTGCTGGAGAACATCGTGTCCAACGCCGAGCGGCGGGCGGTGCGCCTCGGCGAGAAGGCGGTGGTGCCGCGCCTGGCCGATCTTTACGCGGCGCTGCCGGCCATCACCGGGAAGATTGAGCTCGAGTACGAAGGCGAGCTCGTGGGCGGCGCGGTGATCGCCCGCGAGTTGATCCGGCGCGCCGCCGACGCCACGCTCAAGGAGCGCGAGAGCCGCCTCAATCTCGACGAGATCGTGATGTGGTTCGACACCGGGTCGGCGCTGCAGGTGAGCGACGATGCCACCGGGGCCGGCGCGCGCGCTGGCTTCGCCACGGTGCCGGGCCTCATCGAGATGATCGTCGCCTCCTCGCTGCCGAGCGAGGATGACGATGCGCTGGTGGCGGCCTGCGAACTGGTGCTCGAGGCCCTCGTGGCGCGGCGGAAGCTCACGCGCTCGGAGGGTGGGCAGTACGGGCGCTCAGTGCGCCGACAGGGCGGGTTCCCGCCGGAACACCCAGAGCGCGAAGAGTAGCATCAGCGCCGCGGTGCCGCCGATCGCCCAGGCAGCACCGAACCACTTCGCCACCACACCGGCGGCGAAGCTGCCGATCGGCGACCCGCCGATGTACACCATTACGTAGAGCGAGATCACGCGGCCGCGCAGGGAATCGGAGACGACCTCCTGCAGCCGCGCGTTCACCAGTGCGTTGTTCACGATCATCGTGACGCCGATGGCGAAGAGCAGGACGCCGTTGAGGAGCGGCGCGCGCACGAGGGAGAAGGCCAGCAACAGCAGCGGGAAGGCGTGCGAGGCGATGCGCAGCGTGCGGCCCTTCCGCGCGCCGCCGCCGGTGGCCGCGATCGCCAGGGCACCCAACATCGCCCCGACGCCGATGGCCGCCATCAGCGCCCCGTAGCCCTCGGGACCGAGGCCGAGCAGGTCGCGGGAGACCACCGGCAGCAGCGTGATTACGGGGACGCCGAGGATCGAGAACACGCAGGCCACGAGCATCAAGGCGGGAAGCGGCGGCGTGTCGCGCACGTAGCGCACCGCCTCGGCCATGCCCTCGATCACGCCCTGCGGGTTCAGCGCGGCCCGATTGTGCGGAGCGGCGTGCAACATCAGCAAGCCAATGAGCACGGCGAGGAAGCTGAGTGCGTTGAGCCCGAAGGTCCATTCGATCCCGGCACGCGCGATCACGACCGCTGCCATCGTCGGCCCGATCACGCGCGCCAGGTTGAACGCGGTGGAGTTGAGCCCGATCGCCTGCGGCAGATCCTCGCGCCCGACGAGCTCCACGAACAGCGCCTGGCGCGCCGGGATCTCGAACGCGGCAAGCAATCCACCGATGCTCGTGAGGGCAATCAGCCACCCGATGGTCAGGTGCCCGGTCCAGGCCAACCACCAGAGCGCCGTGGCCTCGAGCAGCATCAGCGACTGCGCCACGCGGATCACGCGCAGCTTGTTCATCCGGTCGGCAAGCATGCCGCCAGGCAGGGAGAACACGAGGATGGGCAACGTCCCCGCGGCCGCAACCACACCCACGAGGAACGGATCGTTGGACAGTTCCAGCGCCAGCCACCCCACTGCCACCTGCTGCATCCACGATCCGACGAGCGAAATGGCCTGTCCCGTCCAGAAGATCCGGAAGTTCCGGTACTTCAGCAGGACCCGAAACGGGTTCAGGGAGCCGAGGGCGGACATGGAGGTGATGCAATCTCGCCGGCGGCCGCGCCCCGTGACAGGTGGGGGCGCGCGATGCGACCTTTGTGCCATGCGCCTACTGCTCGACATCGGTCTCCTGGGCTCCGGCCTCGCCCTCCTGGTCTACGGCGCCGATCGCCTGGTCCGCGGCGCCGTCACGCTTGCGCGGGCTGCCAAGGTTTCCGCCGCGGTCATCGGCCTCACCATCGTCTCGATGGGCACCTCGCTTCCGGAACTGACGGTGAGCGTCGCGGCGTCGCTCCGCGGCGCCGCCGACCTCAGTCTCGGAAATGTCGTCGGCTCCAACATCTTCAACATCGGTGCGGTGCTCGGGCTCTCGGCGCTGATTCTGCCGATGCGAGTCCACGGAAGCGCCGTGAAGCTCGAATGGCCGTTCATGTTCCTTGCCAGCTTCCAACTGCTGCTCTTGGCCCGCGATGGCGGACTCGACCGGCTTGAAGGCGGGTTCTTCGTGGTGGGATTGGTGCTGTTCACCGGCTACGCCGTCGTGATCGGGCGCGAGGCCGTCCACGGGGAGGAAGCCGCGGACCTGGCCGCCGAGGTCTCGCGCCTCGCGCCGCGTGCGGGCCTCCGTTCAGTCGGCGCTGCGGGAGCGCTCATCGTCCTCGGCATCCTGCTGCTGATCGTCGGAGGCGAGCTGCTGGTACGCGGCGCGGTATCGCTGGCGCGATCGCTCGGCATGACCGAGCGCCTCATCGGACTCACCATCGTCGCCGCGGGGACCGGGGCCCCGGAGGCCGCGACCAGCATCGTCGCGGCACGCCGCGGTCAGAGCGAGATCGCCCTCGGCAACGTCATCGGCAGCAACATCTTCAACGTGCTCGGCATCCTCGGGATCACCGCGCTTATCCGACCCCTCCCAGTGTCGCCCGAGATGCTCGGCGGCGACCTCTGGTGGATGCTGGCGCTGTCGTTGGCGCTCTTCCCGATGATGCGGAGCCGCGCCGTGGTCAGCCGCGTCGAGGGGGCACTACTCATGCTCGCCTACGGCACCTATCTCACCCTGCTGGCGTTCAATCGATAGGTTCCAGAGGACGCCCGGAGGCAGCGATGCGGTTCCACACCTACAAGAAGTTCAGCCCCGAGTCCGCCGACGCGGTGGACCTGCAGGCGTTGCTGGACAAGCTGGCCGACTTCCTCCTCCAATCCGGCTTCGCCGGCGGCGGCCCCGCCAACCCCTGGGGCTTCGAGGACGATGAGCCCAGCGGCGACCGCTCCCTGGACGCCCTCAAGCAGGCAATCCTCGACGCACTCATCAAGAGTGGGCAGTTCACGCCCGAGATGCTCGAGGCCCTTCGCGGCGACGGCGACGACATCTCCGAGGACAAGCTGGCGAGACTGCTGGACGACATCGTTCAGCGCCTCATGGCCGAGGGGTTCCTGAAGGCCGACGCCCCGCCGCAAGCGCCGGCTGGGCACCAACCCATGTTCGGGCCCGGCGGGCTGGCGCAAGCCGCGGCCCAGGACGTGAAGTTCGACCTCACCTCCAAGGGCATCGACTTCCTCGGCCACAAGGCGCTCAAGGGCATCCTCGGGGGACTCGGCAAGAGCAACTTCGGCTCGCACGACACGCCACACCTCTCCACTGGCATCGAGGCCGATGCCGGTTCCAGGCCCTACGAGTTCGGCGACGTGCTCAATCTCGACGTGAACGAGACGCTCCGGAACGCGATGCTGCGCACCGGATCGCTCGACGTGCCGATGGACCTCGAGTACTCCGACCTGATGGTGCGACAGAGCGAGTACCGGTCAAGCTGCGCCACGGTGCTGATGCTCGACTGCTCGCACTCGATGATCCTCTACGGCGAAGACCGCTTCACGCCGGCCAAGAAGGTCGCACTTGCGCTCACGCACCTCATCCAGACGCAGTTCCCCGGCGATACGATCAAGATCGTCCTCTTCCACGACTCGGCCGAGGAGATCCCGATGGGCGCGCTGGCCAAGGCACAGGTGGGGCCCTACCACACCAACACCGCCGAAGGGCTCAAGATGGCGCGGCGGATCCTGATGGCGCAGAAGAAGGATATGCGCCAGATCGTGATGATCACCGATGGCAAACCCTCGGCGCTCACGATGTCCGACGGCCGCATCTACAAGAACGCGATGGGACTCGACGCCTTCGTGCTGCAGGAGACGCTCACCGAGGTGGCGGCCTGCCGCAAAAGCGGAATCCCGGTGAACACCTTCATGCTTGCGCGCGACCGCGCGCTGGTGGAGTTCGTGAAGATGGTCTCCGCCATCACGCGCGGCCGCGCCTACTTCACCAACACCATGACGCTCGGCCAGTTCATCCTTATGGACTTCCTCAAGCGGAAGACCAGCACGGTCAACTAGCCCTCGACCACCGCAAACTCACCCGTCATCCGCACCTGGTCTTCCGTGGGCGGCAAGAGCTTGTAGAGCACCGGCGTCACGAGGCGCGAGAGCAGCGTGGAGCTTACCAACCCGCCGATGATCACGATCGCCAACGGCGAGTAGAGCGAGCTGCCCTGGATCGCCAGCGGGATGAGCCCACCGATCGCCGTCATGGACGTCAACACGATCGGGACGAAGCGGATCTTCCCCGCCTTCTCGATGGCTTCGTCGAGCCCAAGCCCCTCGGCGCGCAGCTGGTTGGTGAAATCCACCAGCAGGATCGAGCTCTTGATCTCGATCCCGATCAGCGCCACGAAGCCGATCACCGAGCTGAAGCTCAGCGTGTAGCCGGTGACCCAGAGGCCGACGAGTCCGCCGATCACACCGAGCGGGATCACCGACGAGACGATGAGCATCCCGCGGAAAGTCTTGAACTCGAGGATGAGGATGGCGAGGATGCCGAAGACGGCGATGAGGATGGCGGCGCCGAGCCCGCCAAAGCTCTCCTGCCGGCTCTCAATCTCGCCTGCGGCAGTGATATCGTAGCCGCCGGGCAGGTCCAGCGCATCCAGCCGCGCCAGCACCTCGCGCGTCACGCGGTCAGTATTGAAGCCGGTGCGCACCTGCGACGTCACCGTCACCGTGCGCTCGCCATCGTAGTGCTGGATGACGGGTGCCGAGGTCTCAAAGGAAAGCGTGGCGAGTTGGCGCACCGGCACCTGCGCTCCCGTCACGGAACCGGCGTAGATGGCATCGAGCGCCTCTGGGCCCTTCCGCGGCGGACCGGGGAGCCGGAGCATCACCGCGTACTCCTCGCCATCGGTGTCGCGCACGCGTCCGGCCGGCAATCCCTCGAGCCCGAAGCGGACGGCGCGATCGACCTCCACCGTGGGCACGCCGAGGAGGCCGGCCTTGGCGCGGTCGGTGCGCAGGCGCAGGTCGGTGCGCGACACACGCACCGGGTTCACCACGTCGCGCGTACCCGGGACGCCCTGCATCACGCCTTCCACCCGCGCCGCGATCGCACGAAGGGTATCGAGGTCGTCGCCGGCGATGCGCATCGCAATCGGCGCGTCGATCGGCGGGCCATTCTCGAACTCAGTCACCTGGATCCGCGCGTCCGGATAGGCGTCGAGCTCGGTCCGCAGCGAGTCGAGCAAGGCCGGCGTCCGGTCCGCGTCGTACCGGTCCACGAGCACGAAGAGCTCGCCGAGCGTCGATCGCTCGGCCAGCGACTGGATGTTGTAATAGATCTTGGGATTCCCGCGCCCGACATTCGCATAGACGTACCGCACCGCCTCGCGCCGCAGCAGCGCACGTTCGGCGAAGGCCACGGCCGAATCCACCACGCGGAGGGCGCTTCCCTCCGGAGCAGTGACCGTCACCAGGAACTGCGGCGTCCCGGCCTTCGGGAAGAGCGAGAAGCCGATGGACGGCACCAGTGCGAGCGCGCCGACGAACAGGGCCAGCGCCACCACCAACGTGCGCCTTGGATGGGCCAGCGCCCGATGCAGGACCTTGGCGTAGCTGAGGTCGATGCCGCGGTTCAGCGCGCGCAGGAAGATGTTGCCGCGTTCGTCCTTCTCCTCGCGGAGAAAGGCGGCGGCCAGGAATGGAATGATCGTGATGGAGACGAGGAGCGACGCGAGGATCGTGAAGACCACCGCGGCCGGCAGCGAGCGGATGAACTTCCCCGCCGTCCCGGGCAGCATCAGCACCGGAAGGAAGGCGAACACGAGCGTTGCCGTCGTGCCGAGTACCGCGACCAGGATCTGGTTGGTGGCCTTGATGGCCGCCTCCACCCGCGAGTACCCGTCGCGCAGGAAGCGCGCGATGTTCTCCACCACCACGATCGAGTCGTCCACCAGCAGGCCGAGCGCGATGACGAATCCGACGATGGACAGCTGGTTGATGGAATAACCGAAGGCCTTGAGCGCCGTGACGCCGATGGCCAGCGAGAGCGGAATCGAGACCATCACGATGCCCGACGCGCGGAACCCGAGCGGGAGCAAGGTGAGGATCACGAGCCCGATGGCAATCATGAAATCGGTCGTCAGGCGTGCGAGGCGATCCCGCACGTTCCGCGATTGGTCAAACGGACGCTCGAGCGCCATTGATGCCGGCAACCCCGCCTCGAAGGCGTCGGCCGAGTCCCAAAGGGCATCGCGAACCGCCATGATGTTCTGGTCCTCCTGCATCGCGGCGGTGATCCACACGGCGCGGCGTCCGTTGAGCCGCGCCGTCGCCGAGGCCACCTCATAGTCCCATTCCACCTGCGCGACGTCGCCAAGCCGTACGGTCGCGCCGGGCCCACCGCCGATCACCGTGCTGCGGATCTGTTCGAGCGTGCGGTAGCCTCCGCTGGTCTTCACGTTGAAGCGCCGCAGCCCGGCATCGGCGCTGCCACCGGGAATGTTGGCGCTCTCCCCGCCGACGGCCTGCAGCACCTGCGTCAGGGGGATCCCCAGCTCGGCGAGGCGACCGGCGTCGAGCGCCACCCGGGCCTCGCGGCTGGGGTAGCCCCAGGTCTCGGCCTTCTTCACGCCCGGCAGGCGCGCGAGGTCGTCGCGGAGCGCGCGCGCCGCCTTGTCGAGTTCGTGGTACGGCGCCGTCTCCGATACCAGCGCGAACTGCGCGATATTCACGTCCGACGCGTTGATGCGTTGCACGTCGAGCCGGGCCAGGTCGGCTGGCAGCGTTCCGCGCAACGCGTTGACCTCGCGGAGGATCTCGTCGTACTTGCGGTCGGCATCCACCGACACCTCGAACTCCGGCACGATCACGGCGAGCCCGTCCTCGATGCTCGCCTTCACGAACTTGAGGCCTTCGAGCGCGCGCACGCGATTCTCGATGGGATCCACGACCAGTTGCTCCATGTCGGTCGGGCTCGCGCCGGGATACACGGCGACGATGGGATAGACCGGGATGGGGAAGGTCGGATCCTCGGCGCGCGGGATCGTGAGCATCGAGAAGGCGCCCATCGCCAGGAGGGCGACGAACGACACCAGCATGAACTGCCGATTGCGGACGCTGAAGCCGACGACGCTCACGGGGTCCGCTCCGCGGCGACCCGCACGCGTGAGCCATCGCTGAGGCGCGTCGCGCCGGCGCTCACCACGCGCGAGGTGGAGTCCACGCCACCGGCAAGCGCGGCGGCCGGCCCATCCATCCACAGGACGCGGACCCGACGGCGCGTCACCCGCTCGCCCGACTCGTCGAGCACGAAGAGCGAGGCCCAGGCACCGTCCACCTCGATCAGCGCTTCGGTGGGAACCGTCACCACAGGTTCATCCGCCCGTGGCGAGATGGTCGCCCGGCCAATCAGCCCCGAGGCCAGGCTGCGGCGCGCCGGATCCACCGCAATCTCCACTTCATACGTTCCGGTCATCGGCGAGGCGGCGACGGCGACCCGTCGCACCTCGCCGTTGAACGCGTCACCGGGGAAGGCGTCGAAGCGGACGGAGGCACGCATCCCCTCGCCCAAGCGCACCGCGTCGCGATCGGGCGCACCAGCCCGCAACACGAGCCCCTCGCGCTCCACCCGCAACGCGAACACTGGCGCGCCCGGTGCCACGAGCTGCCCCGCTTCCAACTGCCGCCGCAGGATCACACCATCGGCAGGCGCACGGACTTCGGCGTACTGCCTATTGAACTCGGCGGCTCGCAACTGCGCGTCCGCCACCTCGGCGCCCGTACGCGCATCCTCCAGCTGCGAGAGCGTGGCGACACTGTCGGCGTGCAAGGCCTCGGCGCGGGCCAGGTCACGGCGCGCCTTGTCGCGTCCCTCGCGCGCGGCCGACACTTGCGCCTCGATCTCGGTCAGGGTGAGTGCGGCGAGCAACTGCCCCGCGCGTACACGATCCCCGACATCGGCGGCGACGCGCGCCACGACGCCGCCGACCTTGAAGCCGAGGGGGATCTCCTCCTTCGCACCGAGGATGCCGGTCAGCACAATCTGTGGCTCGGTGCTGCGCAGCTGCGGCGTCACCACGCGAACCGGGATGATGATTGCGTCCTCGGGCGTCGGCGTAGCGTCGCCACCGGCGCAGGCGAGCGTGGCGGTCAGGATTGCGGCGAGCGGAAGGCGGCTGGTCACGGCGTAGTCCTCGGATAGAGCGCGGCCGCGCGGTCGAGCTCGACGCGCCGCAGGTAGTAGTCGTAGGTGGTGAACAGGGCGTTGAGTTGCGCGGCGGTGCGGGCGACGCGCGCCTCGCTGAGCTCCAGTGGCGACGCCAACCCCTCCTCCGCGCGCCGGCTCACCAACTGCCAGGTGCGGTCCGCTGCGTCGCGCTGCGCCTCGGCAGTGCCGATCGCTTGCCGCGCCACCGCCGCCGCCTGCCACGCGAGGCGCACCTGCAGTTCCACGCCACGCTCGGCGTCCTGACTCTGCAGTGCGTAGCGCTCGGCCTCGAGCCGCGCCTGCTGCACGCGCGCATTGTCGCGGCCACCGTTGAAGAGATTCCACGACGCCACCACGCTCACCAGCGTGAAGTCGGCGTCGCTGGTGAAGCGGTACTCGTTGCCCTGAATGCCATAGTCCACGGCGACGGCGAGATTCGGCAGGAAGCTTCCGCGGGCCACCCGACGCTGGGCGTCGGCCGCTCGCCCGGCGGCCTCGAGCGCGCGCAGTTCCTCGCGCCCGCCGCGGCCAGCCGCGAGCGCCTCGTCCAATGATGGAAGCGCATCGAGGCCGAGCGCCGAATCCGACAGCACCTCGACCGGTTCGACGAGGTCGCGTCCCACGATCATGTTGAAGCTCTGGGCGCTCGCGCTGACGATCTGCGCCGCCTCGGCCTCACGCTGTTGCGCTTCACTCAGTTCGCCGCGCGCCCGGGACAGCGCGTCCGGTGTCGCACGCCCGGCGTCCACGAGACGGGACATCACGCGCACCTGCTCCTCGAGCACCGCGCGGGTGGCCGCGCGCAGTTCGACGAGGCGAAGGGCCTTGAGATGGTTCACGTAGGCGGAGCGGATCTCGGCCGCGAGTCCACGCTCGGCGGCACCGAAGTTCGCCGCCTGCGCATCGCGCGCCGCGGACGCCGCCTGATAGCCGGCGACGAGCTCCGCCTGGAAGATTGGCTGGGCGACCCGGATCGCCGTCTCTTGTCGCAGCGGCAGCCGCAGGTCGATGTCGGTCGGGAAGTCCTGGGTGCCCGTGAGCTGGTTGAGCGCCGCAAACGCCGGGTTGATCAGCTCGCCCAGGTTCACCACCTGGCCACTCACGTTCGTGTGGCGCGCGTTGAGTGTGGCCGAGGGAAGGAAGTTTCCGCGCGCCTCGCGGAGCGCGGCCTCCCGCTGCGTGACGACGAGCGCCTGTTGGCGTAGACCGAGGTTCTGGCGGAGACCCTGCGCGACGTACTCGTCGAGTGGGCCCTGCGCGTCGGCCAGCACCGGCGCGGCGAGGAGAAGTGCAATCCAGAGATGGCGCATGGAACGGTTGGCTTAGGGACTTTCTAGAGGACGTCCTCTAGAATGGACACAAGTATTAGAGGGTTTCCACTACTTGTCAATAGTAGAGGTGATCCTCCATTATTGGTTACATATGGCTGAACCCCCAGTGACCGCCGGGCCCGACCGGGCTCCTCGTGCGCCGCAGCAGGAGCGTGGCCAGCGGCGCGTGGAGCAGATCCTCGACGCCGCCGAACAGGTGTTTGTCGAGAATGGGGTGGGCGAGGCGACGATGCAGATGATTGCCGATCGGGCGGCAGCCTCGATGGGGTCTCTCTATCACTTCTTCCCGAACAAAGACGCCATCGTCGAGGCGCTGGGCGCGCGCTATGCCGACGCCGTCCGCGAGACAAACGAGCAGGCGATGCCGCTCGAGACCGTGCACCTGCCCGCGCCCGAGCTGTTCGACCGGATCCTTGGGGCACAGGTGACGTTCATCGAGCGCACGCCGGCCTTCAACGCCGTGCACGCGGCCGTGCATCGGAACTGTCCGGCGATCTACGATGCGTTGAACCAGGCGCTGGTGGGTCACGTGGGGCGGTTCCTGGCCCTGCGCTACCCAGCGATGCCCGAGCCGATGCGCGCGGCCTCGGCGATGGTCTCGGTGGCCACGGTGCATGCGGTGGTGGATCTGGCGAGCCGCCTGCCACCCGAGTTCCGCGAGCTGGCGATTCGGGAATCGCACACCATGCTGGTGGCGCACTACTCGGCGCTGGACGCCAAGTACGGACGAGGCGGCGGGACAGCGAGCCGCTAGATTCCGCGGATGCTCGCCGAATCATTGACGCCGATCCTGCTGGGAGTGCTGCTTGGACTCCGCCACGCCACCGACGCCGACCATGTGGTCGCCGTGACCACCATCGTCGCGCGCGAGCGTTCACTGGTGCGCGCGGCGCGCATCGGGGCAGTGTGGGGAGTGGGGCACACGCTCACGTTGCTGTTGTTCGGCGGCGCGATCATCGCCTTCCGATTGGTGATTCCACCGCGCGTGGGGTTGGCGCTGGAGTTTGGCGTGGCCCTGATGCTGATCGGCCTCGGCTACGCCAATCTGCGCGTGAAGGATTCCGAGGCGGCGCCGACGCTTGCGCGTCCGTTGCTCATCGGCGTCGTGCACGGACTCGCCGGCTCGGCGGCGGTGGCGCTCCTGGTGCTGGCGACGATCCGCGCCCCGATGGCGGCGGCGGCGTATCTCGTGATGTTCGGCATCGGTACCATTCTCGGGATGATGTTGGTGACGCTGCTGCTCGCGGTCCCGGCACGCTACGCCACCTCGCGGGTGCATCGCATGCGCACCGGCGTGCGCTTGGCCGCCGGGACGCTGAGCATCGTGTTCGGACTGCTCCTCGCACGCGAGCTGATTGTTGATGGCGGCCTCTTTTCCGCGGCACCCACGTGGCAACCGCACTGAGTGCGCTCCGGCTCGACCCGCAGCGCATCCGGACCTTCGGCAGCAAACTCCGGGCTTGGTATCGCCGCAACGCCCGTGACCTTCCGTGGCGCCACACGCGCGACCCGTACGCGATCCTCGTCTCGGAGCTGATGCTCCAGCAGACGCAGGTGAGCCGTGTGCTGGACTACTGGACGCGATTCCTTACGCGATTCCCGACCCTCCACGCGCTGGCGGATGCGAAGGAGCGCCAGGTCCTCGACGCCTGGGCCGGGCTCGGCTACTACGCGCGGGCGCGGAACCTACACAAGCTCTCTCGCGCCGTGGTGCGGGAGGGGCCGCGTGCCTGGGGTGACGACACCGGACCGCTACTGCCCGCCGAGCCCGCGAAGCTGCGCCGTCTTCCTGGCATCGGCGCCTATACCGCGGGTGCGGTCGCGACTTTCGCCTTCGAGAGGCGCGCGTCGTTGGTGGATACCAATGTGGCCCGCGTGCTCACCCGGGTGTTCGCCCCGCGGCTGCAGCCCAAGCGCTCCCGCGACCAGAAACGCATCTGGGCCATCGCCGAAGCCACGCTGCCGCGTACCGGCAAGGCGACGTGGACGCACAATCAGGCGCTGATGGAGCTTGGTGCGCTGGTGTGCACGGCCCGGGTGAAGCGATGCGATGCCTGCCCGGTGCGGATGGTTTGCAGGTCGTCGGATGCGTGAAAGACTCAGGGGCCTGCCGTTCCGTGCGGCCCTTGTCGCAGCACTCGTCGCCACCGTTGCCGCGTGCCCTGGCCCTTCGCACCGCGAGTCTGCCGTGGCGGAGTTCCGGCAGGTGCACATGGGGATGGACGTGCGCATCGCCATCAACGCGACGCAGCCAGACGCGGACTCGCTCGCCGATCGCGCCTTCGCGCGCATCGCGGCGCTTGAGGCAATCCTTTCAGACTGGAACCCGCGGAGCGAGCTGCGTCACCTCGAGCACGCTCCCGCCGGTGAGTGGATCTCCATCTCCGCGCCGCTGCGCGATGTGCTTGCCATCGCACTTGTCCTCGCGCGCGAGACCGAGGGCGCCTTCGATCCGACGGTCGGCGCGCTGACGGCGCTCTGGCGCGAGTCCGTCCGAACCGGACTGCCGATTGCCGACAGCGCGCGCGCGCGGGCGATGGCGTCGGTGGGGTACGGGAGCGTCGAGCTCGACAGTGCCGGCTCGCGCGTTCGGTTTCACCGCGCCGGAACTCGACTCGACCTTGGCGGCATCGCGAAGGGCTGGATCCTCGACGAGGCGCTGCGCACGATTGCCACGGAGGAGGCAGCAGGCGTGCTCCTCGAGGCTGGCGGAGACATCGTCGCGCGCGGCGCTCCCGGAGAGGGCGACGGATGGCGCATCGCGGTGCGCACCGCGCGCGGGGATTCCACCGTCGCAGTGCGTGACGGGGCGGTCAGTACCTCGAGCACGCGCGCCCAGATGAGCACGCCGGCTCGCGGCAGCGAAGAAGGGCACGTCTTCCGCACCACCGACGGCCGCGGCGCCACCGATACGCCCCAGGTGACCGTCGTCGGCGCGAGGGCAGCCGTCACCGACGCCCTCGCCACCGCCCTTCCCCTGCTCCCCCGCGCACGCTGGCCCGAGTTGTCCGCGCGCTACGGCATCGCGATCATCGAGGGTCCACCGCCCGATACGCGTTGACCACCGCCAGCTCGCCCTCGGCGCCAGGGCGCGAGTTCCCGTGCTCCATGCCCACGATGCCGGTGAAGCCCTTGGCCTTCAGGTGCGCGAAGACGTTGGCATAGTTGATCTCGCCGGTCGTCGGCTCCTTGCGCCCGGGGTTGTCGCCCACCTGCACGTAGGCCGTCTCGCTCCAGGCAAGATCGAAGTTGGGGATGATGTTCCCCTCGGTGATCTGCTGGTGGTAGATGTCGAAGAGGATCTTGCAGCTGGGCGAGTTGACGGCGCGGCAGATCTGGAAGGCCTGCGGGATGCGCGTGAGGAAGAGGTCGGGATGGTCGCGACGGTTGAGCGGCTCCAGCACCATCACGAGCCCGTGTGGTTCAAGCCGTTCAGCGGCGGCACGGAGGATCTCCACGCTGTTGGCCGTCTGGTACTCCATCTCCAGTCGCGGCGCATACTTGCCCATCACGACCGTCATCCATTTCGCGTTCACGCGCTTGGCCACTTCAATGGAATCGTCCACGTCCTTGAGGAAGGACGTACGAAAATCGGCGCTGCCGGCGGCGAAGGTCGTGGTCCAGGCGGTTTCCGGATTGAGCACGAACACGCCCATGCGCATGCCAAGCCGGCTCATCTCGCGGGCGACGCGTTCCTGGTCTGCCACCGAGCGCGCGCGCATCCCGTTGTCCTCGAGGGAACGGAAGCCCTGCTCGTGCATCCACTTGAGCTGATCCACGAGATCGGCCCCGGTGTTCGTGCGGAACATGCCGAAATGCGGGGCGTAGTCGAGCGCGAAGGGTGTGGGGGCGCGCGGCGCGGTCAGCGGTGCGGCTGCACTCTCGGACGGCAGCGCCATCCCGGCAGCGGCGGCGGCAGCGAGGCCTACGAAATCGCGGCGTTCCATCTCACCATCCCTCGCTGAAGGTGCGCTGCAGGGTCGTCTCGCCCGGCGTGGGAACGGCCGGCGTCGCCAGGCTGCCAAACTCCCACGTGGTCGGGAGGATCGACAGGTTGGATGCCATCAGTTCATCCATCGTGATACTCTGTCCGGTATACGCCGCTTCGCGCCCGAGGATGGCGGCGAGGTTCGAGCTGGCGATCTGCCGTCCTTCATTGAGCGGCGTGCCGGCGCGGATGCTCGCCACCAGGTTGCGATGCTCCTCCACGTACGGGTTCATCCCCTCGAGTCGCTCGTGCTTCCACGCGTTCGCGCCTTCGATGGTGTCGAAGGCGTTCGAGCGCCCGCGCGTCCCGTGGAACCACTCGGCCACCTTGCTGGCGGTGCCGTCCTGCTGGCGGCACCACGAGGTCACGCGCCGGCCGTCGGCGTACTCGAACTCCACCGCGAAGTGGTCGAAGATGTGTCCGTACACCGGATCGGTGCGGGTCTGGCGCCCGCCCATGGCCGTGGCCCGCACGGGATAGCCGCCGAAGACCCAGTTGGCGACGTCGATGTTGTGCACGTGCTGCTCGACGATGTGGTCCCCCGAGGCCCAGGTGTAGTACAGCCAGTTGCGGAGCTGGAACTCCATGTCGCTCCATTCCGGCTTGCGCTGGTGGCTCCACAGGCCGCCCTGGTTCCAGTAGACGTGGGCGTTGAGCACCTCGCCGATGGCCCCGTCGTGGATGCGCTTGATCGTCTCCACATAGCGCGGGTCGTGCCGACGCTGTGTGCCGGCGACGTAGCCCAATCCCTTGGCGGTGAAGATGTCAGCCGCGCGGATGGCCTCGATGGCCGTGGCCACGTCCACCGCCACCGGCTTCTCGGCGAAGACGTGCTTGCCGGCGTTGGCCGTCGCGAGCAGGTGCATCGAGCGGAAGGCCGGCGGCGCCGCGAGAATGACGAGGTCGCAGTCCGTGGCCAACACCTTCGTGTAGGCGTCCCAGCCAACGAAGCTGGTGTCGTCCGTCACCTTGTAGGCGGCCGCGAAGGCAGGCGATCGCGACGCCGCGGCCTCGAACCCGCGACGCGCGTCGGCCATGCGGTCGGGAAAGAGATCGCCCAAGGCGGTGATGAAGACGTTCTCGCTGGCCTCCACGGCGTTGCGGGCCGCTCCCGTGCCGCGACCACCGCAGCCAATCACGCCGATGCGGATGGGATCGGCATTACGCTTGCGGCCGATGGCGAAGGCCTTGGAGGGAAAGGCGGCCGCCGCAGCAGCGGCGCCGGCGATGTGGGCGAAGGTACGACGCGAGATGCTCAAGGGATCCTCACGAGACGAAGTCCAGCGAATGGGCCATCGGAAAGCCACCACCGACTCTTCGGGTCCTGCGGGTCGGTCTGGTTCCAGTTGGGAATCTGCCGCTCGCGGTACGTGGGCGCGAGGTCTTCGCTGCGTGTGAGGAAGCTTCCTCCCCGCAGGATCGGCGTCCCGTCCTCGGCGGTGGCCCACTCGCCGACGTTGCCGAGCAGGTCGAAGAGTCCGAGCTTGTCTGGCGCACGCGTGGCGATCGGGTGCGGCGTTCCCTCGGCGTTGGCAGCGAACCAGGCGTACTCGCGCAACGCCGCTGGCTCGATGCCGACGAAGGCGAGGTCGGCGGCACGCTGCCACTGGGCCTCGCTCGCCACGGCGTAGCGGTGTCCGGTGCGCGCGGAAAGCCACGCTGCGAAGCGCACCGCGCTCGTGTGGGTGAGCGAGATCGTTGCGTAGCCACGGTGTCCGAAGCCCCGGTCCGGCGCGCCGTACGGCCGCGACGGACGCGCGCTCGCGTCCACCTGCTGGCGCTCGGCGCGCGGCACGTCGAGCCGGAGGTAGAAGACGTCGTACAGCTCCCACGGCACCTCGGTGCGTCCGATAAGGAAGCTCTCGACGCGTCGTTGGATGGGGCCATCCACGCCCGGCACGGTCACCACCCCGCCCGGTACGCGCACCAGCTCCCACGAGAGACGTTGGCCAGGGAGGGAGTCAGTGACGATCTCCTGCGCGCGCGCCGGAGCGACGAGCAGCGCCAGCGCGAGACAGGCGACAACGACGAGGCGAGTGGTGTCGAGCAATGATCCCGTCCGAGGGAGGCGTGGCGATCGGTACTGCGCAAGATGTCCCGCCCCAGCGAGCCTGCCAAGGCGGGAGGAGCCCTAGGGCGTTCCTCCCGCGTTTCCCAACGGCGCCGTAGAGTCTTGTCATGCGGACTCTCGGGATTGCCCTCGGAACCCTGCTCCTCGCCGGTTGCGTCTCGCGCACCAATGCGCCATCGGTGCGCCCGACCTGGGTGGAGTCTCCCGAGGGGGAGTGGCAGGAGGTGATGATCGAGCTGGGTGCGTCCACACACCTGCCGCGATATCGAGTCGACGGTCTCGCCGTACGCGACGTCGCTCGCGTGCGGGCGCGGCGGAGCGATGGTGACGCCGGCTTCTTCCGGAACCAGTTCACGAAGCGCGACAGCGTGGACCTGACGTATCAGCTGCACGGACCGGATGGCTGGCGGGCAACCGCGACCGTGGAGTACATCCTGGAGTCCGACGTCACGCCGCCCGCGGGGATCGGCCGCAGCAACCCCGACGACGAGCGCCGCGTCGTGAACCGTCAGGAGTTCCGTTCGGTCCAGCGCCTCGCCCTCGCCGCCGACACGTCGCGGTGGTGGACCCTGGACCGTCACACCGTCCAGCTCGCACCGGGGAGCTCGCTCGCCACCTCGACGCACCGGCTGCGGCGTGGCCCGCGGGAACTCACGGTCGTTCCGGTGTCGCCGTGGGGCCCGACGGCACCGAGCGCCCCACGATCGCTCCTCAGCCCGGTGGCCGAGGGTTGGTTGATCCAGGACGGCGAGCGGCCGTTAGGCGTCGTGCAGAGCGCCGGTGGTGGTTTGCTCGGTGCCAACGACGCGCGGGCCTGGATCCCGAGCGGCATCGCCGCCGAGGAACGCCGCGAGCGCATCGCCGCGCTCGTGATGCTCCTGATTGCCGAGAGCAAGATGGCGATCAACCGGGAGCACTAAAAGGGAGACGCAAGACGGAAGACGAAAGACGGAAGGGGCGCCAAGCTCAGCCTGGCGCCCCTTCCGTCCTCCGTCTTCCGTCTACTTCACTACCTTGTGCGACAAGTTGATGTGCTTCTTCGTGTAGTCCCTCGTGCCGTACCCGGTGTAGATCTGCCGCGGGCGGGCGATCTTCTGCTCCTTGTCGAGCAGCATCTCCTCCCACTGCGACATCCATCCGGCGGTGCGGGCGATGGCGAAGAGGACCGTGAAATAGTCGGTCGGGAAGTGCATCGCGCGGTAGATCAGCCCGGTGTAGAAATCCACGTTCGGGTAGAGCTTGCGCGAGATGAAGTACTCGTCGCTCAGCGCGATGCGCTCGAGCTCGAGGGCGATCTCCATGTCCTTGGTCATGCCGGCGACCTTGAGGACGTCGTCGCAGAGCGCCTTCACGATCTTGGCGCGCGGGTCGTAGCTCTTGTAGACGCGGTGGCCGAAGCCCATCAGCCGCGACGCCCCCTTGCCACTCTTCACGTTCTCGATGAACGCCGGGATGTTCTTCACATCGCCGATCTCCTCGAGCATGCGGAGCACGGCCTCGTTGGCGCCGCCGTGCAGCGGGCCGTACAGCGCGGCCACGCCGGCGGCGACAGCCGAGTACGGATCCACGTGCGAGGAGCCCACCGCGCGCACCGCGTTGGTGGAGCAGTTCTGCTCGTGGTCGGCGTGCAGGATGAAGAGGATGTCGATGGCCCGCGAGAACACCGGATGGGCCTCGTACTTCGGCTCCGACATCCGCGCGATCATCGAGAGGAAGTTGTCGGCGTACGACAGCGAGTTGTCGGGATACACGTAGGGCAGCCCTTTCACGTGGCGATACGCGAAGGCCGCCAGCGTCGGCATCTTGGCGAGGAGCCGGATGAACGCGATGTCGCGCTCGCGGGGGTCGTGGATGTCCTTCGAGGTCGGGTAGAAGGACGAGAGCGCCGCAACGCCGGCCGTGAGCATCGCCATGGGGTGCGCGTCGTAGCGGAACCCCTCCATGAAGCGCTTGATGTTCTCGTGCACGTACGTGTGGTACGTGATGTGGTGCTGGAACTCGTCGTACTCCTTCTGCGAGGGGAGCTCGCCCTTGCGGAGGAGCCAGGCCACTTCGAGGAAATTCGAGTGCTCGGCCAGCTGCTCGATGGGGTAGCCGCGATAGCGGAGGATCCCCTTGTCGCCGTCAATGAAGGTGATCGCCGAGCGGCACGAGGCCGTGTTCATGAAGGCGGGGTCGTAACCCATGATGCCGAAGTCGTCGGCATTCACCTTGATCTGCTTGAGGTCGGCGGTGCGGATCGTCTCGTCGGTGATCGGGGCGTAGTAGATCTTGCCCGTCCGCGAGTCCTTGATCTCGAGATGGTCGCCCGCTGGGGGGCCCTTGGCGTCGGGAGTTCCGGCCATGTTGTCGTGGTTCCGTCTGGGGGGTGAACACCCGGACCGTGGCATCGCGCCGACCGGGTGCCCTGAATCTAGCAAAGTGCACCCATCGAAGCACCCGTCGGCGAGGGTGAGTATCCTTCGGCGGGCGCAGCCGGCGCCCTCGTCCCCGCACACCTCCTCGGCCGTGGAATCCCCGCTCTTCCTATTGATTGTCGCCGTCGCCGCCGCCCTCGGGGCGATGGTGAACGCCGTGGCCGGGGGCGGCACCCTGATTACCTTCCCCGCCCTGGTCGCCCTAGGCGTCCCGCCCATCGCCGCCAATGCCACCTCCACGGTGGCCCTCTGGCCGGGGACGATGTCGTCCATGTGGGGCTATCGCCGCGAGCTCGGCGGCGCACGCCGATGGGCCGTCGCCTTCGCGGTGCCGTCCTTCGCCGGCGGCATCGTTGGGGCCATCCTGCTGCTCCGCACCCCCGAGCAGCGTTTCGCTGCCATCGTCCCCTGGCTCATCCTCGGCGCCACGACCCTGTTCATGGCGCAACGCCCCTTGATGCGGATGCTGGCCGACGCCGGCAGCGTCCGTCGTGAGATCGCCGGCGCCGACGGACATCTGCTGCCCCCGAGCGCCAGTTTCCTGGTCTACCAGTTCGCGGTGAGCGTCTACGGCGGCTACTTCGGCGCCGGGGCCGGCATCCTGATGCTGGCCTCGCTCGGCCTGATGGGGCTCACCAACATCCACCAGATGAACGGACTGAAGAACTGGGGCGGCGGGGTGATGAACCTCGTGGCCGTGATCATCTTCGCGTTCTCCGGGGTGGTGATCTGGTCGGTGGCACTGGCGATGGCCATAGGCGCCGGCGTCGGCGGCATCGGCGGATCCCTGCTCGCCCAGCGAGTCGGGCAGGTCTGGGTCCGGCGGGTCATCGTGCTCATCGGACTCTCGGCGGGGCTCGCCATGCTCTTTGGGCTGATCTGACAGGAATCGGGTGGCCCGGACGGTGTCGGGCCAGCAGTGTTCGGTGCGCATACTTTCTCAGGTTATGACAGACCTCCCACCGATTGACCCAGCCAACTGGGACGAATACCGCGCCTTGGCCCATCGCATGCTCGATGAGTCGCTGGACTACCTGCGCGACGTCCGCGCGCGGCCGACCTGGACGAAGATGCCGGACGCGGTCCGCAGGACGCTCGCCGACACCGCCATCCCGCGCAGCGGGCGCGGCGACGCAGCGGCCTACGACGACTTCCTGGAGCTCGTGCGGCCCTACCCCAACGGCAACATCCACCCGCGCTTCTGGGGCTGGGTGATGGGCACGGGCTCGCCGCAGTCGGCGATGGCCGATTTCCTCTCGGCGGTGGTGAATCCCAACGTCGGCGGTTTCGATCAGGCGCCGGTGTTGGTGGAGCAGCAAGTGGTCCGCTGGTACGCCGAGCTGATGGGGTTCCCGGCGACCGCCGGTGGGATCCTCGTGAGCGGCGGGACGATGGCGAACGTGCTCGGCCTGGCCGTGGCACGGACGGCCCGCGCCGGCTGGGATGTGCGCACGGAGGGGCTGCGGGCGGGCCCGGCGCTCACGGTGTACGGCAGCACCGAGACCCACGGTTGGCTCAAGAAGTCCTGCGAGTTCCTTGGGCTCGGCGAGACCGCGTTCCGGCGCGTGCCCGTGCGGGACGACTTCACGGTGGACGTTCCGGCGATGGCCGCCATGATTGCGGAGGACCGCGCCGCCGGACTGCGTCCCTTCTGCGTGATCGGGACCGTAGGCACGGTGCAGACCGGCGCCAGCGATGATCTCGTCGCGCTCGCCGACCTCGCCACGCGCGAATCGCTCTGGTTCCACGTGGACGGCGCCTTCGGCGCGATGGCGGCCCTGGCGCCACACGAGGCAGCCCGCGCCGCCGTGCGCGGCATGGACCGTGCCGACTCCGTTGCCTTCGACCTCCACAAGTGGGGCTATCTCCCCTTCGACGTGGCGGTGTTGCTCACGCGCGAGGACAAGGCGCTCACCGACACCTTCGCGATGCAGGCGGCCTACCTCGCCGCCGAGGCGCGCGGGCTGATGTCCACCGGGGGGATCCATTTCGCCGACCGCGGCATCGAGCTCACGCGCAGCTTCAAGGCGCTGAAGGTCTGGATGACGATGCGGGCGCAGGGCACCGACTTGCTCGGCCAGCACATCGCGCGGAACATCGATCAGGCCGCGTATCTCGCGACGTTGGTGCGCGCCGAGCCCGAGTTGGAACTGCTCGCGCCGGTGCCGCTCAACCTCGTGAACTTCCGCTACGTCGCGCCGGGACACTCCGCCGAGCAGCTGAACGCGCTCAACAAGGAAATCCTCGTGCGGCTGCAGGAGGATGGCGTGGCCGTGCCCTCAGGCACGACGATCCGCGGCGCCTTCTCCATTCGGGTGGCCATCACCAACCATCGTTCGCGCGAGGACGACTTCGACGCGCTCGTGGCGGGAGTGCTGCGACTGGGACGCGAGCTCGCGCGGCGCTGATCGCGCCGCACAGGCCTAGCCCAAGCGCTTGGAGCGCGCCGAGCGCTCGCGCGCGACCGAGGTGACCACGGCAACCGCGCCGGCCACGGCGGCCGCCTTGAGCGCTGCCTTGGCGACGCGCTTGACGGTCGCGACCTTCCCGCGCACCGATCGGCGACCTTCCATCGCCATCACGCGCAGTTCGAGCTCCGACACTGCCGCGCGCGCCTTGCGCGCCGCCTTCTTCGTGACCTTGGACATGTTCCCTCCGGGGAGCGATGGAGCGGCACGCCTCGCCGTTCACCTCGGATTGTACCCCGCAGCGACGCGAATGGCCGGGCGAGCGGAGCGAGATTGGGGAGCGTATGTTCGGGATGTGGTTCCCCCAAATCCAGGAGGTCGCATGTTTGCACTCCGTCCGGCACTCGGGCTCGCCATCCTGCGCGTCGTCGTCGGCATCGTGTTCACGATGCACGGCTACCAGAAGTTCTTCCAAATGGGCATTTCCGGCGTCGCCGGATTCTTCGGCAGTCTCGGCATCCCACTGGCGAGCGTGGCCGCGCCGGCCGTCGCCACGATCGAACTCGTGGGCGGCATCCTGGTGATCGTCGGCTTCCAGCACCGCATCGCGGCGGCGCTGCAGATGTGCGTGGTGCTCGGTGCCATCTTCTTCGCCAAGCTGTCGGGCGGATTCTTTGCCCCCAGCGGCTATGAGCTCGAGCTGACGCTGGCGGCCGCCGCCGCGTGCATCGCCCTCGCCGGCGGCGGGGCCTACACGCTCGAGGAGATGCGCAAGAAGGGCTAGACGCCCGCCAGCTTGCACACGATGTCCCACTCCCGCGCGGTCACGGGCTGCACTGAAAGCCGAGAGCCGCGCTGGAGCAGGACCATCTTCTCGAGCCCCTTCACGCCCTTCAGCTCCGCCAGCGTAATGACGCGCGGAAACGCGCGCACGGCCTTCACGTCCACCATCATCCAGGTGGGCGCGTCGGCCTTGGACTTGGGATCGTAGTGCTCGTGCGTTTCATCGAAGGCCGTGAAATCGGGATAGCCCTCCTTCACCACTTCGCAGATCCCGGCGATGCCGGTGGGATCGGCGTTGGAGTGATAGAAGAAGCAGCGATCCCCCTTCTTCATCAGGTCGCGGAGCGTGTTGCGCGCCTGGTAGTTGCGCACGCCGTCCCAGTAGGTGGTCTTCTTGGGGCTCTTCTCGAGATCCCGGTAGCCGAACATCTCGGGTTCGGACTTCAGCAGCCAGTAGTTCACGTCGGGTGTGGTGGGTGGGTCTCGCCGTTCAGGCGATGCCCGTCCTGATGGCGGTGCGGACGGCGTCCACGAAGGTGTCGATCTCGTCCACGGTGGTGTAGATGCTGGGCGTGATGCGGATGCCGCTGAACTCGGGATGCACGATCGGCGTGTTGACAATCCTGTAGCGATTCATCATCCAGCCTCCAAGCTGGACGGGGTCGAGCCCGTCCACGCTGATGAGCCCGATGGCCCCTGCCTTCTCGGGCCCCAGCTCGGTCAGCACCTTCACCCGCGGGCTGGCGGCGAGCAACGCATTCGCCCACCGGTCCCGGAGATAGCGCAGCCGCGCGACTTTCCGTTCCACGCCGATGCCGCGGTGGAACGTCATCGCCACGCTCACGGCGTTGAAGTTGGCCTGCGGGTGCGTGCCGATCTCCTCGAACTTCCGGATGTTGGCGTCACGGCTCTTGTCGGCGGCCATCAGGGGCCAGATGGTCGGGATGCGGTCCTTGCGGACGTAGAGGAAGCCCGCACCGATGGGCGCGTGCAGCCACTTGTGGAGCGAGGTGCCGTAGTAGTCGCACTCCAACTCGTCGCGCGTGAACGGGAAGTGGCCGAAGGCGTGGGCGCCGTCCACGAACACCTGGATCCCGCGCGGCCGCGCGAGGCGCACCACGTCGCGGATGGGGAGGATCTGCCCCGAGAGATTGGTGATGTGCGTGAGCTCGATGGCCTTCGTGCGCGGCGTGATTTGCTCGGCGATGCGGCGCACCAGTACCTGCGGGTCGGTGAGCGGCAGCGGGAACGAGACGCGCTTCACCACGATCCCGTCGCGGCGCTCGCGCTGCTCCCAGGTGGTGATCATGCGTCCGTAGTTCTGATTGGTGATGATCACCTCGTCGCCCCGGCCGAGGTCAATGCCGAGGATCAGCGTCTCCATGGCCTCGCTGGCATTGCGCGTCACCGCCATCTCCTCGGTGTCGCAGCCGAACTCCTTGGCCAGCTCACGACGCGTGCTCTCCATCCGTGGCTCGAGCACGCGCCAGTTGTGCTCCACCGGGAGCTCATTCACGAACTGGAGGTCGCGCACCATCTGCTGCAGCACGTGCGTCGGCGTCGGCGAGATCCCCCCGTTGTTCAGGTTGATCATCGTGCGGTCGATGTCGAAGGCGCGCTGGATCTGGGCCCAGTAGAGCTCGTCGTCGGCGAGGGCCTGCGGGGGGCGCCCTCCGGCGATGGCGTCGGCCTTGAAGAGCTGTGCGAAGGCGCGCTCGCTGAATACCGGCAGCGCGCTCGCGCCGGCGGCGGCGCTGGTCAGTCCGGTGAGGAAACTACGACGTGAGGTGAAGGGCACCGCGGGGCTCCTGGTGGGGGCGCCCTCAAGGTATCACGAGCAGGCCTGCCTCGCCCCCGTAATCGTCACGCACCCGCGCCAGGTTCCGCGGGGCGCGCCACTGCCCTTGGTTCACGGCGACGGCCACGCGGTACTTCCCGGGTGGGAGACGTACGCGGGCCACCCAGAACGCGCCGTCACGTTCCATCGGCAGTGGCTGCCACTCGCTGAAATCCCCGGCCACCTGCACGAAGAGCGTGTCGTTGGCCAGGACGCGCACCACAAGCTCGCCACCGCCGCCGGCCATGGGGATCACCTGCGCCTGCGCGATCTCCGAGCGCTCCATCACTGGCAGCGGTTGCGGACCCAACGAGATGCGCGCCGAGACGGTCACGAGGTCAGCCTGTGGCAGGCCACGCAGCGGGTCGGCAAGTTGGCGCCCGCCGGCGAGAAGCACGGCCACGCGCTCAGTGGCTTGGACGGTGGCAGTGCCCATCAGGGCGCGGAAGCGCGCGTTGGTGCCTCCGAGTCCGTTGCGGCCGGTGAAGAGCAGACTGATGTCGTGCGGACCCCGGCGCAGCTCGATGGTGGCGAGCGCATCGAGGAGTTCGAACCGGTCGTCCTCGGGATCGCGGACCACGCCGGAGGCGCGGAGAAGTGGCCAGTCGGCAGAGGTCGTGCGGGCGAGCGAGGCGCTGACATACGCCGGTCCGAATCGATACCAAAGTCCGGCATCCAGGGCGCCCGAGCTGCTCACGACGCCGTCGCGATTGGTGCGCCCGAGTCCGGTCCCGACCCAACTGCCGCCACTGGTCCCGACGAAGTGTTGGCGGAGGAAGGCGTTGCCGTTCCCGCCCCGCCCGGCGCTGCGGAGGGAGAAAGAGGCGCCGGCGACACCGACTTCCGTCCGCATGTGCTCGGAGGCGGGCCACTCAAAATCAAAGGCCGCGACCCCTTGGGCCGCGGCGAGCGAGTCTTGTGCGTAGGTGAGGTTGCCGCTGGTGAGAAACGTCCAGTTGGTGGCGGGCTGGCGCCAGAACACCGCCAGCAAGGCGGCGGCCTCGGGGTCGAATCCGCGCTGGGACACCGAGGCGTACCCCACTTCCATCCGCGCTTCGGGCAAGCGCTGCGCGCCGCCCATGCGGGCGGCGCTGGCCAACAGGAGCAACAGCGCCGCAGCGCGGCGGATCACGCCGGCACTAGGGCCTCCGACCGCTGGGAGCGAGAGCGGACGCGGCTGCAGGGGATGGGAGTAGCGACATCACACCCCGAGCCCGCACTTCCAACGCCGCATCAGGCGTCAGACCGGCGGCGATATCGGATTGCACCGATGCGCCGATGCCGGCAATCTGCGCGGAGCTCGCTCCGCGCTTCATGAGGTCGGTGATCTGCTCGAGGGCGTGCGTCGCAGGGACCCCGCGGGCGATGAGTTCCGTGAGGACGTCGAGTGGCATCGCCACCGACTGTCCGGCCGGATACGCCGCGCGGATTTGCCGCAACATCGGGGCGGGGACGCCCACCGCGAGTGCATCCGCACCCGCGACGAGTTCCGCTTCCGATGGCGAGGGAGCGAGAAGGTCGCGCGCCTGCTCGAGACGCCTGGCTTGCGAGGCGACAGCGGCCCGGATGCGCTCCCCGGCCGCCCGCTTCGTGACCCCTTCCTGGGCTTTCGCGATGAGCGACCTAGTCGGCAGCCCTCGGTCAGCCGCGCGGGCAATCTCCCGCTCCACGGCCTCCCGCGCCCTCGCATCGGCGATGCCAAGCACCGGCGTCCCCTGCGCGCGAAGCGCGGGAGCGACGGACACGCTGGCGAGCACCAGCGCGACGAAGAGAACTCGATGCCTGTTCATCGGGCGAAGACCATCACGACGGAACCCTCGCGGCCGTAGTCCGCATCGCCGGCTTTCGGTGCGCGGGGATCGGCCACCACCAATGTACCGTCAATGACGTAGGCGTACACGTGCCGGCCCGGCGGAAGCGGGACCGTCACGGTCCAGAGTCCGTTGGGCAGCCTGGTGAGCGGAAGCGCATCCGCCTCCCAGGCGTTGAAGTCGCCGACCACGGAGACCGACTGGGCCGTCGCGTGCTCGAAGACGAACTGCGTGGCGATCCGGGCCGTCTCCTCGCCCTCATACGAGGCGAACTGGACGGGGAACTCCTCGGTGGCGGGACCGGCCGCCGCCACCGGGTCGAGCGCGTCGCGCGTCTGCACCGCGCCACGCGTCACGAATCCCACCAACAACGCCGCCGCCGCGACCGCGCTGGTGGCGAGCCCCGAAAGGGCCGGCATCCGCCACGCATCGAGTGCGCGCCGCCACCATACGGGGCGCGGAGCGGCCCACACCGTCTGCAGCGTGCGCGCCACCGCCACCGGGTCCGGCCGCGTGGCCGACTCGGAGCGCAACGTCTCCCGCACGCGCGAAATCACTGGGTCCTGCATCGAGTCACTCATCCTGCATCATCTCCGTAAGTCGCACCCGCAACACATCGCAGGCCCGTTTCACCCGCATCCGCAGCGCGCTCAAGCCCACACCCGTCACCGCCGCGATGTCTTCGTATGCCATGTCCTCCACGTGTCGCAGGAGGAACGCTTCCTTCTGTTCGGCCGGCAGCGTCTCGAGGACCTTGTAGACCTCTTCGGTCCAATCGCGCTCCGGGTCCGACTGCGCCCCGACCCGATCCGGCAACTCGCCGTACTGGATCAGTTGCGTATGACGATTCCGCTTCCCCAACGCGGTGCGGCACCGATTCGCGAGGATCCGGAACAGCCAGGGTTCAAACCGGGCGTCGTCGCGAAACCGGCCGAGATTGTGGTACACCCGCACGAACGTGTCCTGCACCGCCTCCTCGGCGTCCTCCCGATTCCCCACCATATGGAGGGCAAATCGCAGGGCCCGCGGATACATCAGGTCCACCAGCTGCGCGAAGGCCTGCCGATCCCCTGCCTTGGCGCGCAAGGGAAGGGTCGGATCAATGGAGGTGTTCGGTGGGGTATCGGACATAAGCGAGGTCCGGGGAGGATATCCCCTCGTCGCACCCCCTCGCCACGCCATTCCGCCCGGAACCGGGTCCTCCATCGCGCGGACCGTCACACCTGCTAGTACCCGGTGACGCGCCCGGGTGTCACTTTTCGTGCCATGTTGCTCACACTCACGCCCTAGGCCCCCGTCAGGAGTCGCTGTTGGGAGAACTCATCCTCGCGCTCGAACGGCTGAACCTCGCGCTCCGCAACGGGTTCGGCGTGGTCCTCGTGGTGGGGGCGGCATTGGCGACCCTGGCCTGGCTGGAGCGGTCGCGTCGGATCAACGCGTTTGGTCCGATGGCCCGCCTGGCACGGAAAGTGGCGGATCCCCTGATCGCCCCGGTCGAACGACGCGCCGCGCTGTTCGGCGCCTCCCACGTGAACGCCCCGTGGTGGGCACTTCTGGCGCTGTTGGTCGCCGGCGCCCTCACCGTGGGCGTGCTCGAGTTCGTGCGGGACATCCTGATTGGCGGCTATTACGCGACGTCGCGCGGCCCACGCGGTGTCCTGCGCCTGCTGGTGGAGTGGACCATCGGCCTGCTGCAGCTCGCGCTGATCGTGCGGGTGATCACGTCGTGGGTGGGAGGCACCTACTCGCGGATCGGTCGCCTGGCGACGGCGATGACGGAGTGGTTCCTCGGGCCGCTGCGCTCGGTGCTCCCGCGCGTGGGGATGGTGGACATCGCACCGCTGGTGGCCTACTTCGGGCTGATGCTTCTGCGCGGGCTCATCACCTCGGCGCTGTGAGCGCGGAGGTCGTCGTCACGGAGATTGGCGGGGGCGTGCCGGTCGGCGTCGCGCCGGTGGACGAGGCCGCAAATGCGGCCGTGGTGGACGTCATCGCCGCGACATCGCTGGCATCGCCATCGCGCACCCGCACCGACTCGGGCGCACTCACCGCGCGCTGGCCTTCCGCCGGTGATACGCCCGCACGCCGAGGGCCATCCCAACGGACCCGAGCGCAACCATGGACAGGAACCAGGCCCAGCGCCACGCGGGCGCCATGCCTTGCGACACCAGCAAGGCCAGCCACACGCCGACCATTCCCACGACGATGTCCACGACGCGATTGGAGAGCGATTCGCGAACGCCGGTGAGAAACTCCCCGAGCTCCCACGCGAGCATCAGTGTGAAGGCCAGCACGAGCACCCAGAACCGATCGAGTGCGAACATGATGTTGGAGAAGCCGCCGGCGAGTCCGGCTACGAAGTGCACCAACATCCACAGGTCGAAGTACCGGCCTTCGTCGAAGGAAGGCGAGAATCGCGGCATCCGCGGGGCGTCTGTCATCGTGCGCCGCCTTTCGCGCGCCGAGCCAGGATGCGATCCAAGGAATTGGCGAACCGTTGCTTCTCCTTCTGCCCGTACGCCGCGTACCCTCCGGTGTCCACGCCGTCGCTGCGCAGCCCGTCCATGAAGTTCCGCACCGACAGCCGCTCGCCGATGCTCTCTTCAGTGTGCTCGTCGCCGCGGGGATCGATCACCCGCACGCCCTTCGGCACCAGCAGCGCCGCCAGCGGGATGTCTTGCGTGACGGCCACGTCGCCGGCGACGGCGTGTTCGGCGATGTATTGGTCGGCCACGTCGGGGCCGCCATCCACGCGGACGGCGCTCAGATGCAGGTAGCCGAGCGGAAGCTGTAGTCGCTGGTTGGCCACGAGGATCGTCTCGAGCGCGAGCCGCTCGGAGACCCGATAGCAGATCTCCTTCACGTCGCGGGGAGCGGCGTCGGCGTCGATCCAGAGTCTCATCCAGTGGAAAATATGGCGGACACTGCGGCACCGCACGCTGACGCGGCCGCTGTGTACTATTTAGTCGTGACGTCCCTACACTGCGCGCCCTAGGCATGCTGATCGCGCCCTACGTGGTCGAAGCGCTCCCGCAGGCGACAGCCTGCGATGGCAAGGTCGTGACGCGCATTGACGTGCGAACGCACGAGCCGTCGTCGGTGAGCGCCGCCGAGCGTGCCACGGACGCCGTCGCC
>JANJUF010000098.1 GCA_024710705.1 Gemmatimonadaceae bacterium | reverse complement strand
CCGTTCACCGCCGTGGCCGGCGGCTCGATGCTGATCGTGAGCTGGGTGGCCGCGCCGGCGCCGATGGTGATGGCGGCGGCCGGGCTCGCCGTGAGCGCACCGGCGTTGAACTGCAGCGTGTAGCTCCCCGATGCGCCGACGATGGCGAGCGCGCTGAACGTCGCGCGTCCATCGGCGGCGGTGTTCACGGAGGCAGCATTGAGTGACGCGCCGGCGGGTCCACTTGCGATCGTCGCATTCACCGTGGAACCGGCCACGAGCACCGGGTTCCCGAAGGCGTCGCGGATCTCCAGCACCGGCTGCGGATTCAGCGCCGCGCCGCTGGCTGCCGCCGTCGCCGGCTCGGCAACGACCACAAGCTCGGCCGCCGCCGCCGCCGTCACGGCGAACGGCGTGCTCGACACGTTCGCCAGCCCCGTCGCTGAGGCCACAATCGTAAGCGCCGAGGATGCACGCTCCACGCGCACATCGCTGAAGGTGGCCACACCAGATACCGCCGCCACGCTGGTGCTGCCCAACAGCACGGCGTCGTCCGCGTTCGAGGCCAGCGCCAGCGACACGGTGCCGGTGAACCCGGTGGCCACGTTGCCGAGCGCGTCACGCACGGTGACGGTCAGTGCCGGCGCAATCGCTTCGCCAGCCACCACGGAGGCCGGCACGGCGCTCAACGACATCGCCGCCGCGGCGGCCGAGGTCACGTCGAAGGGTGCGCTGGTGGTCTCGAGCGTCCCCGCCGTGGCCGTCAACGTGTAGCCGCTGCCGGCGAGGTCCACCGAGAGGTCAGGGAAGGTCGCCACGCCAGCCTCGGCGCTGACGGTGGTGGTACCACCGAGCACCGCTCCGTTGGCGTTGTTCAACGACAGCGTGACCGGACCGGTGTAGCTCGTAAGCGTTGTGCCGGCGGCGTCCTGCACGGCCACGCGCACCGAGGGGGTGATGGCCGCACCGGCCGCGGCAGTGGACGGACCGGTGAGGAAGCCCAGCTGCGTGGGCGTGAGCGCAACGCGGAAGTGCGCGCTCGATCCCCCGAAGGGCGTCCAGGCACTGCTGCGTCCCGTCTGATCCACGGCGCGCGACTGCCAGCGGTACTGCCCGTTGTCCACGAGCCCGGCCACCGACACGAGCAAGCTGGTGCCCGACGTCTGCGCGGCGCTGGAATGCGTGGCCACATTGGAGAACGCGGTGCCGAAGGGACGCACCTCGAGTTCGAGACGCACCTGGTCGGCGGGGTCGGGATCGCTCACCGTCGCGCCCAGCCGGATGATGGATTCGTCGGTCGTCGCGCCAAGGGCGATGGGCGTGGTGCCGTCCACCTTGCGCTGTACCATCGCACTCGGCGCCAGCGGGGCCTCGGGCACGCCCACCGCGAAGTCAGCACTGCCGTCGCCGAAGGCCACCCAGGCGCTGGTGCGGCCGGTGACGTCCACGGCGCGCGCCTGCCAGCGGTACACCGTGTTGTCGGTCAGCCCGAGCACGGTCTGCGTGATGGTCGGACCCGGGAGCAGCGCGCTCGTCGCCGTCGGTGAGTTGGTGAACGGCGTGGCGATGGGACGGAGCTCGATCTGCAGGCGCAACGAATCGAGGTCGGCATCGCTGAGCGATGCCTGCAGGGCGATGCGGTCGGTGTTCAGCGTGCTGCCGGCCGCGATGACCTGCGTGAGGTCGGTGGTGACGCGCTGCGACAGCGCGGTCGGCGCCGCCGGCGCACGTGGCGTCGCGACCCGCAGTTCGAAGCTGCCCGTGGCCGCGGCGGTGGTGGACGTGACCTCGACTTCGTAGGTGCCGGACTCGGGGAGGCGCACGTAGCGCGTGCAGGCGCCGGAGCCCGTGGCCGGGCAGGTGTCGGCGAAACCAATCGGCGACATCGCCCCGGTACGCCGCAGCGTGACGCGTGGCGTGAAGTCGGTGGCGAGCACGCGCACGGTGACGGAGTCATCCGCCGCGCCGGTGAACTGGTAGCGCTTGGCGTAGCGATCGGTCTGCGAGGTGGACGCGCAGTCGCCGGCCGTCAGCGTTCCGGGCTCCGCAACCAGCAGCGCCTCCAAGTCGGCCGCCGGCAGCGCGCCAAGGTCAATCACCTCGCAGGGCAGCACACGGAACAGGATGGGCACGCGGACGAGGCGCGCGTCGGGGCCGTCGTTCGACACGCGCAACGTGTCGCGGTACTCACCGACGGCGAGGCCGGTGGGGTCGAGGCCGATGGTCCAGTCGTTCGGGGCGGTCCCGGTGCCGAGTCCTTCGACGATCCAACTGCTGCCGAGTTCGGCGGTGACGCCAAACGTCAGCGAGGTGGACGGTCCCTGAATGCCGAGTGTGACCGTCTGCGTGCGGCGGGCCGTGCTCCCCACGCGAGCGGAATCGGCGAGCTCCAAGGGGGCGACGGTGAGCACGCCCCCCGGCGTCGGCGAGACCAGCTCGTCCAGGCTGCAGTTGGTGAGGAGGCCAGCAGCGGCGACGACGAGGAGCCCCGACAGGCGGCGACGGAGCAGCTGTGCGGCAGGAGCAACGAGCATTCAGGAGGCCCTGCGATCACCCCGAGACCAGCGAAGGGGACCGCGCAATCAAGTTAAGTTGTTGCTAAACAACTACTTAGCAACGTCCCAGAGACAGGCAACGCCGAGCTGGGCTCGGCGTTGGAATGATGCCTGATCCCGGGGGCGCGGTCACACGCCTGTCCGGGAAAATCACTGGGTCAGTGCCTGCAATATAGATGCCGACGGGCCAATCGTGACCGGGGTCACAAACTCACCCCGTCACTCCGCGCGCAGCGTGACGGCGGGGTCCACCTTGGCCGCGCGGCGCGCGGGGACGAATGTCGCGAGGGTCGCCACCGCCAGCAGCACGAGTGGGACCACGATGAACGTCGTGGGATCGGTGGTGTTCTCGCCGTACAGTACGCCGCGCAGCAAGCGCGACGCAGCCCAGGCCCCGACCAGCCCGATGGCCGTTCCCACCAGCACCAGCGACAGCCCTTGGCGCATGATCAGCCGCACCACCGCGCGCGCGCTGGCGCCGATGGCCATGCGGATGCCGATCTCTCGCGTGCGCTGCGAGACGCTGTAGGCCATCACGCCGTACATCCCCACCGAGGCGAGCACGAGGCCGAGCAGGCCGAACACACCGAGCGCGGCGCCGGTGAGTCGCGCCGGCAGCAGGGAGATGCCGAGGTGCTTGTCCATCGTGCGGACGTTGCTCAGCGGCATGGTTTCGTCGAGCGCCGCAACCTCGCGCCGCACGGTCGCCAGCACCGACATCGGATCGCCGCGCGTGCGGATGATGACCGTCGCGCCGGCGTTCCACAGCTGCGATTGCACGAACCACATGTGGGCGAGCGGATCTTCGCCCAGGCGCAGGTACTTGCCCGTGGGCACCACGCCGATGACGGTGTACTCGCGGCCGGCCGTCTGTACGGTGCGGCCTTCGGCCTTCTGGCCGGGCCAGAAGCGGTCCACGAAACGTTGGTTCACCACGAGGCCGCGCACCGAGCCGCTATCGTCACGCGCCGTGAACTCGCGCCCTTCCACCAACGGAACGCCCATCGTCGCGAAGTAGCCCGGGTTCACCACGGCGTAGTGGATGGACATGCCCTCATTCTCGGATGGCGAGTATCCCGGGATCTGCACGCCGCGGTCGCTGTTGCCGAGTCCGAGCGGCACGTTGTCGATGGTCGAGACCGCCACCACCTGCGGGTCGGCGCGCAACCGCTCGAACAGCGTGCCGTAGAACTGTTCGCTGCGCGCGCGGTCGTAGCCCTGCAGGTCGGGATCGAGATCCACCAACAGCAGGTTCTCGGCTGTGAAGCCCTTGTCGAGCGCCGTGGCACCGCGGAGGTTGGCGAGGAAGAGTCCCGCGCCCACGAGCAACACCATCGAGAGCGCCATCTGCGCCACGACCAGCCCGCGACTCATCCGCGAGCGTCCACCGCCGGCCGCCGCTTCGCCCTTCAGCGCCGGGATCAGCGACGGCCGCGTGGCCGCCAGTGCCGGCGCGAGGCCGAAGAGCACGCTGGTGACGAGTGAGACGAGCAATGCGAAGCCGAGTACCGATGGGCTGAGTCGCAGGTCGGCGTTGAAATCGATGTCCATCGGCAGCGTCACGCCGTTGGCGAGTGAGATGGCCCACCACGCGACCAGCAGGCCGGCCACGCCCGAGATCGCCGCGAACACGAAGCTCTCCACCAGGAGCTGTCGGAGGAGCGCGCTCCGCTTGGCGCCGAGGGCGAGTCGGATCGCCATCTCGCGGGTGCGGTCGCGGGCTCGGGCGAGGAAGAGGTTCGCCACGTTCACGCAGGCCACGAGTAGCAGGATGCCGACGACGGCCATCACCACCGCCGAGAGTCCGAGCGAGGCGCCGCGGAAACTGGGGTGGATGCCCGCCTCCGACTGCGGCACGAGGTGGATTCCCGTGCGCTCGTACACATTCGGGAACTCGGCGCGCAGCTCCTCCATCAGGGCATTCATGCGCGCACTGGCCTGCTCCACCGTGACGCCCGGCGCCAGCCGTGCCACGACGTTCATGAAGTTGTTGCCGCGGTTCTCGAACGATCCGCCACCGCCGGGCCGCAATTGCTCGAGCTGCATGAGCGGCATCCATAGGGCGGGAGGCGCCATCGGCACGGCGCCGTCGAAATCTGGCGAGGCGATACCGATGATCTCCACACTCTGTCCGTTCACCCGGATGCGCGTTCCGACGATCGCCGGATCGGCACCAAAGTGCAATCGCCACCCATTGTGGCTCAGCACCGCCACTGGGTGCGCCCCGCGTCCTTCGTCCTCGGCAGGAAGGAATCCGCGGCCCTGCGACATCGCCACGCCCATCGTGCGGAAAAAGTCCGCCGAGACCATCTGACCGAACACGCGCACTGGGCGATCGGCTGCGGCGACGTTCATCGTCACGTAGGCCCAGGCGGCGACGTCGGTGAACACATCGCCGGAGCGGCGGCGCAGGTCCCAGAAGTGCGGGATGGAGTTCGATCCGTACTGCTGGCCACCCGGATAGGTGCGGTAAAGCTGGACGATGCGATCGGGTTCGGTCACGCCCGGGAGCGGCCGCAGCAGCAGGGCGTCAATGGCCGCGTACACCGCGGTGTTGAGTCCGATGCCGAGCGCCAGCGTCACGACGACGATGGCCGTGAAGAGCGGGCTCTTCGCGATCATGCGGAAGGCGAATCGAAGGTCGGACATGGGTCGCGGGGTGAAGGACCTCCTCCCTACGCCCCAGGCGGGGCGCGGTTTCCGCACGGGTGGGATAGGTTTCCGCCCCATGTGGCTCTACCGGGCGATGCCGATCATCTCCGAGCTGGCGACCCGCTCCTACTATCGGGTGAGTGTTGCGGGCGCGCGACTGCCGGCCACCGGCCCGGTGCTGCTGGTGGCCAACCATAACAATTCGCTGGTGGACCCCGCGCTCGTGGCGGCGATGGCGGGGCGGAAGGTGCGGTTCCTGGCCAAGGCGCCGCTGTTCACGCATCCGCTGATTGGCTGGCTCGTGCGCGGCGTGGGCTCCGTGCCCGTGTATCGCCAGCAGGACGACCCGTCGCTGGTGGCACAGAACCTCGATTCGTTTCGCGATGTGCACCGCGTGCTCGCGGCAGGCGATGTGGTCGGCATCTTCCCCGAAGGCATCTCCCACTCGGCGTCGCGGTTGGCGCCGCTCAAGACCGGGGCCGCACGGATCGCCATCGGTGCCGCGCAGCAGTTGGGGAGCGACTTCCCGATCATCGCGATGGGGCTGGTGTTTCGTGATCGCGATGCATTCCGCTCCGAGGCGCACGTCATCATCGGCGAGATCTTCCGCTGGGATGACCTGCTCGGCGAGATCAGCAATCGCAGCGCCGTTCGCGAGCTCACCGAACGTATCGAGCGGGCCATGCGGCGCGTGTCCATCAATCTCGAGGCTTGGGAGGATGAGCCGCTGGTGCGCACCGCCGAGGAGGTGTGGCGGGCGGAGTTCGGGGCGGAAGAGACGCCGGCGGCGGAAGTGGAGCGGATCCGGGTGATCACCGAGGCGTTGCAGGCGCTGCGCGCCGGCACCGACGCGGGATGGCGGGAGACAGCCGCCGAGCTCCGCGCGCACCGCAGCGCGTTGGAGGCCATCGGTCTCAGTCCCGATGCGTTGCGCATGGACGTGTCGGCGATGGATGCCCTGCGCTGGGCGCTCACGCGGATTCCGTTCCTGCCGCTGATCCCGATTTCGTTCCTCGGCGCGATCTTCTTCTGGTTGCCGAAGCAGCTCACTGTGCGTGCGGCGGCGTGGGTCGCGAAGGCGGAAGGGGACGACACCATCGTCACGCACCGCGTGCTGGTGGGGGCGATTGTGTTTCCGCTCTGGATCGTGGTGACGTCGGTGCTGGTGGGCCTGCGGTTCGGGTGGATGGCAGGGGCGTTGCTGGCGTTCGTGCAGCCGGCGTGGGCGTTCGCGGCGTTGGCGGTGGGGGAGCGGCGGCAGGCGATCTGGCGCTCGGTGCGGCGATACCTGTTGCGGCAGACGAGTGGGGCGCGGTTGGAGCCGTTGCGGGCACGGCAGCGGGGGTTGGCGGAGCGGCTCCGGGAGCTGCTTGAGCGGACGAGCGTCGCGCCTTAGCGGAAGCTCGCGCCGTCGAGTCCGCGCGGGATGTCGAGTCCGAGCGCCTGCAGCGCGCTCGGGAACACGTCCGTGGTGCGCCGCGGCGTTCCGCGCGCTGGCGCTGACATCAGCAGCGGCACCAGCATCTGCTCGCGGTGCAGCGCACCGTGCCCGGAGACGTGCAGCGCGGGTTCCCATCGGGCGCGCAGGTCCCAGCCGGGCGCGGCCGAGAGGATGATCTCGCCGCTGCGTGGTGCGGCGGCGAGGGCGAGGATCTGCACTAGTGCGTCGGGATACGGCGTGGTGAGCGAACCCTCCCACGATTCATCGGCGCTGATGGCGCTGAGGTCGCCGCCGACGAGCAGGGGGTCGCCCGTGAGGCATCGGTAGCGCAGGCGTCCATCAGCGAGCCGCTCGACGCGGGCCGCGCCGCGCGCGCCGCTGTGCACTTCGCAGGCGTCCGCGCTCAACGGGAGCAACGCGAGGTCCACCGACGCGCGCGCGAGCAACTGCTCGAGCATCGGCGTCCAACGCGCCCGCATCGGCTCCCACCACGGGCGCACGCGATGCTCCAGCTCGAGGTACAGGTGCGCCATCGCATTGCCGCTCACCATCACCGCCACGTCGCTGCCGCCGAGCACCAGCGGATGCGCCCGCACGCGGTGGCCCCACGACGCGACCAGGCCCGCGAGGTCCTCGTGCGCCGTCACGCGCTGGTGTCCGTGGTCGCTGAGGATCCACACCTCGTGGGCCATGCCGTCGCGTTCGCCGTCAGCCAGCACCTGGGCGACGGTGGCATCCACCGTACGCAGCGCGTCGAGCACTATCGGATGCTCCTGCCCGAAACGATGCGAGAGCTTGTCCACGCCCGGATGTGCGAGGAAGGCAACTTGTGGCCTCTGGCGACGGATGCGGCTTGCGAACTCCGCACCGAGCCAGCGGTCGAAGCGCATCCACCCGTCGAGGTCGCCCCGGAAGTGGGTCCAGGCCATACGGGCGGCGAAGCCCCACCCAGTTCCAATCCGGCGCTTGGCGTCCAGCCCGCGCCCGATGTAGGTGAATCCGCCCAGCGAGTTCGGCTCGTGTTCAAACAGCGTGCGATGCGTGTGCGTGAGGTCCGCGTCGGCACGGATGCCGCCCAGTCCCACGTAGCTGCGTGCGTGTGCGGGCCAGAGCGTTGCCGAACGCTCACGGTCGTACCAGCGGAGGCCCGGCAGCCCCGCCCGCCCGGGATGCAGCCCGAGCAGGAAGGGCGAGTACGCGCTCCCCGTCACCGAGGGGAAGCAGGTGGTGATCGTATGCGCGCTTCCCGTGGCCCGGATGCGCGCCAGGGCGGGGAGCTGCCCAGCGTCGATTGCCTCGGCGAGCGTGTCCGGCCGGACCCCGTCGGCGACGATCAGGACGAGGGTCATGCGGCGGGCCGATCAGTCGGGCGCAGGTCGCAGTGGCGCATCCGTCAACGTAAACTTCTCCGGGTCATGACACCCAAGAAACCTCGGAAGAAGCCGACCGCCATGCCGGCCCGCACGGCCTCCGGCAAGAAGGCCGACGCCAAGCAGTTGCAGTCGGCGCAGGACGAAGCCATCGCTGGGCTCAAGGAACGCATGGACGAAGGCATGCGCGCCTCCGGCCAGTTCCCCGCGATCAGCGAGCAGCTGATGCCGCGGGCCGCCACCGACGATTCCATCGGCGATTTCTCGTGGGCGCTCACCGAGGACCAACGCCTGCTCCAATCCGGCGGGCCCAAGAGCGACTTCCGGTCCACCGATCCCTGGCGCGTCATGCGCATCACGTCGGAGTTCGTGGAAGGCTTCGACAAGCTCGCCGGCATCGAGAAGGGCGTGTCCATCTTCGGCTCGGCGCGCACGCATCCCGATGATCCGCAGTATCTGGCCGCCGTCGAGACGGGCCGCCTCCTTGGCGAGCAGGGCTTCAGCATCATCACCGGTGCCGGCCCGGGCATCATGGAAGCGGCCAACAAGGGTGCGCGGCTGGCTGGTGCGCCGTCGTACGGCTGCAACATCGAGCTCCCGTTCGAGCAGGGCGCGAATCCCTACGTGGACACCCTCGTGGGATTCCGCTACTTCGCCGTGCGCAAGACGATGTTCATCCAGTACTCCAGCGCGTTCATCATCTTCCCCGGCGGCTTTGGCACCTTCGACGAGATGTTCGAAGCGCTGACGCTGATCCAGACTGGGAAGATCTCGCAGTTCCCGGTGGTGCTGTTCGGCACGCACTACTGGGCGGGCCTGGTGCGTTGGATCAAGTCGCGGGTGTTGGCCGAGCGGAAGATCTCGCCCGGGGATATGGACCTGATGGTGGTGACGGACGATCCCGCCGAGGCCGCGCGTGTGGTGGCCGAAGCGTATGAACTGCAGCTCAAGACAGCCCGCAAGCGGGCGAGGGAAGCGAATGGCGAAGGGTAAGGATTCATCGCGGGAGCGTGGTGGGTTCAAGGCATCGCGCCACGGCACGGGGAAGGCCGGCGCGAAGCAGAAGGCCAGCGCCGCCGGCGACAAGGCGGCGCAGAAGCGGGCCGCCGAGCTGCGTGAGGCCAAGAGTGCCAAGGTGGGCACCAAGGCGCAGAGCACGTTCCTGCGCGGCAAGAAGATCGAACCGCGCAAGCTCGATGGCACCGAGTCCGTGGTGCAGCTCGTGGACGGTGCGTTCCAGAGCTACAACTCCGGGCGGCTGCGCGAGGCCTGCGGGCTGTTCACCGAGCTGATGCTCGAGAAGGACGTCACCGTGGGCATGACGCTCACCGGTGCGCTGACGCCAGCCGGGTTGGGGATGAGTACCATCATCCCGCTGATGGAAGCGGGATTCGTGGACTGGATCATCTCCACGGGCGCGAACCTGTATCATGACACCCACTTCGGGCTCGGGCTCTCGATGCATCGCGGGAATCCGCAGGCGTCGGACACCGTGCTGCGTGAAGAGGGCGTGGTGCGCATCTACGATGTGTTCTTCGACTACGACGTGTTGCTGAGCACCGATGCGTTCTTCCGGAAGATCATCCGGGCGCCGGAGTTCCAGCGGACGATGTCGTCGGCGGAGTTCCACAACCTCTGCGGGAAGTACCTCGTGGAGCGCGAGAAGGCGCTGGGGATCCCGCAGAAGTCGTTGCTGGCGGCGGCCTATCGCTGTGGCGTGCCGATCTACACCTCGTCGCCCGGGGATTCGTCCATCGGGATGAACATCGCGGCGCTGGCGCTCGAGGGTGGGACCTGCGTGCTCGATCCCAACAAGGACGTGAACGAGACGGCGAGCATCGTGCTGCACGCGAAGCGCAATGGCGGGAAGAGCGGAATCTTCATCGCCGGTGGTGGGTCGCCGAAGAACTTCGCGCTGCAGACGGAGCCGCAGATCCAGGAAGTGCTCGGCATTGATGAAAAGGGGCACGACTTCTTCCTGCAGGTCACCGATGCGAGGCCGGATACGGGCGGGC